>NZ_JBHTGY010000055.1:0-223938 GCF_042676305.1 Paenibacillus sp. GCM10027630 | reverse complement strand
CTACCAGTGGGGATTAAAAAAGATGACCCCTGATGAATACAGAAGTCATCTTCTTTCAGCCTAGTAGCTTTTTATTACGTGTCCATAAATTGGGTCACAGTTCAAACGGAAAGAGGGCTGCTTTTTTATTAGATAAATGAACGAGAAACAATTACCAACAAAATGAAAAGTACAAGAATCACACCAGTAGATGTAAAAAATCCACCGCAGCTACAGCTACCTACACCACCAATTCCTCCAACTCCAAGTCCCATGGTTTCAGCCTCCTTTCGTTAACATTCTGTATATTATGAACACATAGTTTTTAGAGATTGGACTTATTCAAAACTTAGGCATCGGTAGAGGGGATAAGTCGTTCCAAATTGGATGGATTTTCATAAAATGTAGTGTGGACCATTCTCCAAGTAATTCCACATCCCATAGTTCTCCTTCTAAATAGATGGTTGCATTTATTGCACCGTCTATTGTTATTAAGGCTAAGGAAAATTTTCCTGATCATAACAACAAAAAAGCCCTCTTTCCTTCTGATGGATCATTTGTCAAAAAATCAGTTGTATTAATGTTTTGATGTTTCTTTGTCAGGCTTGCATTTAACATCATTCCGTTGAATATCAATAATTTTGTATCAATATTTAATGAGGAGTGATTTTTCATGATAACATTAAAAAAAATGCTTCTATCCATGTTGATTACATGGACATTGATGCTAACTTTTAGTGTGATTCCCGCTGCTGCAGCAACAACTGGCAAGACCGAAGTTGATCTTAACTACGATGTTTATATGAAGTTAGAAGGCATTGAAGGTGAAGCAACAGCTGAAAAATTTGAAAAGTGGATTGTCCTCTCTGGTATTCATTTTGAAGTTTCTAATACCTCATCAAACTCAAACGGAGGTGGTGGTGCTTCTGGAAAACCCACGGTCAAAGAGTTTATGGTCATTAAACAATTCGATTCCTCATCAGTACCTTTATTTCTGAATACTTTAACCAGCAAACATATGAAAAATGGAAAAATTGTATTCGTATCTCGTGGTGAATCCCCCACTCCTTTATTAACTATAGAATTAAGTGATGTGGTTGTATCCAACTATGACTTTAACAATACAAATGAAACCATTAGTTTGGAGTTTAATAAGATCCAGTTAAGTTACTCTACAATTGATGAAAAGGGCAACAAAACTCCTCTAATTAACGGCGGTTTTGATTTCAAACAGAATAAAGTGCAATAATAAAAGAATAATCCCTGCCTTTTTGAAGGTTTGGGATTATTTTTATTATTTTTAAGTGATTCCGAGTTCCCCCAGGATCAGTCTCTTAGCGTTAGTTCAACTAAACTTTCGCACACAACTGCTTTGGACAAACCTGCTTCAGTCCATCCTATTTACCCCAATCACAACCTTTGCATTTTTCCGGCTGCTTAGATGACTTTTTTCAACTATTCTCTTTAATTCCTCCCGACTCCATTCCCTGTTACATAATGAGTGATAACATCTGTAAGTGTGACTCCGTAGGAGCCCCAGACTCTACGTTAACAGCTTGGCCTCTTCTTGGCTCGTTTCCACGATGACACAAACGATTTCGTTTTGGCCTGCTTCGCCGGCAACCCTCTAGCGCTTCTTACCTTTGATGAGTGTCATGTCCAATCAATCCAGGATCGACTACAACACATCATGCTTTCAAACACTTTCGACCAACGATTCATAAATATGATCGACCATTACATTTGTATTCCAACCGTTGGTTTGAGTTAGATGTGTGGCAATGATTCTATTTCATAATTCATTTCTTTGTCATAAGTTGGATTTTCTTCAAAACTTAGAAGACGGAAAAAAACATTGCTGTTTTCATATTTATAAAGTAACTTTAACAAGTAACATAGAAGAAATTATATAAAAATGGGGTCGAAATTATTGAAAATCATTAAATTTTTGTTTCTTGCAATGTGTGGCAGTGTGCTTTATTACTTATTTCTCGGGGGATCGTTCATTGGTCTTTATAATCGATTAATGCAACTTATCCTCGTGTAATTAGCAAACACCAGAATGCTGTGCTCATATAAATATAAATAGAGGAAATGAGCACAGTACTTTCAAATCGACTGTCCGATCGACCTTGGGAAAAAGAAAAGCACCGGTTAAGGTGCTTAATAATATTCTTAAAAAGTAACTAGTAAGATTCGCTGATACATTCGATGTCGTTTTCGATTTATATTTTCTGTTATTTCTCCTTAATGTCGTCATTAAATTATGAAACATATCGCAATGTATTCTAATTTCACCATTAATCAATCCCATATAACAAAAGTTCCTGATGCATTATTTATTCGAGAGCCGACAAAAAAAATCAAATTCCAATCTGATAAATCACTAGTACTGAATAAAGTTCTAGTGTACCATCATTGCTTTTACTGTTTTTATCTAAACAAACAGCACTGCTGTATTTAATATCAATAATCTCGCCTCCATTTAATTCTAAGTCATCCAAAAATTCATTTAATTCATTCTCGAGTAGTCCTTCTTGATAATGTGCAAGTAACCTAGCTTTGGTTTTCAAACGTGACACCTCCGTGATTTAATAATTATTTATACGCAAAGAAAAACAGCCTATTCCAATAGAACAAGCTGATATTTTTCGCATCTTAAATTTCATAATTGGGGCTATGATATAAAGTCATCCGTTGTGCCATAGATCTTATAAATTATTTTGGTTCCAAAATCCCTTTTTCGATAAATTAATCGTCCTTCCCCTTGGTATATCACTAATATTTGTGCTAAGTTCATCGAAATTTTTCTGAATTTCATCTACTACCTGTTTTTGCTCAGCTTTCATCATAGTGTAAAAAATTAAAGAAAAAAATCAATGAAAGAGCGCATTATAAAAATGGAACCTTCAAGCTCGCAAGGATCATCCATTTCTTTCGTTTTGAACGGATTTGGCTTGTTTTTTATGTTAAAATATGGAGTATCATGCAAGAAACGGAGTTGAATTATGGATGACATCCGAAAAAGGGCATATAAAGCACTGAACTATCAAGCCTTATTAGATATAAAGAACAGTGGCAGTTTCAACGAGGACAGCTTTTATAGAATTTATCGAATTGCACATGCATTCCATAATCTTGCAGAACATATAGTTCAAGATTTTGAAGGATTCGATGAGGAAATCTTCTGGAGCACAATAGACCCATTGGAAATTCAGTTTGGGATGTATCACTACAGAAAACTTTTTGATGACGCCTTCAATAATTGTTGATAACTCTGCATCACTAAGACCATTTCTAACGTAACGGCTTAAAGAGGAGTTGGAGATGTTTAGTCTTAAAAGTAAAAAGGTGAATGAAAAGAACAAATAATACTGCAGAAAGCGGAACCGATAAACGTATGGTTCCGTTTCTTTTGTTATTTAATTAACTTAAGGATAATCCAATAGTTTTATGTACATGAGTTAACCCGATGGGGATAGATTCCATTTTTTCGCAAAATAAAGGTAAATAGTGGAAGGAATATGGAACTATTAGTACGAATATACTCCAGTGAAGAAATAGAGTTAGGTAAGATAAAGATATTAATTCTCAAATTATTTATATGGAACGGGGAAGGAGCAGCTTTAATGAGTCAATCTAAAAATTTGTATATCTGTCCAGTATGTAAAATGAAAAATGAAGAAAGTCAAAAATATTGTACTGGTTGCGGTACATGGTTACTAAGTGAAACCTTCCCAGCTCAAAAACATAAGGTAAATAAAAATATAGAAAGACTTTACATATGTGCTTTCTGTGATACAGCTAATGAACCCGGGAGAAACGCATGTAAAAAATGCTTTAAACCTCTATTTAGCACGGAGTATGAAACCAAAGAAATTAAAATCACAACGAAAAGTAAAATGGCTTAAAGTGGTATATCTTACTACCGCCATTCCGTTTGCATTATTTGCAGTATTAATAGTTCTAACTCAGAACGACAAAATAAATTTACTCGGCAGCCTAACCTTAATATTCGGGCTTACCGGAATCGGGATCACTTTAATTACTACATTAATACTCCTGATATCTGGAAAGTTTGGAGTAAACAAAAAAAATTGGGGAGTCTTCCTTCTTACGAGCGTATTCTGTATAATTGCTGGTTTTGTTAATGGGGCGATAAACCAAATGAACACCTCTGTGGCGGTCACAACAACACAGCCCGCTAGAGTGGAATCTGCAGCAGTATCCGCACTTAAAATGGAGCAACAAGTGGCGTCCACGCCAGCTGAGGAAAAACCAAAAACATCTATTACAAAAACTGAATTTGATAAGCTTGAATCCGGAATGACATACGAGCAAGTGACCGAAATATTGGGAACACCTGGAGAAGTAAAGTCGGAAGTCGGTTTTAAAGGAGACAAGTTTCACCAAATTATCTATGGATACAAAGGAGAAGGTTCTGGCTCATCTTTTGCTCAATTAACCTTCCAAGCAAACAAATTAAATTCCAAAATGCAAGTTGGTTTGAAATAATTAACCAAATCTATTAAGCGGGACTATAATGCTCCCATAGCTTGAGACATGGGAGGGGAAAAAATAAATTATAACAAGAGCATGGAGAAACGGAAGCGATATACCTCAGAGTTTAAGACGAAGGTTGTGCTGGAGGTCCTCCGGGAGGAGCAGAACGTGAACGAAATAGCTGCTAAGTACGAAATGAGTCCGGTTATGGTTAGCCGGTGGAAAGCTGAATTTCTTGAGCGTGCTTCCTTGGTCTTTGAAAAGAAGACCGGTGAAGCTGACAAACTGAAAAAGGAGTACTTAACTTATTCCTTAAAATTTCGTGTCTTGACAATGGGGAGCATTATAGACTTCCATCAACAGTAGTAGCCCTGTTGTTCTTATAGTCCATTAATTAAATACAACAAACAGAAAAAAGCCCTCAATCCCGAAAGATAGAGGGCTAGCTTTTGTTAGATACATGAACGTAATACAATAACAAGAAGAATGAACAGTACAAGAATTACTCCCGTGCTAGTCCAAAGACCTACGCCTGCACAACTTGCCCCCATAGATAACTGCCTCCTTCCATTTGGCCTACAACATATTATGTATATTGCAGATTTACTGATTGGACACTTTAAAATAATAGGCCCTTTGCAAGCAAGACATTTCGTTCCCTATTGAGATATGGAGCAATGTTTCAACTTCCAACTTAGATATCCACTGAATAGAAGAGCGCCTTTATTGCACCCTTACTAGTTTTCAAATAAGCACAGGAATAATTCCCCGTCCTACAATGCCTGATTTATATCTTGAAGTGGAATGAGTTTATAATCTACTTAATAACATTAATATTTAATCGTATTAATTTTTAGGATATCATTCGAAAGTACTTATATCTATTATCCAATCTGTTGAGTTAATGAAGTCTTTTAAATGGACGTCCAACAATTCTATCAGAACATGAATGAAATTGATCTATTAACTCATCCATAATATTACATATATTTCGCCGAAATGATATAATAGGCCTGCATTCTTCGTTATAGTAGCTAGCTTGCCCCAAATACTAAGGGTAGATGGCTCAGTAAGGGAAGCCAAGTACTGCCAGAAAAAGTCCTATACAAAATGAGGTATTAATCATGACATCGACAATAATAGAAAGTCTAATGGGAAGTCTCTTTTTAATAATGGGAGTTGTTTCACTTGTCCCAGCTATCATCTTGTTAATATTGAGAGTGAACCTATTTAAGTATTTTTTCCTGGCATCAGGAGTTGGTTTTTATTATTTTTTAATTATCTTGTTAGTAGTCCCCTATATCCCACCATTTGGATCTATGTCCACAGAAGAATCGAGGGAAACCTCCAAAGCTTTAGTAGAAGCGAATATCAATGCCCTATCAACAGATAAAGCTAAAAAGGAAACCGATTTGAAAATCAAAGCCGAAGAAGCTGCCAAAAAGAAAGCAATGGATGAAGAAGCTGCTAAAAAGGCTGCGGCTGAGAAAGCGAAAACTGAATTTGAAATGAACGAGACCATAGCTGCTGCAGACAGGAATTTTTAGATAGAAGGGATTAGAAGAGAGCCTGCAAACTTTAAAGATGCCTCTAAGGGATTAGAATATATCTATGTTACCGTTTCAACTGAAAATAATGGCGACAAAAAAATCATTTATAACCCTAGTCATTTTAGGATGGTACAAGAACCCAACTTTCTTATTAGCAGCAAGCTACACACGTATAAAGAACTGAGTCCTGGCGAAAAAATCACTGATGAAATCCAATTTTCTCAGAAAATTAATGAAACAAATATACAGTTAAAATGCGATTTCGAACCATTTACATCATTTAACAAAATTTATTTAATTCATTTGCAGTGAGTACCATAATGAATCCGGGTCTGCTCCTGATAGGGTATTGCTCTAGGAGACATGGAACATGGTGGCGTATCTACTCCAGTTACTGCTCAGATCCCTACTAGTTCATCGGTCTCCACCGTGGAAGCTCTTGTTCCCGACTTTGAATAACGCGCAAAGCCCCAGGCTGCACTTCAATATATCCGGTTTCAACTAGCTTCTTAATGCAAGAACGTACTTGGTGTCGGGGGCGAACAGAGAGCCGGCAAATGTGCTCTAAATCAGGACGAGACCAATTATTCTGGTACAAGTTCCAAAGGATGCGCAATATTTTTCTTTCAGTATCCTGCATCATGCAAATCCACCCTGATTACATCTGAAAATTGAAATACTTCCCACGAAGGTCCAGACTCGACTTTTATAAGAGCATATCGCGGATCTATACTTGTTACAATTCCAAATATAGTCCGGTTTCCACTATCTCTAAACAACGTAATTGAAGCCTCCAGATTTTGCGATTTCGAGACCTTTAATCTCCTGAATAATTCTTGCTGCTCCTCGTCTGTTAACGCTGGTTTAGTCAATTTCATTTTTTTCTTCTGTCCATAAACTCTATTGATCCGATTCTTATGTTCCGGTAACATCATTCCACTACACTCCCATATACTGTTTTCTTCTAGATTTGTTCTCATTGTTCACTCGCTATCTGATAATGAAATATCCCAATACTGGCTACCCTTTTGAACAATGGCTGCTCTGACCTTCTTCCATTGAATCAAAAGATTGTGATCATAGCCACGGCATATGAATTGAGCCTGTACGCCATCTTTGGCGCGAATTTCTTCTAAAATCTTGATGTCTCGTTTTTTTAACTCTACCCTAAGCTCCATCAATTCCGAGTGGACACTTTCATGCGCATTGCTGAGACTCAGGGCATAAAGAACATTCAGCTTCAAGTTAGCTTGTTTAATTTTCTGAATATCACTTTGAAGCACATCAAGCATGATCGATAAAATAAGCTCCATTTTAACTAATAGAAGCTCACCGGGAGTAACTAATTGCGCTGGATTGGTTTGAATGTATTTGTTCATCTTATCTGTCACGAACATCGCCTCCGCTCAAAAGAGAACATATGTTTGTATATTATCCAGAATAACGAACATTTAATCTAATTTCAATAGTAATTTTTAAGTATGAGCAAAAAAAATCCCCACCAGCCTAAGCTAGTAAGGGATACATCTACTTCTTTAACTTTCATTACGTAATTTTCGCTTGGATGCTGCAACCTTCTCTGTTTTTTTATCCGCTATTTCAGATACTGCAAGTAAGCCCATTGATAATCCAAACATGATGCAGACCATTAGTATACCTAGAAGTATGTAGTTATTGATCTCTAAATAAATCATGAGAGGAATGGAGATCATTAGGCAGCAATACAAAGCTACTCCAATATGGTTTGCCGTCTTCCTTGTCATTATAAGCCCTCCACTAAATCGAGTTCTTATATTTTATTCAGAAATGCAACTATTAGACGTGTCAGGTTATATCTAAATGAAACTTCATTACTCGGACTCTTTCGCTGGATACTCTGCTTTTAATGCGTCTAGGCTATCGAATCTTGGTGTCTCGAACATGAATTTAGCCGGTGCTTTCTCCGTTCGGTCTTTGAGAATATGTCCGTAATATTTTCCATTCTTCTCAAATACACACATAGTGCGTCCTGCTTCGTTTAATAATGGATACCGTTCGATCATGCCGCTGCACCCCCATTGAGTTCTAATTAAATTCTATCATATGGGATCTATTTGCAAAAGAAAAAAGCCTATGGATTACTTCGGAGTAGATTCGAAAAATTACCGGTAGTTACATATGTTGGTTTATGGGCGTTTCAATTATCATTTCTCTGTCACGGTTATTGACTCCATGAATACTTTTTCAGACGGATGGCTTAATTCTCCGGTATTATTAGCCTTTTCAACCTTTGTATCGGCAATTTTTAATACCGTATCCATGCCAGCTGTAACTTTGCCAAAAATCGTATAGTTCGGGTATTGATCCAGACTCTTGCTGTCTTCCCCCGTACAAATAAAAAACTGACTACCGTTTGTATTAGGACCTGCATTGGCCATTGCAACAATACCCGGTTCGTATTTATACGTTGAGCTCAATTCATCTTCGAATTTATATCCGGGACCTCCAGTACCATTACCATTAGGATCACCTGTTTGAACCATAAAGGACTTAATAATTCTATGGAATACAATATCGTTATAAAATCCTTCCTTTGACAGAAAGACAAAATTATTGACGGTTTTTGGTGCCGTGTTTGCAAATAGCTCAATTGTGATATCACCTTTATTGGTCTTGACAAGAGCTTGATAAGACTTATTCGAATCAATAATCATTGCTGGAGGACTTGTGTATTTCTTCTCGATAACTACTTCTTTTGCACTTTCACTTTTGGTTATCTCCATCTTCTGCTCCACTACATTACTATTGTGCGTTACTGAGCTATTATCGCCTGTACTAATAAAGTGCAAAGAAGTGGCAAGAATCAATAAAATCCCTATAATACTTGTCCCCATTGTTGTCTCTCCTTATGATTTAACTACTTACAAATTTGAGGGCATTGGCTGCTACACTATTAAAATAATTTCCCGGGCAACCGCAAAAAGTGACGAAATCTCTTAAATATTGTTATATTGTAACATAATTGAATTTCGATTGTATCTCAGATGTGCTACACTTCTGAAATATTTTGATTTCCCTCTCTTATTTCCTCTCTAACATATAATTCGATTAAAAGACCCCTTGAATTTATTTGATTTATATCCACAGATAAAATCTGTTATTTCATTGTATATACTACCATAATTTTACTTTCTATTGTTGAAAAATATCGGTGAGCGCTTGGCCCTCTTCGGACCATCATTCCGCATAAATTCCTGCAAACCTGCAGTTATTTTTTATAGTATGGTAGCATTCGAGAAAAATAAAGGTTAAAGTGCAGTAATTTTCATTCAATGCGGTCAGTTTAAGCTAAGCATGAAAAAAGAGATGCACATTTGCATGTATTTAAGATTACTACGATAAAGCGGCCAAAAGGATGTATGAATGCAGGTTTTTTGGGGAACCAATGGCTTCGAATCCAATCATATCTTGTGCGCTGCCAGGCCGATTATCCTTAAAAAGGGGAAATAAATAGGGCTCTGTCTTCCCTTTTATTCCATTAATACTTTGACTACTATAGGATTGATGGAACAACATTAGATAGAAGGATGTGGGAGCGCAGTGGAAATTTTATTAGCAACATGGAATCGCCAAAAGCTTGCTTGGATGGCAAACGGTCTGCAAGGGGTTGGCCTTCCGATTCATATACTGCGAGACGGCGAGATACCCGAGGCGGAGGAGTCCGGTAAAACTTGCGAGGAAAATGCGCTGCTAAAGGTTAGGGAGGTCCGGGCAGCTAAAGAAGCGAAAATGTCCGCTGCTCTTAGAGCCTCTTCTTCCCTGCCAACATTATCGGAAAATAAGGCTACATCTGACACCATTATCGTTGGGGAGGACTCCGGCTTATTCATTGATGCATTAGATGGATTTCCAGGCGTACGCACCGCCCGGTTTGCTGCGGGAACCGATAATGATCGAAGCCAAATTATACTTGAGCGTATGCTCGGTCTGAAAGAGGGCCAACGAAAGGCCTGTTTCGTGAGTGCAGTCGCAGTCCAATTCCCGGATGACCAGGAGGATGTTTATCGGGGTGAGTTCCATGGGGAAATTTCTTTTGCTCCGATGGGAACATTGGGTGAAGGTTATGCTCGTATATTTCAATTGTTGAATGGACAAACACTGGCCAGTCTTAACCCTGCACAGTGGGAAGGCCGAGATCATCGCCGCCAAGCTTTGTCATTAGCCTCAGCGGGAATACTTAAATGGTTGGAACCCCGCTAATAAAAAACTAGCGGGGTACGTAGAAATTCCCTGACAAAACAAAAAACCTCAATCCCGAAGGAAAGCGGGCTGATGTTCATTAGATAAAGGCACGAGAAACGATAACAAGCAAGATGAAAAGTACGAGAATCACACCCGTAGAAGTAAACACACCTGCACAGCTACAGCTGCCTGCTCCAACTCCCAATCCCATAGTTTCTTCCTCCTTCCGCTCTAGCTGCTGTAGTTTATGAACCAATGAAGCCATGCGATTGGACTGTTTTAATATATAGGCATTTACCAAGGGTAATAAGTCGTTCCAAATTTGATAGATTATCATACGATGTGGTATGGATCAGCCGCCAATTGGTCCATTATTTCCCCATAGATCCTTCTGGATAGACGGTTGCAGATATTGCGCCGTCTATTGTGCGTGGGAATGGATCAGCAATTTCTACTAACTTAAACTTCTATCTTCCGGTCTATACGGCCATCCAACACAGTATTTAAAAAGGCCAGCTCGGAAGCTGTCAGCGTCCTGTCTACTATTTTTTGCATCCAGTTCCAGTCCAGTTGATCGGCATTATACGCTTTCCCCATCACTTGGTGCAGCATATCCCACTGCCATTGTTCTAGTTTCATTGGCATATTCGTTTCATCCTCCTCAACTATAGCATTTGCTAAAAGGTCATATGGCGCCAAACTGTTATTTTCAATGATACTGATTAACTTCGATGCATAGTTCGCATCAGTCGCGTAGCCTGCCGTCTGCAAAGCTTTGGCGGCCCCTACATAGTCTAACTCTGAGCATCGATCAAAAAATCCAGCCTTAGTATAACGACTGTTTTGCACAAGAAACTTGCTATGATCGGTTACACTGCCTTCCCAACTGGAGTAAACACGAAAACCATCCTTAATCGTAACGAATGCTCCGTTGATATATTCTTGCGTAGTAAGCTCTTGCCCCGTACCTTTAATGCCAAACAGGTTATTGCCAGGAGCAATTGTCCCCCATGCTGATTCTAATGCTGCTTGAGCTATCGTAATAGATGTCAGGATACCTGTGCGCTTTTGATCATCCACTGCCAGAGGAGTAAGTATTTCAATAAAAGATTTTTTATCCACAGCATTCCCTCCGTTCTCTTATATCTTATTCAGAATGGGACTTGCCCGAATCATGTAATTGTCCCTGTAGCTTAGACGATTTATTATGGATCTGACTTTTCAGTACTGATAAAAACATTTATCCATACACTTATACATTTTACACATAAGTAGTTATAAACAATATGCAATTCTGTTATATGCGTTTGTATGTTATATTTGTGTTGTCACAAAACATTCAAATAATTCATTTCTACTCGGAAGGTGATTTAATGAATACCGATCTTGTTGTATTGGGTTTTATCATTTTACTTTCAACCATCCTCTATCTTCCAGGCAAATTGATATTAAAAAAGAAAAAGGACTCTAAGATCATAAACATTGAAGACTATAAAAAGAGCAAGATAAACAAGGAGCTCCCTTAGCTTTTACATAATAAAAAATGCTCTCATAGTCGATTCAACCATACTCCACTTGCTGCGTGGAAATTGATCGAAATAGTGCAAATAATTATCGAATTTCTAATATTTCTATGGTAATCTGAAATTGACATATAGGGAGTTGAAATGAGGGAATAAGAGGATGGTTTTATTGTTTCTTTTTCTTGCTTCTTTATCTGTATACGTTTGCTATCGCTACTATGAGACCGTTGAAGTGGTTTTATTTTTGCTTGGATTTTACTCCAGTATCTTTTGGTTGGTCGTTGCTGCCAAGTGGATAACCGGTTAGTTAAATATAGATTGCTTTACGAAGTCCTCTGCGAATAGAGGGCTTATTTTATTTCATTGGCAAACGAAAAATCGACTGTTACTTCAGAAAACGAGAACAGATGTTACGAAAAATTTATTATTTCATGTCTGTTTGCCGATATATGTAGAGACAGATAATTGAGCAACAAATTGAAAGGCGGCTGAGAACGTACATGGACATTGAGAAACCTATTGTAACTAATGAGCGTTATGTAACGACTATTGAAATACTGGAAAAGTACGGCGCCAGAACCACACATTTAGAAATACTGATAGAACTAGGAAAAGTACCCTCTGTAAAAGATTATATAGATTTATTCAGGGAAAAGCTGGGCGTTGAAACAGAGATTAAGGATATTAATACTATGCCTCACTTTGATAAGCAGAGGTATTATTTGATGGATTTCAGAGTTCTGGAAGGGGCAACTCAAGAACTGCGAGGAATTAGAGTATTACGTACAAGCAAGGACTTTACCTATACACCGGTAACTAAAATATAGATTTTTCAAAATCTATTAAAACAGCCCTCGATTCCATTCAAAAAGGAAAGAGGGCTTGTATCTTGTATCCGGCTATTCTCAGAGCTAATCTCTTGGACTATCAACTTTCATAATATCCATAAAAGGCACCTTCGTCAGTTCTTCGTTACGTTGAATATGTACCTTGCCGGTGCGCGAGTCTAAATTGGTAATCCACCCTCTCACTGGCTCCTCCCATCCCCAAACCGTTAGCTGAACCTCTGAATTCTCATTTTTGGCCTCAGTCAGCTGATTACCAATCTCCTCTAGCACAAACTCGTCTCGCGTCGGGCGCTTTGCTACTTTTGCCTTTGCCATATCGATCTCTCCCCTTATCCCTTTGTTCTGTAAGCTTGCCATTCGTTCCTAAATAATCCGCTGATATAATGTTAATGCATAGTAAATTAAATAATTTCCAACAAGACAGAACGAGGCAACAAAAAACCCCGGAATCATCCCCCGAGGCTTCCTACTCTATCATACCAAAACCTATCACAAAAGGGCTAATTATTTACCTTCTCCTTTATCTTTCAGTTGCTCCAAAAATTGGGTGATAATTCTAGGCAATGGTACACCAAGCACCCCGAGATTCTCAACTACCGACAACCCTTCTCTGCCAGCATAAAAATAAAGCACAAGGGTTCGAAATACGGGCGTCTGACCGCCAACAAACTCATCTAGCAATACGGATAATGCAATGACTCCCAAGACAATCGCCTTACGAATGCCACCCCAGAACATAATCTCACTATTTACCGTCTTTGTTTTGATCGCTCCTAGCAAGCCACTTATGTAATCAGCCACCATGAGGTAGACCATTACTTTAAGGGCGATATCCCATCCCCCCAGAAATTGCGTTGTAATGATACCAATAAGCGAAACCGCAGACCCTATCAATGTCTCCGTTCTTTTATCGCCTATTGCCGCTGAAACTAGTAATGGCACAAGTTTGCTAGCTTCCATAAAGTAGCATCAACCTCCCTTTGTACAAACTATGTAAAAGGGTTCCATTTGGTTTGGTTATGCTCCTAATTTGAATAAATGGACGGCAGTTTTTTGTAGAAATGTGCAAATTTTCCTCCATACTTTAATAAAGAAAAAGACCCCTAATTGGAGTCTTTATTCAAAGCTAAACCGGATTTACAAGACACACTATGTACACAGCATCAGCCTATTGTGATTTTACCTTCCGGGTATCGGTACAAATCTTTTTTATGTTTGGGTAAGAGAGAAAATGCTAAAGTCAACAGTCCTATCCGCCCGGTAAACATTAGTAAAATAATAATGATTTTACCTGTGAAAGTTAAATGCTGCGTTAATCCCATACTCAGTCCTACTGTACCAAATGCAGAAGCGGTTTCGAACAAAATCATTAGAAAATCCTGCCCCTGTAGAGCGGATAATATCATAGTAAAGGTAACGACAATAAAAACAGCAATTACAGTTAAGGTTACAGCCTTATAAATATCCTTTTGAGGGAGCCTGTGACGAAACATAACCACATCTTCTTTACCTCGAATCATTGATAGCAAAGCCCCTACCAAAACCGCAAAGGTTGTTAGCTTAATCCCTCCTCCAGTTGATCCCGGTGCCGCACCTATAAACATCATAATAATCATTAGGAATTGTGTTGCCTCGTGTAAATTCGCTATATCAATAGTATTAACACCCGCTGAGCGTAAGGTGATAGATTGAAATAATGATGCAACTATTTTCGTAGTCCAACTATGGTTTCCGAGTGTATTCGTGTTGGCATATTCAAATATAAATATACAGACTGCGCTGATCGCGGTCAGTATGGCCGTCGTAACTAAAACTACTTTAGAATGTATGGACAGCTTTCTTGTTTTGGGAAAATCCATAATATCTGAAATGACAATGAAGCCTATTCCTCCTAGCAAGACGAGCGCCATGGACACTATATTAATAAAATAATCATCGATATAAGGGGTTAAGTTCGTAAAGCCACCCATCAGCTCAAAACCTGCATTATTAAAGATAGACACCGAGTGAAAGATAGAGAAATAAACGGCTTTTCCCAGTGGCATTTCCTGCGACCAACGGATTAGAAATAAGACAGCGGCAATACTTTCTATCGTTAAGGAATAAATAAGAACCTTGCGTATAAGGCGAACGATACCCTCCATCGTATTTTGATTTAAAGTCTCGGTCAGAATTAACCGGTCGCTTAGTGAAACCTGTTTTTTCAAAGCTATGGCAAACCAGGTTGCAACGGTCATAAACCCAACCCCGCCAGCTTGAATCAATAATAATAAAATAATTTGTCCGAATACGGAAAAATGAGTGCCTGTATCCACAACAATTAGGCCAGTTACACAGAGTGCAGAGGTGGCTGTAAATAAAGCGTCGATAAATGATATTGTATTTCCGCTTTTGAGAGAGATCGGCAAATACAAGAGAAAGGTACCCAAGCAGATAATCAATGCAAACCCGCCCGATAACACACGAGAAGGAGTCAGCTTAATAAATTTTGATAAACGCAACTTCAAGCACCCCAATTATTTTATTTCGATTGCGCCCATTGTTCACATATTAATTTGATACATTAAGATGATGCTCAAATAAACCAAATTCTATTATACAATATAAAAGGAATGTTATACAGCGAGTATATACGAATCAACACTCCTTGAAGGTGAACACCTTATTAACGTTGGGCCAAGCCCGGTATAGATGCATTTTTTACTCAACAAAAAAACTGCCTGGATATTCCCGGGCAGCTTGTAAAGCCTATTTCAACTTTTGCTTATTTCTCAATAGCACCTTCAAAAACAACCTCACTCAGTGGAAGTCGGCCATTAGGCAGCTCACGAGCTTGAAGCGCTTCAGACAGTTGGCTCTTGTCACCATGATAACCGACCGCAATAACGGCATGCAGTTCATACTCATCCGGCACATTTAGCAGCTGGCGTGCTTTTACACGGTCAAACCCACCCATTGCATGAGTCACAAGCCCAAGAATGGTTGCTTGCAAAGCCAGGGAACCCCATGCTGTTCCGCTGTCGAATGCATGTGCTACATTAGCGTCCCCGTTACCTCTTAGCTTGTTGGATGCTACTACTATTAGTACGGGTGCTTTAGATGCCCACGCCAGATTAAATTCGTTAATGAATTGATGGAAGAGATCCAGATGCTCTTGCGTTTTGGCAACAATAAATCTCCAAGGCTGGTCGTTCGAAGCTGATGGAGCCCAGTGAGCGGCCTCTAGAATGGTGTTAAGGTCTTCATCGCTCACTTTGCGATCGGAATAAGCGCGAGGTGACCAACGATTCAAAAACAAAGGGCTAACCGGAAAATCAGACTTACGATTATTTTCTACCTCTGAAGCCAGTTCAGTAAGAATGGAAACATTGTTACTCATCAATAAATACCACCTTTCACATCGGAATTAACTTACTTAAAAATAGCACATAAATGATTGTTTAGCAACCATAATTTGTTACTTCCCTCTTTACAATAATTAGGATTTGCATCACAATTGGACTATGGGAATCATCCATAATATACCAAATCGGGAGTGATCCAATTGTCCAAAAAAATTCTTCTCATTACCGGTGATGCAGTAGAAGCTCTGGAAGTATATTACCCATATTTTCGAGTTTTAGAAGAAGGCTACGAAGCTGTAATTGCATCTCCTAAGAAAAAGGTATTGAAAACTGTCGTTCACGACTTTGAAGGATGGGATACTTATACAGAAAAACCGGGATATCAATTGGAATCCCACTTATCCTTTGAAGAAGTCGATCCTGCGGAATATGACGGTCTTATTATACCCGGCGGCCGTGCTCCTGAGTACATTCGGTTGGATCCAAGCATACCTCGAATCTTGACCCACTTTTTCGAAACTAATAAGCCTGTTGGTGCTATATGCCATGCTGTTCTTGTACTTAGTGCATTGAAAAATAATACTTATTTCGAAGGACGCACGCTAACCGCCTATACGGCTTGTCGCCCTGATGTAGAGCAGCTGGGCGCGACCTATGCGGCAGATACACTGCATGTAGACGGAAATATTGTATCTGGACACGCTTGGCCGGATTTGCCAGGATTCATGAGGGAATTTCTTGCGCTAGTCAAGAAATAATAGCATTAAGCAGCCGGCCAAGGTTTGCCGGCTGTTTTCATTTAACAGCATAAAAAACTTCCCTAGGTTCCTATAAAACAGAAGCCGGGAAGTTCTCATTAATTATACGAAATTCATAAAAACAGGTGCTCTCAGCATTCCATGACGGGTAAGCCCTCGATACATAACCCTACCTTTAATACCAGGCTGGAAATATACAAAACGGTCATTTTCGGACGTCACCCATTTTTTGCTGATGGCATAAAAGGCAATTTCCTGCATTGGATTTACACCCTGCTTAATAATGCCTGCTGGACGCTTATTTCCATTCTCCTCCGTTTGTATAAGCCATCCTAGCTCATCCTTGCAGTAGCCTATAATATCAACCTCCGCATAGCGGGTGTTAATTATTTTCAACCAATCATGCGAGCTTCGCGAAACATAAAGACTGTCTTTACGTTTGGCTACTATCCCCTCCATCGATTTCTCCACTACCGTATGAAATAGATCATTTCCTTTATCTTCAGTCTGCGGCACAAGATGAAAATATTCGTTTGGGATCAATTTAGACTCCAAAATAGAGCGTCGTTTCATTAGCGGCAAAGTACGCAAATCTCTGCCTCTATAGAAAAGCACGTCCCACACCACAAAATGTACAGGCCTTTGACTAGCATAGGACTGAATTCTATGTTTACTTTTTAGTTGTAATCGTTCCATTACCAATTCATAGTCAGATTCACCCGTATCCGGATCTATACAGCACACTTCACCATCAAGCACTATATCCCCATCTACAGGCACATTTAAAAGCTCGGGATACTGCCTTGTACATTCTTTTTGGCCGCGCGTGAACAAACGCGTTTCATGCGCGTTAGCAGACAGTATAACCCGATGCCCATCGAGTTTAGGTTCATAAACGAAAGCCGAATCCGAGAATGGCTCATCTATTGATTCCAGCAGCATCGGTGCGATAAACATTGGCATCACCCAATTTCATTGTAACATGGACTTCGCTATGAATAATTAGGGAAAACATGGGGATGATATGTTTACTTTCAAATATAACCAGGAGGTGCTTTTCATGGCAACAGGTCAATCCAGAAACAGTAATCAAATTGTGGTTCAACAAGCTGCATCGGCTTTAGAAAAATTGAAATATGAGGTGGCTCAAGAGCTGGGCATTCAAATTCCTCAAGACGGTTATTATGGTTATATGGCAACCCGGGATACAGGAGCCATAGGTGGACATATGGTTCGCCGTTTGGTACAAATAGCTGAGCAGCAGTTAAGTAATGGAAACCGGTTCTAAGTAAAATGGGTTACATTCAAAAGCAAAAAAACAGGCTTGGTCTTCTAATCTGACCTTCGCCTGTTTTTTGTTATCTGTTTATTACCAGCCTCTATTTATAGGTGAATCCTGCAGTTCCGAGCGAACCTGTAAAAACTTGTAGAACGTAGTGGCAGCTTGTGCACGGGTAATTTGCTCGCTAGGCTTAAACTTACCACCTTCAAGCGGCATAATAGTCAATCCGTTAAGTATGGAAATGGCCCCTTTGTTCTTTACCCCTTCCAAATCAGTTGCGCTTGCCGCAAAAAGTCCTTCCACTTGAGCCAATTTACGGTAACCAAGAGCTCTAACAATAAGGTCAGCCATCTCCGATTTAGTTAACGTTGCATCCGGCTTGAAAGTATCCGAGTTACGGTCTATCAAATTGAGATCGATCGCATTTTCAATATAAGCGAAATATTTATTATCTTTGGCAACGTCACTGAAGCTCGCAGTTCGTTCAGCATATGCTCCTGCTGCCATTGGGTAATACCCTCCATTAACAGACGCCAGCAGCATTTTAACCATTTCCCCACGAGTGATCAACCCATCAGGCTGAACTTTCCCGTCCACCACATCAAGCGCTTGATAATCAATCATTAGCCTTAATGCTTCTTCAGCCGGGTGGCCTGTGATATCGGTTGGTGCAGAAACCGGCTTAATTACTTGAATCGTCTCTCTATTCTTCCACTCACCTGTTGTCGCATCCAGGAATGAAGGCTCTCTGAATTGAACCTTTGACTTCAAATTATAGACAAGCTTCGTTTCAGGCTTTTGTGGCGCCTCTTCGGACGGCTTGATTTCACCTGCAGCAACCATCAGGTTATATTTATCCATGGCCATAGTTGAGCCATAATAAGGGACACCCATGCCACCCTTCATGAAAGTTATATATTGCAATTCAACCTCATATTGGGAGAGCAGTATCTTCTTGGCGTCGTCATCTGAAATTACCTTAGGTTTTTCAGACGGATACGGTATCGAAGTTATATTGCTATAGAAATCCTGTATATCGCCTGTTTTGCGATCCAGATTGATATTAACGGATTCATACTCTGTGTACACTCCGTTAACGATACGGCGGAAACTATAATTAAAATTAGGCATGTATTGCATCTTTTCAACGGGTATATCATAGATTTGTGGCTCCAGATACAGCTCGTGTGCATAAGCCGGAAGCAGCTTTTGAATATACGTGGCTGCCTTCTCCTTCAATTGATCATAGCTTAGACCGCTTGTATCCTGAGCAGCAGTTGCATCTGCTGAGGCTATCCTGTAATTATATTTGGAATAACGCAACACGGCGCCTGTATTACTGTCTACCGTTGCATGGATAGACGGATTATCCTTCTCTTTTCCCGTAGACCAGCTGAGATCCCACTGAATGGAAGTGCTGCCAGTGCGCGGATCGTTATTTTCTTGATACGATGCGTTTTCCAGCTTGGCATCTGCAGGGAGCGGGAGAAGCTTGGATACTCGTTCTATAGCCTGTTCCTTAGTCAGCTTGAGCGGTTGCTTCGGAAATTCCTCCAATTGTTTATCACTTGCAGCAATGGACGCCGGACGAGCGCTCCTCGGTGCTCCGGTGTACAGAAGCGCTTCGCCGCTTTGTGCATCAATCATGAACGGTTCCATTTGATAAGAAATCAGAGGGGTTGCTTTTCCGGTCGGCGTGTTTGGAAATATGTATTGCAGGCGCGATTCGGCAAGCTTCTTAAACTGTTCGTTAGCTTGTTCAGTAGTGAGCTTATTTTCCGTTGCTTTAAAAGTGAGCTGAGAATCCCATTGCATATTATAAGAAATGATTTGACCTTCTCCATCTACAGTCACAGAGATTGAATTTTGCGGAAACACAACCCCATTCACAACTCTAACATACTGGAATGGATACTGAGCTGAGCCGGTTAGAGGCTTGCGATAGCCTTGTTCGAACTGGTCATAATATTTAAGTTGGTCCTTTTCAGTTGGATTTGTCTTCGCAATGTAATCTAAGGCAATTTGTTTGGCATGCTCCAGATCAACCTTGGGAGGAAATACAGGCTTTTTATCAGGATCATAGTTATTGATATAATAAGAAATGAGTTGCCCAGTATCCGAATCAATTGAAACGTTAATGTTTCCATAATACCGCTTCTGATCCTGCTTATTGAAATTCATATTCCATGTTCCTCGACCGCTACCGCTACCGTAAGCATTATTATAACCGACTCCTTGCAGTGTAAAGCCGTCCGGAATCTTCACGTACTGTTTGGCAAGCTCGATAGCGCGTTCTCGATTAATTTTTGTGTCAACAGGAGCTTCCTCATTACCGATTGTTTTACCCATGCTTATGTCAGGCTGTACGGCCATTACATTAGCAGCTTCAGGCATCATAGCAGAAACCGGCGCTACAGAACCAAGCAGCATAATGCTAGTGATACTGGCAATTCCTAATTTTTTCATATTAATTACCGACCTCTTCCTGTGAAGGTTATTTGATGTTACCAGAAAAGCGGCTAATCCAGTACGAACGAAGCTCATCCGGTCAATTAGATGCTTTTCTTAATACATGTACTATAACGAACCTCATTTGGAAAAAGTTGCACTCGAACAGCCCTTAAAAAAGAAAAATTCTCAAACGCCGGAGCGAGTGAGAATTTGGGGTTGAAAAATTATTTGGCAGCAGCCTTGTAAGCTCCAGGCACCATTCCTGTCGAGATGGCTATACGGTTCCAGCAATTGATTGTGTTGATAGCCATAAGCAGTGTAACAAATTGTGTCTCGTCAAAATGCTCGCGGACTTTATCGTATATTTGCTGAGGCAAACCGGCATGAGATATTTGGGTCACTGCTTCTGTTAGCTCTAATACCGCTCTCTCCGCCTCCGTATAAAATGGAGCTTCACGCCAAGCATTCAGCATGTAAATGCGCTGTTCCGTCTCTCCCATTGCACGCCAATCCTTCGTATGCATATCAAGGCAATAGGCGCAGCCGTTAATTTGTGAAGCGCGGATTTTGATAAGCTCATATAAGGATGCATCGATACCGCTGCTTTGCATAAATCCCTCTAATTTCAACAAAGCTTGTAAAGCTCCTGGGTTGGCTTTTTGATAATTCAATCTTTCTTTCATAGTTAAATCTCCTCCACTGGATCATTATTTGTTTGTTACATATTCTTAGACCAGCGTCTGCACTTATTTGTGACATGTTCAAAAATATTTGTTTAACAAAATAACCTTATGCTTGTATAGCCCGCTTCAGCTTATCCGGATTAACGACAAAATAAATAGTTTGGATCGCAGAATGTTGGGGGGCAGCTCTAAAGCATATCGCTAATTGCGGATCACCATCTCGAACTAGCAGCAGACCGGGCTCGCCATTGATAGCAATCGGACGCAGCTCGCCACCAAATGAATTTTTGCCTTGAATCCCTTCCAAAAACGCTTGAATACGTTCCCTACCTGTAATTGGAAATATCGCTGCCCTTCGCTTCCCGCCTCCATCGCTAATAAGAACGGCCTCATCCGCAAGCAGATGCACAAAAGATGCAAAATCGCCTGTCCTTGATGCATGAAGAAAGCTGTTAACCAAATCCTTTTTATGGCTAATACTGTTTGAAGAAGATAGTGGATCTTCCATCTCTTGCTGTATTTTCGGTTTGACACGACTGTATATTTTACGGCAATTAGTTTCCGTTTTATCCAAAATATCCGCAATCTCGCTATATTCGTACAATAGCACCTCTCTGAGCAGAAACACAGCTCGCTCCACCGGATTTAGCTGCTGCAGCACAACAAGTAAAGCGTAAGATACCGTCTCCTCTTGGACCACCTGCTCCTCCGGGCTTGCAATAACCTCTCCGATATCCGGCTCAGGCAGCCAAGACCCTGGATACACTTCCCTTTGTTTACGTGAAGAGCTCAAAAGATTCAGACATCGGTTTGTCGTCATTTTGACCAGGTAAGCTTTCTGATGCTGAACCTCATCCAGTTGAACCCGCTCCAGCGAAACAAACACATCCTGAACTATATCCTCGGCATCCGTAAGTGAACCCAGCATGCGGTATGCTATTGAGATAAGCAGCAGCTTGTAATCCATGTACATCTTTGCCAATTTCATTGTTCGAACCTCTCCTTTAATAGCAAAGAAGCAGCCTCTCATTGGAGACCGCCCTCTGTCCTGCCTGCTTCGTAAGTATGTATCAATAGCTGATTAATGATGCCATAAGCACACCGGTAACAATACTAAGAATGAATGAAAACTGGCCTACCGCAAGGTTACCTTTTGGAATTTCTACCAGCACCTTAAACGGAGTCAGCAGCTCAAATAAATAAAATACAATGATTTGAAAGGCAATGCCAAGCAGCCCCCAGACGATCAAATCCAGCAGCCCGACAGAATGGTATACCGCTGAAGCAATTACTAGCACTTGCCCCAATATTTTGCCTCCCAGATCGTAGGCAGCTGCGCGGGCTGCTCCTACTTTGACAGGATCGGTTACATCGCTGCCCTCCTTGATCAATTTAAATTCGCTGTATGGCGTAGTGAACAGGAAAAAAAAGATGCCAATAGCTAGCAGCGGCACGGCCACCCCTAAATAAATTAAAAAATTAACAATGGAATCCAATTGCGTCACTGCATTTCCCCCTTGTTTTTTGGTGCATAACTATTACTTAAAACCTACAGGCAAATAATAGGATAAATTATTGGTGATGGGACCACCTACACGTGGAACAATAGCCGAAGCTCTGCCTCCAATGACAAAGCAGCCCCAGAGCAAGCTTCCTCGCGTGCTGCCTTTTAATGTCTCTATGTCAATCGTCGGCAGCTTCGTATATTGCTGATAGACCATTGGCTGTTGACTATACTCATCGGCATTGTTTAGATAAAGGGTTGATCCATCGGCGTTATAAATGGACACTCCGCTGCCTTCCCGCCCAAATATAGGCTTGACCACATAAGGAGAAGCTCCCATTCCCGCTCCCTCAAAACGATTTTCCAAATAAGTGGGAAGCATATGCGACTCGATAATTCGATGCTCCTCTGAGGAAAAAAAATGCCCTTCCTCATGCAAGCTCCATATTAAGGCCTGCAATGCTTTTGTTTGCGCCAGAAAGCCGGATGGAGGGTTGATAACGGCAAGCTTTCTTTCTGCAATCAGCTGCAGAACATGTTCACCTGTCGGGTAACCGTCTTCGTCATGTTCCTCTGCAAGCTTCTCAAGCGCATGCAATCGATATAGCACCTGGACAGGCTGCAGCTCTTCTATCTCGTCTATGACCCACAGCCGGTCGTCTAACACCCGCAGCTGTGACAAGGGAGCGAATCGTGCAGGGAGTCCGGAGCGCTCCAACAAATAACGAGTCGTACCCGCATCCTCGTCATGCCAATCCAATGCGCTGAAGCAAATCTGCTCTGTTGAATAACCTGCTTCTCGATATACGTTTATAGCTTTATCGAATGCCGTCCTTAACATGCTGTCACAGCCGGCATTCGGATCCTCCGCTCCGTAAGCAGCGCATACATGGCCGTTCACATGAAACGCTTCTACAATGCCAGTAGGAGTATCACTGTTGAACTCGAGCATCTTAATCTCCTGCCCGTTAACGGCAAAATCGAAACGGCCGACTAAAGTTGGCAGCATCTGCTCCAAGCTAAGTCTGACCGCGCCAAACGAAGCGCGAGGAAGCCCAAGCTGCTCTAATAGAGCATCATCGGACTGCTGTACGATCTGTACCGTACGTGCGTAAATCTGAGTAAGCCCTTCCGCAGCTTGAAGTATTCGACCGTGCAGCTCCCTATCGATTCGATAAAGATCCGCCAGAGCGTACTCATCTCCATACATGCAGTCCCAGTTAAAGATCCCTTCCTGCCGCAGCGGAGTATAGATGGCCTCTCGCCGATCCGCATAAGACATAGCTGCTGCGGACGCTTTACGGTGATGCTCCATGATATTCGCGTCCTCCTTTCAAGCTTTCCTTCTATTGCGGTACTCGACTAGCCAATATCCTTTTAGCTGGAGCTGGAGCCCCCGCTGCTCCCAATGCCGCCATGTCCTGAAGTGCCTTTCGAAATACCCGATGAACCATCCGACGGTGTAGAGGTTGCAGAAGAGGTCGTTCCGCCCGAATTTCCTGTTGAACCATAGTATCGTGAAGTCGAGCTGCCGCTCCCATTATCACAATATCCGTCATTATTTTGATCGACACAGTTCGAATTAGCCGGTGTGTTTGAACACCCAGGTGCTGCAACAAGCGCAGCGGCCACAAACAAAGTGACGATATGATGTGTTTTTCCAATCTTTTTTTGCTCCAAAGCGTTCTCCTCCTAAGAGTTTTGCTTTAGCAAAACTAAACTTCGTAAGCATAGCTCAAGTTTTGAAATTAGCAAAACCTACTTCGTAAGATCCAGCTCAGATTTCACCGCATAAATGACAAAAGTCTCACGATCTTCATCAATTTCCGTTGATGTGCGGTACCATTCCTGCCCCTCTAGATATAAATAGTTGGCTTCCAGATGAAGCAGCACAGCAAGGGTATCTTGGAAACTGTAACAATGGACCAATCGATAGTCAGCGCCAAATTCTCGGTACTCACGGAGCTCTAGCCTTAGTCCCGTTGATTGACCAGAATCACGCTTCTCCCAAGACATTACCCGTTCGTCATCCGCCCGCTTCACATAGATGACATAGCAGCCATCCTCAATAGCATTGGATGTTTTCTCGTAAACTACGCTTTCTTTTACCAAGTAATCACAAGCAAATCGCAGCGCAGTCTCTTCCCGTCCTATCCGATCATAGTAATACAGCAGCGGGAAGTCGCTGTCTTCTTCAAATAAACGATACTCCAATCGCGGCATAAGCATGCTCCTTTCTCGTCTACGGCTATTCCTCTGCCATTAGCAAGCAGTAAGTTATACGCGCAAAAGGACCAAAAGATTCGTGGGCCACCCTTCCTAAACTCATCAATCAGAAATAGTTCATGAAGCCGCAACGCTTAAGGTTACGATAACTTTTGTCATTTTCGCGGGAATTGATGCGGCTTCTCCAGAGCATACATATCTTCCTCCACCGCTGCAACCCGTTCTCGAACATACTGACGACAATCGTCAACCGCCTGATTATAGAAAATAGGGCCTGCCTGTTTCACAAAAAAATCCAGCAGCTGCTCAGCCGCCAAATGCCCCAGTTCTTCATTGCGTTCCTCTTGAAAATAATGCTGGAGCATACTGATGATCTGTTCTTTTTGCTCCTTGGGAAATTTTAAATTCATTATTTTATTCAGCTCCTCTTCTCATAGCTAAAGCCGCCCCAGCTTTTATAGGACGGCCAACCATTCCGAACCCTCATACTAAAATCCTACAGTCGCTGTATCCGTTCCTGAATCGGATAATCCGGCTATATTGTCAAACCCCGCATTACCGAAAACCGTATTGCTCTGACAGCGTGCCGAACCCACTCTTACAGCTGCTTTGGAGCTTTGAAATATACTGTTGCCGGTAACAATATTTTGTTTGGCGGAAGAGGCCGATCCGACTCCAACTGTATCTATCAAAATCCCTGTTTCTGTCCAACGCACCTCATTGCTTTTTACGGTATTCGCATCTCCATTGAATACGGAAATACCAAGTGGTGCAGTATTGATTGTATTGCTTGTGACAGTGTTGCCAAACGGACGGTCATCACCGCCATTATCTGCTGCATCCAACTGAATTCCGCCTGAGGATGAGCGGGATATTATATTATTTACAACTGTATTATAAGTGCAATAATCTTTCAGTCGTATCCCAAAGGTGCAGCTAAACTCCTGATCACCCAAATTCGCCCCAGAGATCAGATTCCCTTGTATTAAATGATAGGAGCACGCCTTCAGCTTCGAAGTAACCAAAATGGCTGCATCTTTACAACCTTCGATTACGTTATCGGCAATTATTGAATAGCTGCTTCCGGCATTTACATAAATGGCATTTTTGTTCACATTTTTGAATTTATTTGTTTGTAATATATTATTGCTTCCACCTTCAACAACAATACCATATCCCTCATTAGGGTTTTCCGTTCCCACGATGAGCGTAAATATGCAATTGGTGACATTAACATGCTGGGAGCGTTCCACATGTATGCCTTTCGTAACTCTGTTAAACAAGCAACGACTAATCCGAACATGCTCCGAATCAAAAATATAAATGCCGCATTCGAAAATGGATGCTAATGAGGTACTAACGATCCCGCTTCCTTCAAATGTAAGGCTGTCTATAGAAAAATGCTTGCTGTCCGAGCCGCTCTTGATCATATGCAGATTGGTATCTATCGACCTGATAATAGTCACGCCTGCTCCTGCACCAAGAAGATGCACTTTAGAGCGCATAAACAAGCTGGATTTTATAACATAATCTCCGGGTGGGAGGTACACCGTCCCGCCTTTATCAGCTGAGGCAGCATTAATGGCAGCTTGTATATAAGGTGCATCATCTTGTCCATAACGGCCATTTCCTTGAGCTCCATAATCCTTAACATTATAATAAAAGCTCGTATCTATGACAGGAATAGTCGTAGCTGCACGAGCCTCCCCAGGAAATCCAGCCCCTGCTGCAAGCAGTACTCCGGCCGCTCCTAATGAAGCTAACATTTGTCTGCGAGTCATCGGTTTACCTGTTTCTTGTTCTTTATCGTTCGGTTCTATTGGAAGCAATGTCAATCCTCCTTAATTTCTATAAATCTTTCAAATTGTCATATTTTTTTCTTAATAGATAGATTCAGTATAAATGGAAATGAGGCCAGCATCAATATTGAAAAAAAAGCCCTCAATTGAGGACTTCATTTTCAAAACTTCAATATTCGTTTATTTGATTATTTTAGCACCTTCAGCAAACGTCTTGCGGGTCCTGACGGCGTATCAATCATTTCGTACAATTTAAGGGTAAGCGGGTATTCCAGCTGCTCGGATAATGCAGTGTTTAGATAATAGATCTGGCTGCCGTTAATAATCCGGTTCTCCCCTGCCAAATCTACGATTTTGGAAGCGACCTTTTTTCCATCCGTATTTTCCAGCTCAAAAGCAAGCTTCGAAAATGCTGTATTTGTAACAACATTATCTGTCGGATGCACATCCAAATCCAGCTTTAGCTTGTAGGTATAGTTTAGTGTAAAGGTGGCTGCATTACTTAACACATAATTGCTGACAGACCAGTTTTTCAAGTCAATATCATAAGGGTACAACGCTAATTGATTGGCAGGAACTTCAAGCTCCCTTTCAACCTGAAGATCAGCACGCGCTATTACCGTCTTGTAAGGAGCCGCTGTTTGTTCGTCATAAACACGTAATGAAAATTGTCTATTTTGTTCAGATAACGGCAACAAGAAGGTATAGGCTACCACCAGGCTCGCATTAGGCGCAACCTCAATCTTGGAAGTCGGCTTCTTGCCGCTATAAGCGCTTCCTGCAGTTGAGACAAGCTCTGTGCCAAAGTCCGGTACGGTCAACGGCTTGCTACTGCTGTTAGTCATTTTTAGTTTGACAACCGCAGTTTTGTAGCCTTGACCTTCATTTTCAAACATCTGGACATGCATTACAGAAACGGCAAGCGCAGGGTCGACTATGACATTCAAAGGATCAAAAGCAAGTGGCTGCTGCAAGGAGTAATTTGGCGCTATCAGCTCTGCAGCTTCTGCCACCGGTTGCGATCCCGTTATAGCAGAGAGCCCTATATGCAGCCTGCCCACGGAATAGCTAACTGCTGGCGGCAGCTCAGCATCTACGGTGCGCGCTGCGGGCTGGTAGCTTTCCGGTGTCATTATATTCAAGTCGGTCAGAACCGTATCCTGGTCGGTAGGAATCGAGAAGTACATATATTTCTGGGAGCCTGCATCCAGAGATTTTACACTTTTCTCAGCACGATTGCCTGCATAAACCTGCTTGTCAGATCTGCCATTGATCGTAAAGTCAGGGATCAGCTCTGTCCGATCACTTGGATTTTGGACGCGCAGTGTTAGCAGCTGCACCCGCTTCGTCCCATCACGCTCTTCTGTCAAGCGAATAGGGGTATAAACAAGCGGCGAGGCTAAGGATGGAATTGAAAAGGATTCCTCCCATTTTTTCGTAAATTCCGGTTCGGATAAAGAATCGTCAATTCCTTTCCAGCTTAACCCCTTAACCGGTACGGACAAAAGCGTCGTTTCTACCTTCGGATATACATCCTTATTAATATCAACCCAAGCCAGCTCATTCAAAGTGATATCCTGCTTGCGGTCCAGCAGTACCATATAACTCAGCTCAACCGTTGCACCACTTTCCACAGCCTTGACATTATTCGCGCTAGGACGAAGGACGAAGGCTTTGTCATCATTCATAACCGCTCTGAGCTCGCCGTCCGGAACGCGGGCCAAAGAACTCGAATGATTCGTTAATTTTACAACCGCAGCAATACGTGTTCCGCTATATGTATGCTCGTTAAGCAAGCTTTTTACCTCTAATTGAAGCTCATTCGTTAAAGCAGCCGGCAAGGTTAGTTGAGCCCCCACTTCCGAAGCAGCAGCAGAGGCAGCCGAACCTGTATATGGTATTGAAAAGCATAGTGCTGTAGTAAGAAGCATGACTAGCATTTGATTTTTTTTCTTATTCATAGCTGATCCTCTCCCTGATCCCGCTTTATTCATTTGATGATTTCCACCTTTTCTTTATCCAGCAAGCCCTGCCCGACCGAAATGACAATTTGCTCCCCTTCCTTCAAACCGCTTACGACCTCACGATAGCCGTTTACCGCGCGGCCAAGCGTGACTTTGCGTTTCTCGACCTGCTCGCCTACCAGCACATAAGCGTACATCTCATTACCTTCCTGAGCAACAGCGGAGGTCGGTAAAGCCAACGCATCCTGTTTGCCCCCGTCACCCAAGAGCAGCTTCACGCGTGTGCCCGGCTTCAGCTTGAAGCCTTCATTTTTAGCGGTCAGTTCCATTACAAATGTTTTGCTCTGAGGGCTCATAACATCCGCTAAATAGGTAACCGCTCCTTGAAATTTATCATTGCTGCCTGGGAGCGTAAAGCTCACTTCTGACTTGCCTCTTGCAAGCTTCACTTGGGCTTCCGTAAGATCAGAGTGGATTTTCACAGGATCGAGCTGTTGAATAACACCGGCAACATAGCCCGACTGAATGGACATACCCTGCTCAGGAAACAGATCCGTCAAAATACCGCTGATCGGCGCCTTCACTTCGAGATCGGAGATCGTTTTATTGATATCCTCAACCCCTACCTCTGTGGTTTCCAATTGAATTTTCAATGTCGCAAGCGGATCCGTTGCCTCCAGATTAGCCAGCTGCTTCTGAGCCGTATCGAGATCCAATATTGCGGTTTTCCACTGTGTTTCAGCTTTCTCCAATTGGCTTTTTGCAGCAATCCCTTGATCATAATCATTTCTTAAATTGTTGTAAGCTTTTTCGAGATCCGCGATTTGCATTCCCAATTTGCCGATAGTATTTTTTAATACCGCTTTATTCGTAGCCACATCTTCACGTGTTTTAACCAGCTGTGATTGCAACCCCTCGCGTGTAAGCTCAGTTTTTCGCTTTGAACGCTCCATGTCCGCTGTATCCAGCTTCAGGATGACCTCTCCTTGGCGAACAGGTTCACCACGCTTTTTGAGCAGCTGCTGGACATCGCCGCCTACCTTGACGGTAACATTCACTTGGGAGGAGGATACGACATCCGCATCCTGTTCAACGAGCCCCTCCATAGCTTGCTTGGCAACCGGCACCACTTTGACCTGCCGAAGCTGCGACTCCTTCGCAGACGTAACGGAACAACCCGCGGCTACAACAGCGCATAAAAGAATCATCGATGCAGGTGCTACTGTACTTTTCCATGCCTTAAATCTGTGTTTCATAGTTTATGTACCCCTTTGCCCAAAAATAGTAAACCTTTCCGAGGACATTCTTAACGGACCGTTTCTTTCTATTCACCCATTACATGCTCTTTGGAGGACCCAGGCCTTTTTACTGTCTTCAAGAACATCGACAGCACAACAGCAGCAAGCGCCAAGCCTGCGGTCATATAAAACACATCGTCCATTGCCTGGACCGTTGCCTGTAATTGAATTTGTCCATACACATAACCGATTGCGCTGCTTTGGGCTTGACCGAACGATTGTCCCACCGCCATATACTGGGTTTGAATTTGGCTAATATTGTTCTGGACTGAGGCCGAGAACATGTTCATCTGATCGGACATCGCAGCCGAATGAAATATTCGCTGGTTGCTGAACATTAGCGCGAGCCAAGCGATACCGAACGATGCACTCACCTGCCTGATGGCATTCGAGAGTGCCGTCCCCTGCCCCATCTTGTGCATAGGGACTGTATTCATCCCGGCCGTTTGTACCGGCATCATAACAAGACCAACACCAACAGCACGGATCATCAACCATCCAACAATTGTAGAGAATGGAGTTGTCACATCCAGCTGCCTTGTCAAATATAAGCCATAAGCCGTAATGATCATTCCGATAACAGCAAGCGGTTTGGCGCCTATTTTATCAAACAACGCACCTGCGATAGGCATCATCAGACCGGATACTATCGCTTGCGGAAGCAGGAGCAGCCCTGTCTGGATCGGAGATAAGCCCGCAACATTTTCCAGAAATACCGGCAGCAGGAATAAGCTACCCATCAATATAACCATTGCCGTACTGGAAATCATCAGCGTAAGCGTAAAAGTGAAATTTTTGAGCAGTGATAAATCCAGCATCGGCCGCTCAACAATAAGCTCAATAATAATGAAAGCAATCAAGCAAACAGTGGCAATTGAAAGAAAAATAATAACTTCCGTATTGTTCCAGCCCTTATCCGCTACAATCCCTACACCATATAACAGTGTGGCAAGACCTGTGCTCGAGGTCACAAACCCCCATAGATCAAACTTGCCTGGGTTCTCAATCTTGTATTCCTTTAAAGCAGCTGCAGCCAGAAAAATATCTATGATACCTATGGGAACATTAATGGAGAAAATTAACCGCCAATCCAAATATTCTACTATGTAGCCGCTCAGCGTCGGGCCCACTGCAGGCGCAAACATTACGGAAATACCGAATAGGCCCATCGCCATTCCCCGCTTCTCAGGCGGAAACATACGAAACAGCATAACCATACTTACCGGCATAACCGCTCCTCCGCCTATGGCTTGGATAATTCGAAAAACGATCATCGAGTTATTGCTCCAAGCCGCACTGCATAATGCGGAACCGATAGTAAATACAGCTACAGAATATAGAAACACTCTTTTATAACCGAATCGATCACCCATATAGCCGGTAATCGGTATCAGTGCACCTACAACAAGCGAATAAGCAGTCAAAACCCATTGTATTTCCGTCTGACTGACACTGAACACTGCCATCATCTTAGGCACCGCTACATTAACGATGCTGGTATCGAGAATAGCCATAAAAACCGCCAAAATCATGGCGAGCATGGCCAGCCCTCTTCCACGTGCAGGAGGCTCTGTGCCCACAGGCGCATTAGCGTTTCCTTGAGCCGCTGCCGGCTTCGCTTCGCCTAATTGATCCGTCATCTCTATCGTAACTCCTCTCCGAGGTTGAGCTAGGTAACAGCGAAGCTACCTCTCGATTTTTGTGACGGCATTCAACCCGGGAATAAGCCGCTTTCCTTGGTAATCATCCAAAGTAATTTTCACAGGTACACGCTGTACAACCTTAGTAAAGCTGCCGCTCGAATTGGAAGAAGGTATTAAGGAAAAGGAGGAATTCGTGCCGAGACCAATTTTTTCAACACGCCCCTTAAACGCAGTGCCCGGGAACGCATCAATGGTTAGCGTTACTTTATTGCCGGCCTTCACGTCATGAAGCTCTGTTTCTTCAATATTCGCTGTTACATACAGCTTCCCTAAATCAGCGCTCATTAACAATGCAGCCCCCGCTGCCACCGTCTGATCCTTAACCGCATTTGTTTGAATGATGGTACCGTCATCAGGAGCGATAATGTCCTGAGTTGTAGCGGCAACATTACCCCGTGCGGGAGCCGTCTCTACGATACCCAGAACATCGCCCTTTTTGAAAGTATCCCCTTCCTTATAATTCCATTCAATCAGCTTGCCTGGCGCCATCGAGCCTATGGCTCGTAGCTCACCTTGTACCTTGGAGTCTTCCGTGCTTATGTATTTACTGATCTGTTGATAATAATAAAACCCTCCGATAGCCCCTCCAATAACAACAACAGCAAGAACACTCAATCCGATTATTTTCTTTTTCATCTACCCAAGCGCACCATCCTTCAAAATCATTGTTTAATAATTAAATCCGTTGTCATTTTCCGAAGTAATCCAATGAATTGCCCCTGCTCTTCTGCCGTAAGCTTTTGCAGCATGCCAATTAAAATCTGGTCCCTTGTCTCCTTCAATCGCATGATGGTTTCGGTCGCAGGTTCCGTAAGCTCTACCCATACAACACGACGGTCTGTTTCATCTCGAGTTCTATCGATGTGACCGGATATCACCAGACGATTAATAGCGATTGTGGTAGCACTTGTGGACAGGCCCAGCTCCTCTGCAAGCTCACCCACTGTAGTTCTCTTCTTGCAAAGCAGCGTAATCAACAGCAGCATTTGCTGGCGCGAGAAGCTGTGCTGCTCCGTAAATTGATCCTTGAACTTGGCTACTCTTCGGAATAATTCGTCGATTTGAGCCAAACTATCCTCAATGGCCATCGATATTTACCACATCCTTTAATCACCAAATAGTTTTATGATAAAATTACTTTGGGATAAATTTACCACTCACTTTCTCAAACCGTCAAATGCCATATTCAGCCAAAAACACGCAAAAAAAAGCAGACCCGCTGGTCTGCCTAAGTCTTTAACCGTTTTTCTCTCGCTATCGAAACATCCCCCACAACTTGATAAGATGAAATGTGTTGTTAGGATCGATTTTTTGCGAAATCACAAAATTCACCATATGCTCTATCTGTTTGTCGCTCAATTTCTCACCAAGCACCTTACCCAGCATACCGACAAATCGACGCACCTTGGCCCTGTCCTGCAGATCGTACTTGGTCACGCCCTGCAGAATCATTTTGATACGTTCTTTTGTATCCGGATTTTTCATTTTCGCTTTAACGCGTTCCACAAATGCAGGCTCAAATCCGAACTTTTGATAGCTCATGCCACAAATACCTCCGATCAAGGAAATGAGAAATTCACTCCTAATAAGTCTATGACGGGAGGCTCGGACATGTGTCTTATTAAACGGGACAAAACTTTACAATACTTTTAATCCAACAATTCACTGTCAAAAATATGTTCTCGCTGTAAATATTCACGCTGCTTCCAATAGGCCGCGGCTGTCCAAAAATCTGGATGCCGGACGAGTGCTGCCGCCTCATCGCGCGCTTGCTCCATAACCTCAAAATCCGTGACCATATCAGCAAGCCGAAAATCCGGCAGCCCACTCTGCTTGGTGCCGAAGAAATCACCCGGGCCCCGAAGCTCCAAATCGCGCCGCGCGATCTCAAAGCCATCGTTGGTGTCGGTCATCGCCTTCATGCGCTGCTTGCCGACCTCATTCTTCGGATCAGCGATGAGCACACAGTAGGATTGATGTTCTCCACGGCCAACCCGGCCGCGAAGCTGATGAAGCTGTGACAAACCAAAACGATGCGCATCATATACAACCATCAAGGTTGCATTCGGTACGTCCACGCCAACCTCGATTACAGTAGTCGATACAAGCACTTGAGTTTGATTTGCGCTGAAGTCACGCATGACCTCGTCCTTTTCCGATGCAGGCATCCTCCCATGCAGGAGCGCTACCTTGTATTCTGGAAAAGCGAACTGCAATTGAGCGTGCACATCGATAGCATTCTGGACATCCAGCTTCTCCGATTCTTCAATTAACGGGCAAATAATATAGGCTTGCCGTCCTTCGGCAGCCTCGCGACGAATAAAGCCCAGCACCCTTTCAAGCATATCATGAGTTACTGCATAGGTTTTGATTGGCTTGCGCCCCTTCGGCAGTTCGCTCAATGTAGATACGTCCATATCCCCAAAGGCTGTTATCGCCAGAGTTCTCGGAATGGGCGTTGCTGTCATCGTCAGCACATCCGGGTTCATTCCTTTGCGACGCAAAATACTCCGCTGGTTAACACCGAAACGATGCTGCTCGTCGGTTACAACGAGCCCCAGCTTGCGGAAAAATACATCCTCCTGGATTAAGGCATGCGTCCCGACGATCACATCGATCAACCCCATCTGCAGAGAGGCCAGCACATCCCGTCTCTGCCGGTCTGTCAGGCTGCCGGTAAGCAGTGCTACACTAATGCCATATGGCTCGAACAAACGCTCCAGTGACCGTTTATGCTGCTCAGCGAGTATTTCTGTCGGCACCATCAGCGCTCCTTGGCAGCCTGCTTTGACAACAGCAAACAAAGATGCTGCCGCTACTACAGTCTTCCCCGCGCCAACATCCCCTTGAAGCAGACGGTTCATGCAGAAGGACTGCTGCAAGTCGTGTAAAATTTCGGCCAGCACCTTCTTTTGCGAATCGGTAAGCTTGAATGGGAGCGCCCGAACGAATGCCCTCACTTCAGGCAAATCAAGCTGATGGGCAACCCCATCAGCCCGGTCATGATTCAATGCTCGGTAAGCCTGCATTTTCAGCTGAAACAAGAACAGCTCCTCGAATACCATCCGTTTGCGTGCACTCAAACCCTCTGCCATGGAGCCTGGTAAATGCAGCAGAGCTACCGCTTGCTTACGGGGCATCAGCTCATATTTGTCCATCAGCTCCTGCGGAAGCACCTCAGGTATGAGATCGCCATATTGTGTAATCGCCTGCTTGGTTGTTTGACGCATCCATTTTTGGGATATAGCTCCGGTAACCGAATAAACAGGCTGCAGCGTTCCGATCTGCGTAGTCCCTTTTCCCGGAAATTGTGACTCTGATACGGTAAGGTGCAGCCTTTTCTGATCCCACTTTCCGGTTAATATAATTTCAGTGCCAGCCTGCAGTTGATCTTTGATATAGTGTCTGTTAAACCAGACAGCCGTAATAAAGAGCGAGTTTACTACAAGCTTGCAGGTCAATCTTGATTTGATTCGACCATACATCTGAACCTGCGGCATTCCCGCAATGGTTCCTTGAACTGTGATCTTATCCCCATCCTTCACCTCAGTCAGATCACGCAGCGTGTAATCTTCATACCGAAAAGGATAGTAATCAAGCAGCTCACCTACCGAAGCAATGCCTAGTGTCAGAAGCTCCTCCGGCTTCTTCCCCTTGACCCCATGCACTTCTTTAACCGGAACTTGGTATAAATCAATGGTCATATTAAACCGGATTAACGAACACAGCTACGGTTCCGGGACCGGTATGCGTTCCTACAACAGGACCAATTTGTGTATAGCGTGTGCTCTTGACAACGAAATTTTGCAGCATCATTTCATTGAATAGTTCAGCACTGTCCAGAGCTGCTGCATGTGCAATTGTGATGTTCAACGGCTTATCTCCCAAATCCTGTTTTAAAAGTTCGATAATCCGAGCCATCGCTTTTTTCTGGCCTCTCACTTTATCAACCGAATAGACGGTCCCTTCATTAGACACTGACAAAATAGGCTTAATATTTAACAGCGAACCTACCAGAGCGGCGGCTTTTCCGATACGGCCTCCTTTTTGCAAATACTCAAGCGTATCCACCAAAAAATAAAGCTTCAATTGTTGACGCATCGAATGAATCAGGTTGATTATCTCATCCTTGCTTTGCCCCGCACGAGCAGCCTCTGCCGCTGCAACAACTATGGAACCAAACCCATAGGATGCTGATTTGGAATCAATAACCGTTAGATCTGCACTATCATCCATCATCGATTTAGCCAATATTGCAGATTGATAGGTTCCGCTTAATCCTGAAGACAAGTGAACCGATATAACCGAGGTATCCGCAGCATCAAGCATCCTTTTATACGTTTCCACAAATTGTACGGGCGAAGGCTGCGATGTTGTAGGAAGAACAGCAGCACTCGTCAAATTTTCAAAAAAAACTTCTGAGCTCATATCTATTTGGTCACGGTAAGTATCCATACCGAAATGCACCTTTAATGGAATAACCTCAATGCCTAATGCTTCTTGTAAATCAGCTGGAATATCAGCTGTACTGTCAGTAACGATCCGAATTTGACTCAAAAACGACTCCACCTCCACTTCCCCATCTTCCCGGTAATAAATACGATAACTTTACTCGGCGGATATAATATAATAATAAAGCGGTTGACCGCCTGCATGAACCTCTACTTCCACTTCCTTATACGTGTCTTCGATATAGCTGACAAGCCGCTCAGTCTGATCGTGTTCCGCTTCTTCACCCGTATACAAGGTAACAATTTCTGCTCCATCACTCAACAAGCTATCTACCAGTCGCTTACAGGAAAGTAATAAATCAGGCTCGGCTGATACAATTTTGCTGTTGTGGATTCCAATATAATCCCCTTGAGCAATGTCCATATCATCTATACGCGTATCACGAACCGCATAGGTAACCTGACCGGACTGAACGAGACCAATAGCTTTATGCATACTATCGGTATTCTCCTCAAGTACAGCGTTCTCTCGAAAAGCAAGTACAGCAGCTATACCTTGCGGTATCGCTTTGGTAGGAATAACGACCATTTGTTTGTCCTCTACTAGATCAACCGCTTGTCTAGCCGCCATAATAATATTTGAATTGTTGGGCAATACAAACACGGTATGAGCTGGGACAAGCCTTACAGCATTCACAATATCCTCCGTACTCGGATTCATGGTTTGGCCTCCATGCAGCACCCGGTCCACACCTAGGCTGTTGAAGATATCGGAGATTCCTTGTCCGACAGATACCACGACAAAGCCGTACTGCTTTAATTCTCTTACATCCTGCACCGTACCCATTGACCCATGATCAACTACAGAAACTGCTTGCTGAGAATCGTTGGTTATCGCGGCTCCGGTTCTGCTCCCATAAAGCTCTTCGGCCTCTTCAAGCAGGAGATGCGTATGCTGGTCACGCATATTCTCGATTTTGATCCGGCTTAAATCACCATATTGCATGGCATGGTTCATCACTGTTCCCGGATATTCCGCATGGATATGCACTTTGACCAAATCATCGTCAGCCACAACAAGCAGAGAATCTCCGAAGTTGGACAGCTCCTGCCGGAATACCTGTTCATCGAAGATTAAGCCTGTCATCTTCTGCTTCTGCGCCTGCAGAGTAACTATAAATTCCGTGCAATATCCGAATTCGATATCCTCTGTTGACAGCTTAGCTTGGGCCCGCTTAGGTTCCCCCATTGTTGTTCCTGTGCCCCCGATTACAGCGGCATCTATAGCAGATGAGCGATGAGCCGAGTTTGTTCCCGTTTGTACAGCCCCAACAGGAGCAGTCGCAGTAAGATAACCCGGACGAGCTTCCGTCTCGTTGTCTTTACTGCCAGCTCCCTCTTCACCTTGCTCCAACGCTTGAAGAAAGCCTTCGTAAATCAGCAGCAAGCCTTGGCCGCCCGCATCTACTACTCCAACCTGCTTAAGGATCGGGAGCAGATTCGGCGTATTAGACAGTGCCTCGCTGCCTTTATTGCACACTTCTCTCATCAGCTCAACCACATTCGATATGCGTTCTGCTTGCTTAACCGCATGCTTGGCCGCTTCCTTGGCAACGGTTAGAATCGTACCCTCAACCGGCTTGACAACGGCTTTATATGCCATGGTAACGCCGTTCTGGAGAGCTGCCGCAAGCTGTTTGGCATCGATGGAATCCGCTTCCATTACTTCTTTTGAAAATCCGCGAAATAATTGAGACAGGATTACCCCCGAATTGCCGCGCGCTCCCATCAACAGCCCCTTGGCCAGAGCATCCGCCGATTTACCAATCTGTTGAGATGAACGCCGCTTCAGCTCTTCAACACCGGATGTTAAGGTCAGGTTCATATTAGTCCCTGTATCCCCATCGGGTACAGGAAACACATTGAGCGCATTGACCTTTTCCACATTTTCTCTCAGCTGCTGCGCTCCCTTTTCCACCATGCGGATAAAGTCATTCCCATTAATACGAACTAGATGCTTGCTCAACAAACATTCCCCTTCCTACTTCAGAGTGAATCCATTCCTTATGCTAAGCTGGACACTTTCTCTCTGAAATTATTCAGATACCCGAACCCCTTGAACATAAATGTTCACTGATTCCACCTGAAGCCCTGCAACCTCACTTAATACATATTTAACTTTCGTTTGAACATTATGAGCTACTACTGATATTTTAGTTCCATAGCTGACAATAATATATAAATCAATTGCCGTCATACCTTGTGCATCACGACGTATCTCTACACCACGGCTCAAATTATCTTGACGAAGCAACTCTGCAATCCCGTCCTTGAGCTGATTGCGCGATGCCATTCCAACAAGTCCATAACAATCCAATGCAGCTGAGCCTGCCAATACAGCAATAACCCCATCCGCTACCCATACTTTGCCATACTCTGTAGCCAGTTCAATAGCCATCATCAAAAGCTCCTTTGATATAGATTAGAATGGACTAACTTTTATTTTACTATATCAGCGTTCAGAAATAAATAAAATATACATCCACCGCTACGCGGGCACTCAAGAAACTTGCAGAAAAACATCTCTGGAACATTGACGTTATTTATTACCTTGTGATATGATATTTAAGTGTGTTTTTTAACAGGATTTGCATACGGAGAGATCGCTTTCGAGGATCTTTGATCATCGTAGCTTTTAAGGAGGTGTCATACAATGTCCCGCAAATGTTTTATTACCGGTAAAGGACCCGGAACAGGCAACCATGTATCTCATGCTAATAACAAGTCGAAGCGTACTTGGGGTGTTAACGTTCAAAAGGTTCGTATTCTTGTGGACGGAAAACCAAAGCGCGTTTATGTAAGCACGAAGGCTTTGAAATCCGGAAAAGTTACTCGTGTGTAATCTTTAACCACCGACGACAAAAAGCACCTGGGGCCCAGGTGCTTTTTTTAGTTACGTAAGTATAAGCTTTTATTCTGGGCTTCGCTAAAAATTCTTTCAACCTGTATGAACACATAGCGAAGCCTTTGGATATTTAGGGATTAGTTCTTGCTGAACGTATTAAGTACGGCTTTGACTAGTCCGCCTAACAACCTCGGTAGCTTGATTGTATAAAATCTCATTTCTGCCCCTCCTTCTAGGTTGCGTTTAACCAGCTGTAATTCCTCAAGCATCCTGTACTTAAGCTGGCTGCACGCTGCTATTCCCAAGCATCATGTTTCATCATACTCCATTATATTCCTCTATTTTCAAAACGTGCCTATCCATTCTAATCGAGCCCCAAAAAACAAAAAGGCTACAAAAGCCGGAACTTTTGTAACCATATTATGCAGCTGAAAGCTGATTTATGAACGTGCATGGACATGAATGTTCGTTAAACTGAAGGAGGCAATGTGCCCGCTTGAATTGTGAGATATATTGCATAAATAACGGCAAAGAGGAAATATAACACAATGGTACTCACAACAAAAGCAATCCGCATACCACGACTATCATATCTTTTAAAAAACTGGACTCCTGTATATAGAGCTCCTAAAGAAAATAGATATTTTAATAAGTCCTGAATTTGTGAAAAAAGCGTCAACATACCAGCACAAAGCAGACTAAAGCCTAGCACGGTCAGAAATCTCATAGCCGTCTCACACCTCGCCGCGAATATGCCGTATTGCTTCCGCTCGATCCGGTTGGTTAAATACGGCATTCCCCGCTACCAGTACATTAGCCCCGGCCGCAGCCACTTGTCTTGCTGTTTGGGCATTAATCCCGCCATCAACCTCAATGTGTACATGCTGCAAGCCGCGCTCATCCAACATTTCTCGAAGCTTGGCAATCTTCGGCAGCATTCCAGCAATAAACTGCTGGCCCCCAAATCCAGGATTGACTGTCATAATGAGAACAAGGTCCAAGGATTCATTCATTACGTACTCAATCGTTGATAAAGGGGTAGCAGGATTTAATACGACACCCGCTTGAATACCCTGCTCTTTTATTAAATGAAGCGTGCGATGCAGATGACGGCAAGCCTCAACATGTACAGAGATCAAGTCGGCTCCAGCTTTAGCGAAAGCAGGTATGTAGATATCCGGATTCTCAATCATCAGATGAACGTCCAATGTGAGGGCCGTATGGGGACGGATGGCCTCCACAACCAACGGGCCGATCGTTATGTTTGGAACAAATTGTCCATCCATAACATCCACATGAATCCAATCGGCACCTCCACGTTCCACATCGGCTATTTCAGCACCTAGCTTTGAAAAATCTGCCGACAAAATAGACGGTGCTATATTAAGCATAATCAGTACCTCCTTTTTCTCTCTTTAATTTCTGTAAGAAAGTGCAAATAATGATCGTAGCGGGATTCAGCAATTTCTCCCTGCTCCTTGGCTTCAATAACTTTACACCCAGGCTCGTGCTGATGCTGGCAGCCGCGGAACTTACATTCAGCTGCGTAGGTCCGAAATTCCTTGAAGCATGAGCTTAGATCTTCGGCTTCCTCAACTTGTGCAAAATCAAGCTGGCTAAAGCCTGGAGTATCCGCAACAAGCCCGCCATTTTGCAAACGAATTAACTCCACATGACGAGTCGTGTGCTTTCCTCTTCCAAGCTTCATGCTGATTTGGTTTGTTTCTAGCTGCAATCCGGGCACCATAGCATTCAGCAATGAAGATTTGCCGACACCAGACTGACCGGCGAATACGCTGATTCGACCGGAAAGCCTCTCAAGAATCGGTTGGATCCCAATGCCCATTTTGGCACTGGTTACGACAACTTGGTACCCAACCTTCTCATATAATTGAACTATAAGGCTCATACTGCTAGTCTCAGCAGCCACGACTGATCCGGACTTGGAATTAGATCCGCTCCACACTTGGGATTGCTGTTGTGTATCTGGATGAACGGCTTCATCGACTGAAATTAAATCCTGTTTGGTCAAACAAATAATGGTCTCCAAACCGGCGCTTTCCGTGTGCACCAGAAATTTATCCAGCAGCTGCAAATTCAATGCAGGCTCCTGCACGGCAAATACCAGGACAGCCAGCTCCACATTAGCAACCTGTGGGCGGACCAGCTCAGAAGTGCGCGGTAAAATTTCATCTACGGTGCCTTCACCATTTTCAGTCAATCCATAGAGCACCCGATCCCCTACCAGCGGGGACTCTCCGCGTTTCTTAAAAATTCCTCGAGCCCGGCATTGGACCGACATCATATTTTCCCCATCTTCAGGCAGCACATAATAATAACCGCTTAGAGCCTTTACAATAAGACCATGTGGCATTAGCTTCTGCCTCCTGTGCCGGTGCCAGAACCCGGTGTGGCGTTTGCTGGATTTGGTGGTTGCGTTCCTTGTGTTCCTTGTGTTCCTTGTGTCCCTTGTGATCCCTGAGTTCCTTGCGTTCCTTGATTACCCGTACCGGTACCAGGATTCCCTCCTGAATTGGCTGGTGGTTTCGTCCCCGGTGTTGTGCCTGCTCCAGGTGTAGTAGTTTGGCCCGGCACAGTCGTTCCAGGCGTTGTGGTGCCAGGAGGTTGAGTACCAGGTGTCGGAGTGCCCGGTGTCGTTGTTCCTGATGAACCGGCGGGAATAGGATTAAACGGCTTGCCGTTCTTCTGAGCGATAAAATCATCATAGGTAACGGTTATCATATCAGCCAGTACATTGTCCTGCTTGATCTGGATGACAGCTCGCTTATCAGGTGCTACAACCAGACTTACATCGACTGTACTTGCTTTGGTCACTTTGGTAATCGTTTTATATTCAAAGTTTTCATATTGAGCATCAGACAATACAAGCTTAACGGTCGTTTCCTTACCTTCCTTCGACGGCTTGATCGGCACGGCAATCTTCATAGGCCCTGCTTCTTCCGGCAGTCCGGAGCTTATGATCAGCTTGATTTCGGCTCCTGGTGAAACCTCATCATTGTATTTGTAAGGGAATTGCGTAATTACCTTACCCTTAGGCTGTTTATAGCTTGCTTCTACATTGATGCCGTCCTGAGCAAGTTTCAAATTGCTGACGGTAATCCGGGATTTGGCCTCTGATTCACTCAATCCTTCTAAATCGGGCATTTTGAACGTTTCTCTCCCCTTGCTTACCGTTAACATGACAACAGCAGTGGCTGGATCCAATTCATCATTCAATGCCGGCGTTTGTAAAATAACGGTCTCAGGTTCTTCATTCACAAATTCCGGCTTCAGCTTAATTCTGTCTTCTGTTATGCCAAGTGCCATAATCGCCATTTTGGCATCCCCCAGCTTCTTGCCAGTGACACCCGGCATTTTCAGCTTTTCAACACCTTTGCTAACATACAAGGTTTCTTTAGAATGAATCTTGAGCTTCATGTTCAAATGATCCTGCCGAATGACCACATCTTTGGGCACATCCTTGGAATTTTCAAAAATGACCTCAGACTCCAGATTGGCTGCTTTCAGTATAGCCTGGGCTTCGGATATCGGCTTTGTAACAACCGACGGCACTTCAACCTCTTGAATAACGAACTTAGCTTTCACTACTCCTACCATGTACCACATTCCGCCGAGTACCAGCAATAGAACGATAATCCATATTAGCGGCTTTACCCAGCGGTTTTTCTTTTTTTCTTGAGGCTCCTCAGCATCTCTTGTGGGGCTGACATCCCTATCTCCGGCTGAGAGCGAATACTGGTCTGGACGGATTGCAGGAATAACACGCGTTTTCTCTTCATCCAGTTCATCATCGTCCATGAAATTGATTTTAGCTTCATTGCGTCTATGCGGAAGCAGACAGCTATCCAAATCATCCAGCATTTGTTTGGCCGTACGGTAACGCTCCGCCGGATTTTTACGCATGGCTTTCAAAATAATATTTTCCACGCTTTGCGGAATAAGAGGATTGACCTTGCGGGGCTCCTCCACTTCCTCCTGTAAATGCTTCAATGCCACACTTATCGGACTTTCTCCCAAAAAAGGCAGCCGACCTGTAAGCATCTGATACATTACAATGCCGAGTGAATAAAGATCTGATTGCTCACCAGTAAAGGTTCCTTTGGCATGCTCAGGTGAAAAATAATGGACCGAACCGACAACAGAGCCGGTTTGGGTTATTGTAGATGAAGTGATGGCACGCGCAATACCAAAATCCGTAACCTTCACTCTGCCATTTTTGCCGATTAAGATGTTATGAGGTTTAATATCACGATGAATGATTTGATTATGATGGGCGTGATCAAGCGCATCACAAATTTGGCTGGCGAAATGGACGGCTTCCTCCACCTGCAGCGGCGCTTTTTCCTTGATAAGTTCATTTAAAGTAGTGCCTTCTATATATTCCATAACAATATAATGGATATCTTCTTCCTGACCAACATCATATATGCTGACTACGTTGGAGTGGGACAGCGATGCCGCGGCTTGGGCTTCACGCCGGAACCGCTGGATGAATTCCTCGTCATGTACATACTGCGAACGCAGAATTTTAACAGCAATATGGCGATGTAGTAATATATCGAGTGCCTTATAAACAATTGCCATCCCGCCGCCGCCAACACGCTCAAGTATTTCATAACGTCCTCCCAGCTGCTTACCTATCATTCATCATCACCTCTCTTCGCCGTCAAAATGTGCATTATCCTCTGAATCACCTAAACCATTACTGACAAGCACAAGGGTAATATTATCATCACCGCCAGCTTCCAACGCCTCATTAACAAGCCGTTGTGCCTTGCTTTCCAGAAGCCCGTCCCCATTAACAACGGCAAGTAATTGGTCAGGGCTTACAAGACTGCTTAGGCCATCGCTGCATAAAAGTAAAATATCGCCTTGATTCCAAGACAAGTCCCTTACATCCACTTCAATTGTTGCTTCTGTCCCTAGAGCTCGAGTCAAAACATTGCGTCTAGGGTGATTTCCTGCTTCCTCACGGGTGATTTGGCCGCTTTTAACCAATTCATTCACAAGAGAATGATCCTCTGTAATCTGCTCGATGCCTTGAACATTTATTTGATAGGCGCGGCTGTCCCCTATGTGCCCAACTACAACTGAGCTGTCGTCCGCCAATACCGCTACAACGGTAGTCCCCATACCATGATAGCTTTCTCGCTCGGCGGCGAAAGCGAAAATCTTCTCGTTCGCAAGCTCTACCGCCGATTTCAAGAGGGTTTTCCGTTCCTCGACAGTCGGACTTTGTGGAATTGCTTGCAATTCCGAATAAATAACATCAACCGCAATTTGGCTCGCGATGTCTCCGGCCTGATGGCCGCCCATTCCATCTGCAACTATGGCCAATACGAAGCCGTTCAAATTCTCCTGCACAACCGCTCGGTCCTCATTGACCATTCGGACTTTTCCGATATCCGTTTGACTGGCCGTTTTGATCATGGTTCTCCTCACCTCGCACCTGACTCCATATGCTTTGCACGCAGCTGCCCACAGGCTGCCGCTATATCGCTTCCCTGTTCTCTTCGTATCGTCGCATTAACTTTGTTACGCTCCAATATACGCTGGAATGTAAAAATATCGTCCCTGGGTGTCCTTACATAGTCGCGCTCGGATACGTAGTTTACCGGAATTAAATTGACGTGAGCCATTGGAAAGGATTTAAGCACTTGCCCCAGTTCTTCTGCATGCTCGGGACGGTCATTAACCCCACCCATCAAAGCATATTCAAACGTAATTCTTCGACCGGTTTTGGCCACATAATATTGACAAGCTTCAATTAAATCAGCAAAAGGAAACCGTCGGTTGACCGGCATCAGCTTAGAACGCAGCGTATCATTAGGTGCATGAATAGAGATTGCCAAATTAATCTGTGTTTGCTCATCGGCGAATCTGTATATGTTCGGTACAATACCGCTTGTAGAAACGGTTATGTGGCGTTGACCGATATTCAGACCTTTAGGATGAATCATAACCTTCAGAAAAGCCATCATGGCGTCATAATTTTCAAACGGCTCGCCGATCCCCATAATAACGATGCTGCTAACGCGTTCATTAGACGCATCCAACAGCTGCTGGGCTTTAACCACCTGTGCAATAATTTCACCTGAAGTTAAATTTCGCTTTAGTCCGGTCAATGTAGACGCACAAAAGGTGCAGCCGATTCGGCAGCCTACCTGTGTGGTTACACAGACGCTGTTACCATAGCTATGCTTCATGATGACAGTCTCAATGGCGTTTTTGTCAGACAGCTCGAACAAAAACTTCACCGTACCATCCTTTGATTCATATTTAGCAACTTCTTCCAAGGTGACGAAATCAAAATGCTGCGCTAGTTTATCTCGAAGAGTTTTGGGCAGATTCGTCATCTCTTCGAAGCTTGATATTCTTTTCACATACAGCCAGTCAAAAATTTGTCCGGCACGGAAGCCTGACTCATTATTATCTTTGACCCATTCCTGCCATTGCTCCAAAGTCAGATCGTATACATAAGGTTTATCAGGCTTATACATTTTTTGTTTTGTCAATTCCATTATTTATCACAACCCGCTTTATCAATTGGAGTACAGTAATAAATCTACGAAATGTCGTTTATCACTGCACATAGATTAGATTTTACCATATCTCTTTTATTTACGCTCGTTTACGCAGCTTGGCTATAAAGAAGCCGTCGGAATGATATTCATATGGATAGATTTGCAGCGGCTGAGGCTGGTCCCATTCGAATTCAGGATGTGCCTTCAGAAACTGTTTAACCATGCCCTCGTTCTCGTTATATTCCAGTGTACATGTGCTGTATACAAGCACACCTCCTGGACGGAGCAGCGAATGAATATGTTCCAGAAGCTCGTGTTGAATTACACAGATTCCTTCTATTTCCTGTTCACTTTTGTTCCATTTCATATCAGGCTTACGCCGGATTACACCAAGCCCTGAGCAAGGAGCATCCAGCAGGATGCGGTCAAAGCTTTGCTCGGCAAATTGCTCCCGCAGCTTGCGTGCATCAGTGACAACCGTATGCACCGAGCTAAGACCCAGCCGCTCTGCTTGCTCTTGAACGAGCTTCTCTTTATGTTCATGAATATCGCAAGCCCATAGCTCGCCGCGATCTCCCATTTTCTCAGCTATATGTGTCGTTTTACCACCGGGCGCTGCGCAGCAATCCAATATTTTTTCTCCTGGCTGAGGATCAAGACTGAGCGCAACCAGCATCGAGCTCTCATCCTGGATAGAAAATAATCCATCCGCATACCAGGATGTCAAGGCCATGTTGCCGCCCCCTCTGACGATAACGCCATCGGGTGCCAATTCAGATGCTTCTGCCTCAAGACCCGCTTGCTGCAGAAGCTCAATCAGCTTACTGCGGCTCTGCTTCAGCGTGTTGACCCGTATACTGACTCGAGGCGGAACATTATTAGCTTCGCAAATTTGTTCCGTCCGGACTTCACCCAGCTGGCTTATCCAGCGACGTACAAGCCATTCCGGATGGGAATGGGTCAAAGCGATCCGCTCTGCAGGCGGCAGGTCAGCTGGAAGCTGCAAGCTGTCCTTTTGTCTGATGATGTTGCGCAGCACTCCATTAACCATCCCTGAGATCCCTTGATGCCCTTTGCGCTTGGCCATATTGACAGCTTCATTAACGACAGCGTGATCAGGAATGCGATCCAGGTAATAAATTTGATAGAAGCTGAGTCTTAGCAAGCTGCGAACCCATGGTTCAAGCTTTGCCATTCCTTTTGCAACAAACCGTCCTAAAAAATAATCAATCGTATTCAATCTCTGGATTGTGCCATATACGATTTCGGTAGTTAAACCGACATCCGGTTTATCCAAATTATATTTGAGTAAAACTTGATGCAGCAGCAAATTACTGTAAGAACGATCCTGCTCAATCCTAAGCAGCACATCCAGTGCAGCTTCTCTCGCGCCGCCTTTTAGCTTGCTTCCATTTGAACTGGCCGGGTTACCTCCGCCACTGCGCTTATCTGCTGCTTTCGGGTTAGAACTATGGCCGCTTTGACGACCTTTGCCTGCATTCATGGCGTCGCTTTTTCTTTTCTTCGCAGGCTGTTTGGTCACTGTGTTCGAATCACCAGATCTTCCGTTAGCACTGCCGCCTTGTTTGTTTTCCTTTATGTTGTCTTTTCCGATGCCGTTATTCAACTTGTATGGCCTCCTGCTCTCTTTCCCCGATTCCGGTTACAGTTATTTATTTAACCGAGAACCGTTCCAGGCGTCAATTGGCCGCCCCGTGCAAACTGCCCGGCGTCCATCGCCTTCTTACCGGCAGGCTGGAGCTCTGTAATGGTCAGCAGCCCTTCTCCCGTTTCTACCTGTACGCCTGCTTCGCTCACAGCAACGACAGTACCGGCAGCCCGCCTCGCTTGTCCGGCAGATGCATCCATGGAACCCGGCTTTGCGCAGGACCAAATTTTTAATACATCTCCGTTCCATATTGTATAGGCACCTGGACGCGGATTTAAGCCACGCACCTTGTTCCATATGGATAACGCCGGCTGATTCCAATCAATTAGCTCCTGCTCACGGCTTATATTCGGTGAATAAACCGCCTCCGCATCATTCTGTGCTGCTGCTTGTACATCGCCTGCCAGAAGCTCCGGCAGCGTATCCTTTAACAGCTGAGCTCCTGCGATGCTAAGCTTATCAAACATAGAGCCCGTTGTGTCCGTATCCTCAATGGGAACCTCCACACGGCTAATCATGTCTCCAGTATCTAATCCTTCTGCCATGTACATGATAGTCACACCCGTCACCGCATCACCGTTCATGACAGCATAGTGGATAGGTGCGCCTCCACGGTACTGAGGCAGTAAGGAGGCATGAATATTAATGCAGCCCAGCTTCGGAATGTCCAGCACGGCCTTGGACAATATTTGCCCGTATGCTGCAGTCACAATCAAATCAGGCTCCAGCGCTCTCAATGCCTCAACCGACTCAGGACGGCGCAGCCGCTCCGGCTGGAGCACGGGAATACCGCGCTGCTCTGCAGCCGCTTTAACCGGTGTAGGAGTCAAAACCCGCTTGCGTCCGACAGGTCGGTCTGGTTGAGTTACAACCCCGACCACCTGCACTCCGCTTTCCAGCAAAACAAGTAAAGAAGGCACGGCAAATTCCGGTGTGCCCATAAAAACTACTCTCATGCTTCACCGCCCTTAGGATCAACCCGGTATACCTTATCTGCCAGGTCTGTATACAGCACCCCGTTCAAATGGTCCACTTCATGCAAAATGCATCGTGCCAGCAGCTCCGTACCCTCTACGACGATTTCATTACCGTCACGGTCGAGTCCTTTCACAACTACCCGAAGCGCACGGCGAACATCACCGTTCATACCAGGAATGCTCAAGCAGCCTTCAGGACCAAACTGCTCACCTTCGGTTTCGATGACTTCAGGATTAATCAACTCGATCAATCCCTTCTCATCCCCAACATCCATTACAATAACACGTTTCAGAATGCCGATCTGTGGCGCAGCCAAGCCTACACCTTCCGCATCATACATCGTATCGGCCATATCATTCAGAAGCTTATGGATGTTTGAATTAATTTTGGTTACAGGCTTGCACTTCTCACGCAAAACTGGATCGGGATCTTTTACAATAATTTTAATAGCCATTTATTAACACACCTTTCTTTAGAGACGAAGTTCAATAAAATAAATTGTTATGAATAGAACAAATAATAGATTCCCATAAAAAGAGTTAAGCTTTACATTAATACCTGCGGATCAACATCGATACTAATCGTCAGCTTATGCTGTCTCTCCACATCTTCAAACGATGCGACAGCTTGCTGTACAAGACCCGAAATGGAAGCTTCACCCCGATATTTTATCATGCATTGGAACCGATATCTATCCTTGATGCGGGCAATTGGCGATGCCACAGGGCCCAAAATTTCTATCGGGAGCGGAGCCAGTGCCTGGGCAAGCTCCTTCAGCCTTGCTGCCAACGCTTCTGCCGTCCTCATAAGCAACGGTATTTGTTCATGCGATAAAGTGATCAATATAAGCCGATGAAATGGCGGATATTCGTGGAATTTACGAAGCGTCATTTCTTTATCCTTAAAACTGTTGTAGTCATGTCTGCTGGCGCTAATAATGCTGTAATGCTCCGGGGCATACGTCTGTACATATACTTCTCCTGGCAGCTCATGCCGTCCAGCCCTTCCTGCTACCTGCGTAAGCAATTGGAATGTCCGTTCTGCAGCACGAAAATCGGGCAGGTTAAGCACCGTGTCAGCCGCTAATGCTCCCACCAATGTAACATGGGGGAAATCAAGTCCCTTAGCTACCATTTGTGTACCTAACAGAAGATCAGCCTGACGATTCCCGAACATGGTCAACCATTTCTCATGGGAACCCTTCTCGGTTGTTGTATCTACATCCATACGGATTACCCGGATTCCGGGGAACAGCTTGCTCAATTCTTCCTCCACCCGCTGTGTTCCTGTGCCAAAGTGACGGATATGCTCGCTGGTACAGCTTGGACAAACGGTCACCTCACGTTCAGCATAACCACAATAGTGGCAGCGTATGGCGCGCGAGCTTTGGTGATAGGTTAAGGAAATATCACAATGGGGACACTGTGCAACATATCCGCATGTGCGGCACATCACAAAGGTTGAATAACCGCGGCGGTTCAGCAGCAAAACTATCTGCTCTTTCTTGTGTAACCGTTCTTCGATCGCTTTATACAAGGAACGGCTGAACATCGAGCGGTTTCCCTCCCGAAGCTCTTCTCTCATATCAATGATATGCACACGAGGAAGGGGACGCCCCTCAACGCGATTATTCATGGTGAGCAGCTCGAATGGAGCTGCCTGCTGTTGAATAGTGCCACTTCCTGCAGCTTGGGAGGTTGTTGCAGCTGTAATAGAACCTCTAGCTGCCGAATCGGATTTGGCGGCTGCAGTATAGCTTTTACCCGCTGCCGTCGACATTTGCTCCAAAGCTCTATCCGTATTCTTTCGCATCGTCCCATACATACTTTCAAGCGATGGTGTAGCCGAGCCTAGCACTACTACAGCCTGATGCTGTCCAGCACGAGCAACGGCTACATCGCGTGCGTGATATTTGGGGCTCTCCTCTTGTTTGTAAGAGGATTCATGTTCCTCATCTATGATAATCAACCCGATTCGGGTAAAGGGGGCAAAGATAGCCGAACGCGCACCAATTACAACGCTCACCTGCTTGAGCATTATTTTGCGCCATTCATCGTATCGCTCACCAGGAGATAGTCGGCTGTGTAATACAGCTACCAAATTGCCGAAACGGCCTTTAAACCTCTCAACCATTTGCGGCGTCAAGGATATTTCAGGAACCAGCACGATTGCCTCGCGGCCTTGATCCAGACAGGTTTGAATCGACTGCAGGTATACCTCCGTCTTACCGCTTCCAGTCACTCCCTGCAGCAAAAATACTTGATGCCTGACATCCAGAACAGCCTGTGAAATTCGATCGAATACTTGCTGCTGCTCCGGCATTAACGGCAGTGGTTCCGTTCTGCGAAAGTAACGCTCCGCATAGGGATCACGGAACACTTCAACCTCTTGTATATCCAGCCAGCCTTTATCCGCCAATCCTTTGACTGTGCTCGCGCTTATGCTAAGCTCATTTAATAGCTCACTAAGCTTAATCGGGTATGGCCGTTCCGCAAAGTATTGAAGCACTTCCTTTTGCTTGGCCGATCTTCCCGGCAGCTGCTCCGCCCATTCCAATAGCTGCGAAGGCTCCTCATGGGGAATAACCGTCAATATCTTTTTGGTAGCCATCCGGTCTTTGATCAGCTGAACCTCAATTAAAGCACCCTCCAGCATCAGCTGCTTTACGGAACCACCGTCTGAAGCGAACTTTTGCAGTAAGGTTTCGATTTCTACCGATCCCTTTTCACGGACATAGCTAATGATTTCATCCTGCACCGGCAGCAACATCGAATGTTGACCTATGGTGTGCTTTTCATCATTGTGCTTACCAGCCATAGTATCCGAAATTTTCACATGCCGTTCGTATTTCGCCTTTAAGGCACCAGGTATCATCGCCTGCAGTGCCGTAATTTCGTGGCATAAGTACGTGCTGCTTATCCAACTGGCTAACTCAACCAGATCAGGTGTTAAGGGCGGGTACAAATCCATTACTTCAGCAATCGGCTTCACTCTGGCCGGGTCGTAGTCCACATGATCCTGCAATCCGACAACGAACCCTTGCAGCTTCCTTGGGCCAAAAGGAACGCCTACCCGGCTGCCAACCATAACCCATTCTCGCAATTTCTCCGGTATAAAATAGTCAAACGCGCGGTTTGTTTGTTTTGCAGGGACATCCACAATGACTTTTGCATACATCATTAGTTCGTCCCTTCTCCCTTCGTAGTCCGTTCAGCAATGAGCGTTAACAGTTCTCGTGCTACACCCTGTTTAGTCATGATAGGCAGCGATTTTACCAAGCCATTCTTATCGTACAATCGGACGACATTCGTATCTGTTCCGAAGCCTGCGCCTTCCTGCGTAACATCGTTGGCTACAAGCAGATCACAATTTTTCTTCAACAGCTTGCCCATCGCATATTCGTCGATACGTTCAGTTTCGGCTGCAAATCCTACTAAGTATTGATGCTTTTTCATCCTGCCAATGGTTTGTAAAATATCCTCATTCTTGACCAAAGTAAGGGTCATTTCTTGTTCATTTTTTTTAATTTTTTGCATTGCTCGCTCCGCAGGCCGATAATCGGCTACAGCTGCAGCTTTAATTACAATATCGGAATCAGGGAATCTTTCCACAACTGCCTCCAGCATGTTCTGCGCAGATTCAACATGGATTACCTTCACACCTTCGGGAACCGGCAAAGAAGCCTTTCCTGTTACAAGTGTTACCTCCGCTCCCATACTTCGTGCGGCTTCCGCAATCGCATACCCCATTTTACCAGACGAATCATTCGTTAAATAGCGGACAGGGTCAATTCGTTCAACCGTTCCACCTGCGGTAACCAATACTTTTTTGCCGCGCAGCTGCCCTTTCTCCATAAAAAAGCGGTGAATCGCTTCTACAATCTGCTCCGGTTCCTCAAGCCTTCCCTTGCCAACATATCCGCAAGCCAATTGTCCGGTTCCCGGCTCCACAAATAACACCCCGCGTCGGGCCAAAGTTTCCATATTGGCCTGGACTGCGGGATGGGCGTACATATGAACATTCATCGCCGGAGCAACAAGTACTGGAGCTGTTGTTGCCAAGAGGGTTGTGCTTAACATATCATCGGCCAAACCATGCGCCATTTTGCCAATAATATTGGCCGTAGCCGGAGCTACTACTACAAGGTCCGCACGATCCGCCAGATCAATATGCGATACAACGGCAGCATCCTTTTCATCGAATGTATCCACAATCACATCGTGCCGAGATAGTGTTTGAAAGGTTAGAGGTGCTATAAAACGGGTGGCGGATTCGGTCATGATGACGCGCACATCAGCCCCTGCTTGAGCCAATTTACTACAAATTGCAGCTGCCTTATAAGCAGCAATTCCCCCGCTAACGCCAAGAACGATAGTTTTATTTCGAAGCATTCCCTTTTCGCCCCCAATTGTCGAGAAAAAAATAACAACCACAAGGGTTGTTGGTAGAACAGCTTACTTTACGATTTCTTTGGTAGGAAGCTTCTCGTAAGAGATATGCTCCTCATAAATCTCTTCCAATGCAAGTCCTACATTCTTGTACGAAGCTCTGTTACGAACCTCCGTTTTTGCTCCATCACGCAGCAGTCTTGCACGCTTTGCCGCGGCAACAACCAACGAATATTTGCTATCCACTTTATCTAACAGCTTGTCAATTGAAGGGTATAACATTTATTTCACCTCTGCCATCCATTGTTTTATTTTACTTACGACTTTGTCCTTGCGGCAATGCTCAGCTACTATAATCGATTGGATACTTGAGCAAGCATGCTCAACATGATCGTTAACAATAGCATAATCGTAATGCTCCATCATGCGAATTTCATCCATGGCTACTGACATCCGGCTACGGATCGCTTCTTGCGATTCCGTTCCCCGCCCAATGATACGGCTTTCTAACTCATCCATTGACGGAGGCAACAAAAATATAAAGACACCTTCCGGAAACGACTTCTTTACTTTCAGAGCGCCTTGAACCTCAATCTCCAGAATAATATCCTTGCCGGAGTTTAGAGTATCCTCAACAAACTTACGAGGTGTGCCGTAATAATTACCAACATATTCAGCCCATTCCAAAACTTGATTATCTTGGATCAACTGCTGAAATTGTTCCCTTGTCTTAAAGAAATAATTCACGCCATCCACTTCACCCTCACGAGGAGCACGTGTCGTAGCTGAAACCGAGTAGATTAAATCAGGTGCACATTCCCGAAGTGCTTTACAAACCGTACCTTTACCAACTCCGGAAGGTCCTGATAATACAATCAAAATTCCCTTGTCACTACTCGTCATGATCATCGTCCTTATTGGAAAGTCGATGCGCCACCGTCTCAGGCTGTACCGCAGATAAAATCACATGGTCGCTATCGGTTATAATCACTGCTCGGGTGCGGCGTCCATAAGTCGCGTCAATCAACATGTGACGGTCGCGTGCTTCTTGTATGATCCTCTTGATCGGCGCCGATTCCGGACTAACGATAGAAATGATCCGATTTGCGGATACAATATTACCGAAACCGATATTAATAAGTTTGATAGCCATCTATTTTCCTCCCACAGGCTTTGCTACAACAAAGCCGCCTCGTAAGCATTCATTAGCTTTCATTAGCCTTCTATTCGATATTCTGAATCTGCTCTCTCATCTTCTCCAGCTCGGCCTTCATTTCCACGACAAGTGCTGTGAGACCGGCATGGTTAGCTTTAGATCCGATTGTGTTCACTTCCCTGTTCATTTCCTGTACAAGAAAGTCTAATTTTCTCCCAACCGGCTCCGTAGAGTCCAGCAGCTGTTTGAATTGCTGAAGATGACTTTGCAGACGGGTTATCTCTTCATCCACATTGGCCCGTTCAGCAAATACCGCAACCTCTGTAGCTAAACGCGCCTCATCAATAACGGTTTGCTGCAGCAGCTCCTGTATGCGTAAACGCAACTTAGCTGTGTAATCCAGCACGGCTTGAGGAGCCAGTCGTTTGATTTGCTCAAGGAAGGATTCCGTAGCTTCAATCCGCTGCAGAGTGTCCGCATATAAATGGCTACCTTCCGTTTCACGCATATGAAGAAGCTGTGTAACCGCTACGCCTACGCACTCTTTAAGCGCAAACTCAATTTCCTCTTCCGTAACTTCGACCGTTTCCTTAATGGAAATCAAATCAGGGATACGCAAGTAGTCCTTCACTTCCATCACTTCATGCAGGCCAAATTTGTCCTTCAGCTGCTCAGCCGCCGAGCGGTAAGCTTCCGCTAAAGTCCAATTCAACTCTGCCGTTTGATTCGCTGCAGAACTGCGTTCTATCGTTACGAACAGATCTGCGCGTCCTCGTTTGATCCGCTCCAGAATGGTGCGTTTAAGTAAATCCTCATACTTTAACCATTCGCGGGGCATCCTTACAATGACTTCACAATAGCGATGATTGACCGATTTCAGGTCCATTTGCACGCTATAGCCAGCAAAGGCGCGGTTTGCTTGTCCGAATCCGGTCATACTGCGAATCATCGCATTTTCACATCCATTATCCTATATTAATTCATTTTGCTAGTGGGTACAAGTGGAAATAGCTCTCCCCGATTTCTCCCATACATAATTTGTCAGCTGGACGGTCATCTCATAGGAAAGAAAAGGTGTCATGAGATAGATTCCGTTAAAATACTTCATTGCTGTATCCAGAAGCTCCTTAGCGATCTGCACACCCATTGCCCGGCCTTCTTCACCCTTCAAGCCGCTCATACGCTGGCGCACCTCATCGGAGAGCTGGATACCCGGTACTTCATTATGCAAATATTCCGCATTGCCTCCGCTAGCCAGCGGCATAATGCCGATAAAAATAGGAATACTCAAATGTTTCGTCGCCTCGTAAATTTTCTCAATCAACTGAGCATCATATACCGGCTGCGTCATAATATAGTCCGTACCGGCTTCTATCTTCCGTTCCAGTCTTTGCACGGCTTTATCCAGATGCTTGACGTTAGGGTTGAACGCAGCGCCTACAATAAAGTTCGCTTGTTTCTTGAGCGGCTTGCCGGAGAAAGCTACCCCTTGATTCAGCTGCTTGATCATACGGATAATCTCAAAAGAGGTCAAATCATAGACAGAGCTCGAACCCGGCAAATCGCCAAATCGCGCTGGATCTCCGGTTACAGCGAGCACATGATCAATTCCAAGAGCATGCAATCCCATCATATGCGATTGAGTCCCAATCAAATTGCGATCACGGCAAGCAATATGAATCAATGGGCGTAATCCTGTCTGCTCTTTTACCAAATAACCGAGAGCCAAATTGCTCATTCGAGTTACAGCCAATGAATTGTCTGCCATGGTCAAAGCGTCGACTTTAGCTTCTTTAAGCGCGTGTGCGCCCTTCATAAATTTCTCAATATCCAAATCGCGTGGCGGATCCAGCTCCACAATAACCGTATGGCGCTGCTTCACCAAATCTATGATATTAGGCTCAACCGCTGCATTCGTTATTTCATCAACCGCTTTTGCCACCGATTCACGTTGAGGCAGCTCAACTATCCCTGTTGACTGCGTCTCATTAACCAAAGCTGTCGGATCCGGTGTATACATAGCAATCGCCTTCGACATTGCAGCAATATGCTCAGGCGTAGTTCCGCAGCATCCGCCAATGATACGCGCTCCCAGATCAGCGAATTTCAGTGCCGTTTCCGCAAAATATTCCGGCGTTGCCGCATAGGTAAAGCGACCATCGACATAATCGGGTATACCTGCATTAGGGAAAATAGAATAAGGCAATACGTCGCCTGCTGCAGCTACTTTTTCAAGTGAACGTAAAAGGCCGTTAGGACCGCTTCGGCAGTTAAAGCCAACAACATCAGCACCATTCTGCTTCAGTTTGGCAAAAGCATCATGCAGCGTAACGCCATCTTGTGTCGTCCCCGTTCCTTCCGTAGCGAATTGGCATATAACCGGTAATGAACTGAGTTTGCGTATTATTTTTAGAGCGAGCAGCAGCTCCTCAAGATCATAGAATGATTCCAATAACAGCCCGTCCACTTGTGTGTCCAATAAAATCTCAATTTGTTGACGCAAATCTTCTTTTATTTTCACAGTCCGAAAATTTTTGCGCATTCCTGCACGAATGGAACCGATTGCTCCCACGACATAAGCATCGCTGCCTACTGCTTTACGAGCCAAGTCAACGCCCGCGCGGTTAATAGCCTCAACATCCTCTTCGAGTCCGTACTTGGACAGCTTCTCGCGGTTGGCGGAGAATGTATTTGTTTCAATTAATCTTGCGCCCGCCTCATAATAACGTTTATGAACATCCGCTATTACATCCGGCTTTAACAAATTTAATTCCTCATAAGATATACCTACAGGAAATCCCATCTGATACAAGTATGTCCCCATGGCCCCATCACCAATAATAATTTGCTGGCGGAGCGCTTCCCTCAAATCAAGCTTCATCCTCTACCGTCCTGCCTTCCCTTTTCATTTACACCACAAGGTTAAACGACTGTTCATTAGCAATAGCTGGTGAAACAAGCCAGCTTTGCAACGAGCGCGTTTTATTGGTCAAGAATACCCGTATACACCTGCTCGGCAGGCCCGGTCATATATACATGGTTGTCAGCCTCGCTCCATTCGATAAACAAATCTCCACCCTTTAATGAAACGGTGGCTATTCTATCGGACAACCCATTCAACACAGATGATACCAAAGTAGCGCAAGCGCCCGTCCCACATGCCAAGGTTGGTCCTGCTCCACGTTCCCACACCCGCATATCCATAGCGTCGCGTGATTTGACTGTCGCAAATTCAACATTCACTCGTCTCGGAAACAGCGGATGAACTTCAAGCTTCGGTCCCCACACTGCAAGATCGATTGCCGCTGCGTCCTCTACATAAATGACACAATGCGGATTCCCCATCGAGATAGCGGTAAAGTGAAATACTCGTCCATCCACTTCAATAGGATAGTTCAGCACTTGCTCCTGATCGATAGTAGTAGGCACCAGCTTTCCTTGAAGCACGGGCTCTCCCATATCAACACGAACGGCAGTTACTTTGCCATGCGATACAGTAAGCTGAACCTGCTGTGCGCCCGCTCCCAACGTCTCGATAGATAGCTCGGTTCGAGAGGAATCAATAAGATCATGCTCATATATATATTTAGCGACGCAGCGTACCGCATTGCCACATTGTTCGGATTCCGATCCGTCTGAATTAATAATACGCATTTGGTAATCTGCTTTATCTGAAGGCAATATATAGACTAAACCATCAGCTCCGATGCCAAAAAAACGGCTGCATAATTGAACGGCGAGCTCGCTTGAGTTCGACGGCAGCTCGCTTTCGCCCGCAACGACGATAAAATCATTACCTAACCCATGCATTTTTGTAAAATTCATGATCTCTCCCGCTTTCAATCTTTCTAGAGTTCCTTTTGTTTAGCCACTATCATAACGCAAAACGAATAGCATGCATAGTTTTTCCGCAAAATTTTAACCGATATTCCCGGAAAATGCAAAAAGCCCGCGCTCGTGGGTCTTATTCCCTGGCACAGGCTGTTGTTGATTATCTGGTTATAGGTTTTGCGTTACCGTAATGAATAGGCTTGCGTTTGGCAGGCTTGCTCATGACACTGCCGATACCCATCAGGAACGTTGGAATTCCAGCAAACACAAGCACGATAATCCAATCCTGCCAGCCGAGCGGAACCGTTTTGAAAATCGGCTGCAACTGTTTGATGTACAGCACAGCAAGCATGAGCAGCAATGAGGAAATGACTGCTAATACTAAATAACCATTTTGCAGCGGATTACGATGAAAAATCGAACGGGAACTGCGGCAATCAAACACATGAATCAGCTGTGCCATTACTAATGTAGCAAAAGCAACGGTTTGTGCATGAACCAATGTGACTGAGTCGCCATTGGGTCCCTGGTACAGGACAATCAAGAAAGCCGCAAGCGTGCACAGACCGATTAATATACCCCGGCTAATAATTTTCCAGCCCAGACGGCGGGCAAATATGTTTTCACGTGCCCCTCGCGGCTTCTGCTGCATCAAATCCTTCTCAGCTTGATCGACGCCAAGAGCCATGGCGGGAAGACCATCGGTCACCAGGTTAACCCATAAGATTTGGATTGGGATAAGCGGCAGCGGCAGCCCGGCCATCATGGCCAGAAACATAGTCATAATTTCGCCAACGTTGGAAGCAAGCAGATAGCGTATAAATTTACGAATATTTTCGTATATGCCGCGCCCTTCTTCTATGGCTGCAACAATGCTCGCAAAGTTATCATCGCTAAGCACAAGAGCTGCCGCTTCCTTGGTTACGTCTGTTCCGCTGATGCCCATCGCGATGCCGATATCAGCCGCCTTAATGGCCGGCGCGTCATTCACGCCATCGCCTGTCATTGCAACTACGTGGCCCTTGCGCTGCAGCGACTTCACGATCCGCAGCTTATGCTCCGGTGAAACCCTTGCGTATACATAAGCATCCTCGACGCGATCGTCCAGCTCATCATCGCTCAGCTGATTCAGCTGCTGTCCATTTAATGCCAACCCGCCGCTTGGTGGCAAAATACCGAGCTGCTTCGCAATCGCTTCTGCCGTTCCCTGATGATCTCCTGTTATCATCACCGTTTTGATGCCAGCCTTGCGGCATTTGGAGATAGCATCCCGCACTTCTTTGCGGGGAGGATCGATCATCCCTGTTAATCCAATGAAGACAAGCCCCTGTTCAACGTCATCCTCATCCGTAAAGCTGTCGGTTACCTTCAGATCGCGATATGCGAGACCCAACACCCGAAGTGCATTTTTGGCCATGCCTTCATTTGCAGCAAGCACCTTTTGCTTCAACGTCGTGGTGAACGGAATCACCTTATCGTCCCATAGGACGTAACTGCATTTATGCAGCAGCAAATCAGGCGCTCCTTTGGTACAAACCATCCGGCCGCTTTGATGCTCAACCAGTACAGTCATCCGCTTCCGTTCCGAATCGAACGGAAATTCGCCTATCCGGCTGTACTGCCCACCAAGCAGTTGTTGAGTAGCTCCCGCTTTGGCTCCAAGTACAACCAGTGCCCCTTCGGTTGGGTCCCCTTTGATGTTCCAACTGACTGAAGGCTCCTCGGATGCCTGCTTCTTGCGTTTGGCCTCCCCCTTTTCTTCAACCAGTACGGCGTTGTTACAAAGCACTGATACTTGCAGCATCCGGTTCAGCATCAGATTGTTGTGGATGTCCACTTGGCTGCCGCTGCTTAGAATATCACCGCGAGGGTCATATCCATCGCCGGTAACCTCCAATACATTGCCTCCAAGCCACAGATGGGTTACTGTCATTTTATTTTGTGTCAATGTGCCAGTCTTGTCGGAGCAGATAACCGATGCACAGCCGAGAGTTTCAACGGAGGGCAGTTTGCGCACGATTGCTTTTCGCTGAATCATCCGCTGTACACCCAAAGCAAGCGCAATAGTGACAATGGCCGGTAATCCTTCCGGAATAGCTGCAACAGCTAAGCTGACTCCAGCCAGGAACATACCGTAAGGCTCCTGTCCGTGGACGATACCTGCTATTACGACAACTACAGTTAAGGCTAGCGCAACAATAATTAATATTTTCCCCAGCTGCTCTAAGCGATGCTGGAGCGGTGTTTCCATGGACTCTGTGCTCTGGATTAAGTCAGCTATTTTACCCATTTCCGTATTCATGCCGGTGCGGACTACGATGCCTCTGGCAGTACCCCGCGTAATCATAGTGCCCATAAAACCGAGATTTCTTTGGTCGCCGAGTGGCACTTCCTCACTGTGAAGCACATCCGTATGCTTATTGACAGGCACGGATTCTCCCGTTAAAGCAGATTCCTCCGCATAAAGACTGTTCGCGTCAATAAATCGAATGTCTGCCGGAATCCGGTCCCCGCTCTCCAGGAGAACGATATCCCCAGGTACTAGATCCCTTGCAGGAATTTGATATAGCGTACCCTCTCTCATTACCTTCGCATGCGGAGCGGACAATTCCTTTAATGCACGAAGTGAGCGCTCCGCCCGGAATTCCTGAACGAAGCCAAGAATCCCATTCATAATAATTATGGCGATAATCGTCACCGCATCCAAATATTCACCCAGCAGCCCTGAAATGAGTGTAGCGCCCATCAGCACCAGCACCATAAAATCTTTAAACTGATTCAAAAATAAAGCGATCGGCGATATTTTTGCCCCTTCGGATAATTCATTGCGACCATGCTCGTCCATACGCTTCTGCGCTTCTTCTGACGACAGCCCTTTTGACGGATGAATTTGCTGCGATTGCAAAATCTCCTCCGCCGTCATCTGATACCACTTTTTCTGACTCATCTGCTCATTCCCTCCCAAAAGGATCAAACAACCTCTAGAAATAAATGTATTCAGACAAGCTAAAAAATAGCACAATAGAAGGAATGGGATCGCAGACTTAAGTTTTTGCCGAAAATATGGCATGATAGAGTATATCTTCTTAAGCCCTCATATAAACTAGAATTTGAATGGAGTTGGAACCAACATGTCGTTTGACGGTCTAGTCGTCCACAGCCTCGTGCAGGAACTGCAGGCCTGCGTGGGCGGCCGAATTAATAAAGTGCATATGCCATCAGGCAATGATATTGTATTGCAGCTTCGCGCTCAAGGTAGCAATGTAAAGCTGCTCCTGTCCGCGAATCCCACATACCCTCGTGTTCATGTAACTGAACAAACCTTTACTAACCCTATGGAAGCTCCGATGTTCTGCATGCTGCTTCGAAAGCATTGTGATGGCGGCGTCATCGAAAGCATCACTCAACCGGGGCTGGAGCGGGTCATCCGACTTCAAGTACGTCAACGTGACGAAATTGGTGATGTCAGCAGCAAAGTCATCATTATTGAAATTATGGGACGGCATAGTAACATTATTCTGGTTGATCCCGCAACAGATACCATTATTGACGGCATTCATCATGTAACGCCAGCGATCAGCAGCTATCGGATTGTCATGCCAGGAAGCAGGTATACCACCCCACCTGAGCAGTACAAAAACCATCCGTTTCTTGTGGATAAGGAGCGCTTCATCACTCTGCTCACGCAACCGCCAGCAGAGGCTCCGCAAGAAGATGATGTTTTAAAAAGCTTGAATAGCCTTGGCAAACCGGCACCACAAACGATCAATGAAGAAACATGGGAACAGCGTCTTGTTGCCCGATTCAGCGGCCTCAGTCCGCTCGTAGCCAAAGAGCTTGTATATCGCACGCAGTATCCTTTAACAGTGGCAAACACTCCCGAAGCCAACGCGGCGCTCTTGTGGGAGCCATTCCATGAGCTTATGGAAAATCTCAAGCAAACCAGCGGAGAGCCTCACATTTGCGAGCAGCCTGATACAGCGAAGCAAGCTTTCTCGATAGTAGAGCTAACTCACCTGCATGGTGAGATCAGGCGGTATTCTTCTGTGAGTGAATGCTTGGAAGCCTTTTATGGAGACAAGGCCGAACGGGATACCGTCAAGCAGCGGGTATCCGATTTATTGAAATTTCTGCAAAATGAGCGCAACAAAAATGCTAAAAAAATGGAGAAGCTTCAAGAAACCTTGGAGGAAGGCCAGGATGCGGATAAATTTAGAATTATCGGAGAGCTGCTGACCTCCTCTATGCATCTGGTCCAGAAGGGTGATAAACAGATCGAAGTTATCAACTATTACGATGAGGAGCAGCGCCCAATCTTTATTACTCTGGATCCGTTACTCACACCTTCGGACAATGCGCAGCGTTATTTCAAAAAATATACTAAAAGTAAAAACAGTCTAATTGCGGTAAAAGAACAGCTTCTACAAACCCAAGAAGAAATTCTTTATTTGGACAGCCTGCTCCAGCAGCTTGGCACCGCTTCGCTCAGCGATATTGAGGAAATTCGTGAAGAACTGGTCGAGCAAGGATATATTCGCGACCGCAGCAAAAAAACACGTAAAAAGAAAGCCAATCAGAAACCGCTGCTATCCTGCTTTACTTCTAGCGAAGGAATTCCCATTTATGTTGGGAAAAACAATACGCAAAACGAGTATTTAACAAACCGGCTGGCCCAATCCGCAGATACTTGGCTGCACACGAAGGATATTCCCGGCTCACATGTAGTCATCCGCAGCGTACAATTCGGTGAGGCAACTCTCCATGAAGCGGCACAATTGGCCGCGTATTACAGCCAAGCGAAGTCATCAAGTCTTGTGCCTGTGGATGTAACAATGATCAAGCATGTCCGCAAACCGAGCGGCGCCAAGCCTGGATTTGTCATTTACGATCACCAGAAGACATTATTCGTAACACCGAATACTGAAGAAATCAAACAAATGCCTGTAAGCATCAAATAACAGACAGTAAGACAGGCAAGAAAAATGTCTTAAACCGTCCTTGGTATACGATCTACGTTTTGTTCGCTTTGGAGAGATGGGTGTTGGATTACGGCCGCTGTTGAAGTCGTGTTCCTTTGAATGGATGGCTTGCAGCGGGAGGAACACGATGTTCAAAGGTAGGTTGCATACCGAGTAGTTACCGGAGGTGACGACCAGGACGAACGCTATCGCTCCTCCACCCCACATAACCCTGAGCAACCCGGCAGTACTGCATCAACGGAAGTGAAGGGTAATCCGGAAGTAATTGTTCCTCTATCACCTAAAAAGTCCAAAAATCAGAGTGATACAGGAACAGCTAGTTCCGTTATTGCTCTGATTTTGTGCATAATGCTCCTATTTGCCCAACATAACGGAATTCCGGTTTCCGCTATCGCCTTAGATTGAGGCAGGCTGATGGAATAGCGGAACTCTTTGCTCCGTTCAAATCCTCCAGGATCATCGAAGCGCAGCTTCTCCGCCATCCATATAAAAATCCCCCTGGATCAAGAGGTGCATTAAAGATCTTTAGCTCTAACGTAATGCAGCTCTAATCTAGCTCTAATCTAAGCAAGGCAGGCAGGTTACTCGTTCTTCATTCCTTGGAAAAGCTTTCTGATCCTCTTTCATTGAAGATACATATCAATCTCTTAAAGGCAGCTTGTCTTGCGAGATAAATAGCGTGCCCTCGGCAAACTTATATTTAGAAAGGGTATCCTAAAAAAAGGCGCTTCAACCGCGGTTCCCCTGCGAGTTGAAGTGCCTTTTTTCTACATTCGAGTTGTTTCATCAAATTGGACAATAATTAAACTAAGCTATCCACTTCAGCATTTATTCTCCAGATAAGTTGCTTTCCTTCAAGATAACGTCATGAGCGCCACCCTCAATAATGCTTGTCGCTGAAACAATTGTTATGCGGGCTTTGCGCTGAAGCTCTTCAATCGTTTTCGCACCGCAGTTGCACATTGTCGATTTGATTTTGCTGTTTGTTTTATCCAAATTTTCTTGTAACCCTCCCGCATAAGGTACGTATGAATCAACACCTTCTTCAAAAACAAGACCTTGCTTGCCTCCGGTATCATAACGCTGCCAATTTCTCGCCCGGTTAGAACCCTCTCCCCAAAACTCCTTAACAAAATTGTTGCCTACCTTCAATTTGCGGGTCGGGCTTTCATCAAAACGGGCGAAATATCGGCCCATCATAACAAAATCAGCACCCATTGCTAACGCAAGCGTTATATGATAATCGTGAACAATTCCACCATCTGAACATATGGGTATATATATTCCCGTTTCTTCAAAATACTTGTTTCTAGCTTCAACAACCTCAATAAGTGCTGATGCCTGGCCTCGGCCTATTCCTTTTTGCTCCCTCGTAATACAGATAGAACCGCCGCCTACACCCACCTTGATAAAGTCCGCACCCGATTCAACCAAGTACAGAAATCCTTCACGATCCACGATATTGCCGGCTCCGATTTTTACATTAAAGTTAGATTTTACATACTGTAAAGTATCACGCTGCCATTCGCTAAACCCGTCAGAGGAATCGATTACAAGGACATCAACTCCCGCTTCTACTAATGCAGGCACTCTTTCTTCATAATCCTTCGTATTAATGCCGGCTCCCACGATATAGCTTTTGTTAATATCAAGCAATTCTTGAGGATTTTCTTTATGGGCGTCATAATCTTTGCGGAAAACCAGAAAATCGAGGTTCTGCTGACTGTCCACAATCGGTAAACAATTCAGCTTATGCTCCCAGATCAAATCATTGGCCTCAGGTAATGAAATACCCGAGTTCCCGTAAATTAGAGAAGAGAACGGAGTCATAAATTCATGAACTGGCTTATCTAGTGAATCGCGGCTAATTCTATAATCCCTGCTCGTTACGATACCTACAAGCTTCCCCTTTGGCGTTCCATCATCCGTAACCGCAACGGTAGAATGACCGGTTTCTTCCTTCAAGTCAAGCACATCTTTAAGAGTATGAGATGGGGTCAGATTGGAGCGGCTCACTACAAACCCGGCCTTATAACTTTTGGCTTTTCGCACCATTGCCGCCTGTTCTTCAATCGGCTGGGATCCGAAAATAAAGGCAATCCCCCCGCTCCGCGCCAAAGCAACGGCCATATTGTGGTCTGAGACCGACTGCATCACAGCTGATGCAAACGGGATATTCAAAGAAATATCCGGCTCTTCCCCTCGTTTAAATTTTACAATCGGCGTCTTCAGATCAACATTCGCAGGTGTACAATCCTTCGTTGATAAGTTAGGAAGCAGCAAAAACTCACTGAATGTCCGCGATGGTTCCATGTAGTAATAGGCCATTTTTCAATTATCCCCCTTCTGAATTTTGCGAAGCACAACTACCTGTTAAGCATGAGTATAATTTTTCAAAAGAAACTTACTGCTGACATTGCTTGGATGTGGGTAAATTTTTACAATCATAACATACAGCCCAAAATGTATCAATCCTATGTTGACGTAAAGGAAAACTTACTTAATAATGGTCATAGCAACCCATATGGAGGTAGTATCATGAGAGCAAGTATTGAGGAATTAATTGACCTATTCGACAAATATACCGATGAACAGATTGCTGATTTATCCGATTTTTCTTATGAAAACCGTACGATGTCCCGCGATGAAACCATTATCATCGTCTCCACGATTAGAGCCTCACGTGTAGCAAGAGGATATATCAACGGAGGCCGAACACGAATTACCGACAAAGACAACCAATTAGAGAGCCAATAGAGAACCAATTTGAGCAGGTTTTAGCTTGATCCTAAAATTATGACAGCAAAAAAGCTTCCAGAACGTCTTTATCGTCCTGGAAGCTTTAAGCGATGCTTGATATAGATAGATTTAGTTCTCCTACCCATTCCTCACACAAGTAATTATTTATTTCCCCATGATTTCGTAAGCTTCTGCAAATAGGCCTTCAGCGCATCCTGTAAATCCTCCCGCTGCAACGCTATTTCGATGCTCGCCTGTATGTAACCGAGCTTATCTCCAACATCGTAGCGCTTGCCCTGGATTGGGTAAGCAATCATCTGCTGCTCAGCATTAAGTATACGGAGAGCATCCGTCAATTGAATTTCTCCACCGCGCCCCGGTTCACAGTTCTCCAATATGCCAAAAATTTCAGGAGCAATTATATATCTGCCAATAACAGCCAAGTTGGATGGAGCTAGTCCTCGCTCTGGCTTTTCAACTAAATCTTCTACATATTGATACCCTTCTCCACATACACCAGGCGAAACAATACCATACTTATCGACATCCTCCCAAGGGACCTCTTGCACGGCTATAACCGATGTTTCCGTTTGCTCGTAGACATTGATCATCTGCTTTAGGAACGGAGGACTCGACTGAATAATATCGTCACCCAATAGAACCGCGAACGGTTCATTTCCGATAAATTTGCGTGCGCATAGCACTGCGTGACCAAGCCCCAGGGGTTGTTTCTGGCGAATATAGTGAACATCTGCAAGATTGGAGACTGATTTTACCAGCTCCAGCAGCTCAAGGCTACCTTTTTCTTCAAGTATCATTTCCAGCTCAACCGATTTATCGAAATGATCCTCAATCGCACGCTTATTGCGGCCAGTTACGATCATGATGTCTTCTATGCCAGCTGCGATTGCTTCTTCGACAATATATTGTATCGCAGGTGTATCAACAATGGGCAGCATTTCTTTGGGCTGTGCTTTTGTAGCAGGAAGGAAACGCGTTCCTAAGCCTGCCGCAGGGATAATCGCTTTACGTATCTTCATATTTAAGCCTCCTCGGTATTGTCGCTTGGCATTTGCTTGGTTGTCGTCCGCTTCGCCTCTGCCAGTTGCTTCACTACCGACATTTCAACTTTGCGCGCTCCAACCGGAGCGTGAAACACAACACCGCCGCGCTCTCCATGAAAATCAGAGCCGCCCGTCATAATAAGCCCAAGCTGCTCGGCAATGGATTGATAATGCTTCTCCTGCTCTGGAGAATGATCAGAGTGATATACCTCCAATCCCACCAAGCCGACGTCTGCAAGCTGAGGGATCAGCTCATCCAGATCGTACAGCCCAGGATGGGCCAGAACGGGCACACCCCCTGCTTCCAGTATCCACTCGACAGCGGTAAAAGGGTCTATGCGCGGCGGATTGACGTAAGCTGCCGCTCCATTACCCAAATAGCGTTCGAAGGCCTCCGCTATCGAGCTCACATACCCCTTCTTCAGCAGCGCATCCGCAATATGCGGCCTGCCTATCGTTTCATCTGCCTTCTTGGACGTTTCCAGAGAGGCCCATACATCTTCCATCGTGACCTGCAAGCCAAGCTCATTCAGACGTTCAATCATCATCACGTTGCGCTGCTCACGGACGTCTCGGAGCGAGGTTAACCGGCTCAGAAACAGTGTATTTGTATGGTCAATCCAATACCCAAGTACGTGAATATCTTGCCCCTCAAATACAGTGCTGATTTCAACGCCGGGAATAACAGTAATTCCGCTTTGACTACCTGCTTCCAACGCTTCGTCAATCCCTGCGACCGTGTCATGATCGGTAATGGCAATTCCCGCCAGACACGCTTTCACGGCAAGCCGGATATTTTCCGAGGATGGCTGTGTCCCGTCTGAAGCCGATGTATGTGTATGTAAATCTGCATAAAGCATTGCGTATCCTCCTAAAATTATGTACAATTTCCCCTTACATCCACTGACTCAAATCCCGTTCCCGCAAAAAAGTAACAAAAGTAACCGCCGAGATCGGCAAAATGGTAGAATTCAAATAAATTGCATAGAAGCTTCGCGAGAAGCGGATTCCTTCTATTTTTCTTATCACAAGCACGCCTAATGCCGCCTCATGCTTAAGAGACGACTGAGACAGGATTGAAATGCCCAGCCCAGCTTCTACCGCTGATTTGACTGCTCCTGTACTACCCAGCTCCATGACAATTTTCATATCGGTCGGATCGAAGCCTGCCCTTGCCAGCTCTTCCTCCATCACTCTGCGAGTACCCGAGCCTTGCTCTCGCAGCACAAAAGGATACTTAAGAACCTCCTCCATTGTAACGACAGGACTTTGCGCCAAAGGATGGTCTCGCGGCACTATTAATACAAGCTCATCGTTCATCACAGCTTCTATGTGAACGTCGGGATGATCAATCTCAGCTTCAACTAACCCAAAATTCAATTGATGATTAAGCACTTCATCCAGTATCAGCCGTGTATTAATAACTTTCATACTTACTGAAATATTCGGATACTCCTTGCCAAATGGGCCTAACAGTCGCGGCAAAATATATTCGCCAACTGTCATACTTGCTCCCAGATGGAGTCTCCCCTCAAGCATATGTGTAAACTTGGACATGCTTATGTCGGTTTCCTTCATCAGCTCGATACTGCGTTTAGCATACGGTAATAAGGATCTGCCAGCCTCAGACAACTCAATCTTTTTTGTTGAACGATGGAACAGCTTTGTCCCAAAGTAATCTTCTAAAGATTGCACCTGCATCGTAACCGCAGGCTGTGTCATATGAAGCGCTTGTGCCGCGTGTGAGAAGCTTCCTTTCTCCGCAACGGTATAAAAAATATGTAGCTGATGAAAATTAAGTGCCATCGTCCGTTTACCTCCAGCTTGCATTGGTATTCCTATTATAGCAAAAATAAAAAGAGCATGCCGTATATTACGGAATGCCCCTATCGTATATTCCAATTATCTGCGTTTTCTGCTATTTTTAATTAATGTCATTCTGCGCGAATGGCGAAGCCATGAATAATAAGACTTCAGGTCACGCAGTTCAATAGTTTCAGACATTCTCCCAAGGAAAGTGACGATGACCATACGATGCAGCTGTCGGTTGCCAGCACCTGAGCTTGGCTCCCATCCAGTAAACTCAGCGACCATCACTAAATCATCCTCAACCAAATAAACGTCTTCACCATTCTTATAATAAGACTTGATCTGCCCGGCTTTCAATCTATCCCACAAAAAATCGCATATATCATCAAAGCCAGTTTTTTGGCTCTCAACTCTATCCGCCCAACGGATCCGAGCATGATTTGTGATTACGATATCCGCGATGTTTTTGTCCCCCAAAGCAACATAAAACGGCTCGCAGTTGTTTAATCGGTCAATTGTTCTGTCTCTCATAAATCACAACCCCTCACCTATTAAACTAGTCCTTTTCGCCTATGTACATTTATGCTTCTTTATTTTACTAGATTTGAAAACGGATTCCAAATAAAAAAATCTTTAGATACCGCGATAATAGCAGTCAATAACAATAAAAAACTTCCAGTCTCATCCTTTTTGACAGAAGAATTGTACGCAAAAAAAGCCTCCGAGGTTTCAGAAGCTTTGGGGTTGCGTATATATATTAAGAAAAGCACAAGGTGCAATGCTTTTAACAATGGATTGGTTGCATTTATACGGTGTAAAAACGTGTTTTATCAGCCATATTACTACTACTGTATTCCGTTTGGATCTCATTGCGGTAAGAGCGTTCGACTTTTTTGACAAAAGGCAGCTTCTGCAGCTGTTTGGTTGTTTCCTCCAGTTTGGAGGAGTGCACGTACATTGCTGCATAGTGCAATCTTTTGGAAATAAAATGTACACTTCCATATCGTTCTAACTGTTTATTAGCAGCTTTGAGGTCACTTACCCAAACGATTAATCCACTGCGGTCGGTAAACATGATTTATACCTTCTTTCTATAAATAAGATCATCAATGAAAGGACGAATCGAATTGAATATGGCACATATCCTTGTTGAGGCGCTGCGCGGAGCCAGGACAGAAAGCCTGCATCGCGGCCACATTGCCGTTGTGAACACCAACCACGAACTCATTGCTTCTGCTGGTGACTCGGCTTATTATACATTCGCTCGTTCTACGGCTAAGCCGTTGCAAGCGATTCCTTTATTAGAAATAGATGGCGAGCTTCACTTTCAATTGAACGATAAAATGATCGCTCTTCTATGCGCATCGCATAATGGTGAAGATGCTCATGCTGAGTTGGCAAATGAGATACTGCATCAGCTTGGACTGGATGAAAACGCTCTGCAATGCGGGGTTCACGAGCCCTTTCACATACCGACAGCCAACCGATTGAAGGAAGCGGGAATCCCCCTCACTCCCCTTCGCAATAACTGCTCAGGCAAACATTCCGGCATGCTGGCGCTTTCCCGATTGCTTGAACTATCGACAGGTTCTACCATTGAACCCTATATCTCAAACTCTCATCCTGTCCAATTACGGATGCTGGACATCATTGCTTATATGTGCGGTGTCCCTGCAGATCAAATATCACTGGGTACGGATGGTTGTGGTGTTCCGGTTTTTGCGGTACCGTTGGAGTCACTTGGCTATGCTTATGCACGGCTTGGCAAGCCAGAAGGCTTGCCAGAGCAGCGTGCTCAAGCTTGTCGGAGGATTGTGCAGGCTATCATCCGACAGCCTTACTATCTGGCAGGAAGCGACCGTTTCGACACCCGGCTAATCGAGGTGACTCAGGGCCGCATTATTGGCAAGATGGGTGCAGAAGGAATGTTTGCCTTTACCATCCCGGAGAAGGGCTGGGGAGCTGCCGTCAAAATCGAAGATGGAGCTATGCGTGCCATTTATCCGGCTGTCATGGAAACATTGATTCAATTGGATATGCTCCGTAAAGAAGAAATCCTGCTTCTGGAAGAGTTCTATCATCCCAAAGTGCTGAATTGCCATAATGAAGTTGTTGGAGAAATTCGCCCCCTATTGAAGCTAAGTCGATTCACTTCGTAAGTCAATAATTCAAAAACAGAATTTTTTAACCACAGCTTCCGCTGCAGCCGCCTCCGGTCGAGCAGCTTCCGGTGGAACAGCTCCCGCCTCCTGCGTTCATGTCGTTGCCGGGCACTTTAATCGTGTCCGAGACGCTATGTGCAATCATTTGAGATACTGTATACAGCAGTTCATCAAGCCGCTGCTCTGCTTCCTTGAAATATTTGACGGATTCAAGGTTATCCAGCTTTACTTGAATCGCCTGTACCTGCTCCAACGCAGCATGGTAGTCTGGATGAAAATGACCGAACCGCTGGCATTCTTCGAACAGCTCTTTCTTTTTGTTAAAAAGCTTCACAAGTTCCTTTACCTGCGGGTCCTCGTCCTTGCGCTGCTTCCAATATAAATAATCCGACGTCTCCGTGGAAATTTTAATCATATCTCCTAAGTCGTACGCCTGCATCAGAATGGCAGACATATCCAACGCTTGAGCTTCAATTACTGCCATTATAGCACCTGCCTCGTATATAATATTCTTGATTGTCAGACAAGTTTATCATACCACATATTACACTTATTTGTTGCATCAATATTTATCATTTATGCCAGGCACAATGATCCTCATTTCCTGCCAATCCTCAGGAAATAAGCATATCTCCTGAAGCTTGGACTGTTCCAATCCAGTCATACTCCAGGTGCCGCGAGTCTCTTGCAGCTTTCTTGGGGCAATTATGTGATCATGGCCGTTATGGCGTACCTGCAGCGTAGTTTTCCACTCCATAGCCAGCTCGACCATTTCACGACGAGTTGAGGCGTGGTAAGTGCGGTAATCTTTCATCCAGCCCTGTGGAATCCCTTGTAAATCGGGGAATAAATCACGAACATCAGGCATTTTCTGCTCCATCTCAAAATACATGAACGTATGTCTCGAATATAGAAAGCCTTTATCTGCTATATGTACAGGACCATAGTTAATGGCTGTAGTATCATTCGAAGTTAAGATACCGTCTTCCAGCGGCTTCATTGACACTAAGCTGATCCTTGCTTCCCTCTGCTCGGAAGGATTGGCATTAGCTAACAGCTTAAGCTTACCAGTCATCCATCCTGCTTTATTAAGAAGCTCAGTCAACGGCTTTAATTGGTCCGTTCGAACAATCCACGCCTGCCCGCCAATCTCTTCAAGCAAGCAATCAGAGCAACCTGGCAGCTTCTTCACAGCTTCAGCAACGGCAGCATCCTCACATCGCAGCAGCAGCACTTCAGAAAGCTTGACTTTACCGAATGGCTTCGCCCATTGCTCCAGAGTAAGCCTGACATTTTCCGGTATGCCGTATAGAGATTGCTTTTCCAAAAACAACAACAGCTCTTCCAGCTGCAGCCCCTTCTCCAACCCTCGCTGTAAGCTTTCCTTGCCCAGTTTATAAACCGAAACAAGATCGGCCTTCTGCAGATCAGCAAACGCTGATAGCTCCCACTTTATTGCAAAAGGTACATTCGGTGGCACCAATACTTCGAAATCAGGTTGAACATAAAAGCCTTCTTTCTCCGTTATCGTCCTATCCGCTTGCGATTCAATGGGTTGTATCCTCCAACGGTAAACGACATCTCGGCCATCTGCTCCAGCAAATCCCTTCTCCATCCAACCAAAAGCTAGCAGTGGATGAATCCACTGCTGCTCCAGCTGATCGAGCAGCTCCTGTCCTGCAACATTCTCTTCGTTGCCAAATGGAGCTATTTTCTGCACCCGCAGCCACTGAGGAATATCGTCAGCAGCATACCAATCTTCATACTGCCTTTCCAGCAGAAGTACGGCATGCTGAAGCCAAGCTGGACCTGGAAACGCAACCATTTTCCAAATAAAATACAGCTGTTTATTTTGTTCGCGTTCGCTTAATAAGAGCCATCTTTTAACTTCAAGCTCCTGCAAACAAAGCTGCTCGCCCCGTTGCTCCACCAGCCGAAGTCTGAACAGAAATTCCATTATTACCGCAAGCTTTACAGGATACACGTCTGCATAAGCATATTTTAAAGAGCAGCCGAGAAATCTTTCATCTTGAATAGTTAGCAGGTCCAACCATTTTTGCAGCTGTTTTTTGTGCAGCGTTCCATTCTTCGTAAGCTTCATATCATTTTGATCTAAAAAAACAAGTGTCTGAAACAGCAAAGAAGCAAGACCCGGATTGTATTGTTCCACACATTCTATAGGGGTGTCTGTTGTTCTTGTCAAAGCCTGTTTATTATCTGCAGTTAATATAAGTTGCTGCCAAATGGCAAGAGCATCTTCAGCAAGGACATATACATGCTCTCCCCATGTTTTCTTGAACATATAGATTAAACCCTTTTTCAGCAATAACAAAAAACCGACTTTGGCTTCTGCACCCGACATCACGTGTGAGGTTAATTTTTCAAGCTTAGGCCAGTCAAAAGGCTCGCTTCCGATCGATGTAACAAGGAAATGAAGCACTTTTTTTTCTCTCGTAGACAATTGATTGTACACCGTTTCCATTATCGCTGAATTGCCCCATATGGAATCCAACGTTTCTCCCCGTCTCAACCAAGGAGCATAAACCGCCTCAGCTTCGATGTGAGATTTTAGAGCCTCCGGCATTTTGCTTAAGTAGAAAGCATGGTTCACGTCGACAAGACCTCCTCTTCGGATTGCTGATTCAATGGCTTACTGCTATAAGAATTATCAAGAGCGGCAGTAACTTTTCCCTCATCCTCAGCCTGTGAATACTCCTCAATTCGATACTGATAGCCTTGTTCAATTAGAAACAACTGCCGGTTTAGTGCGTATTCCTGCTCCTTCGTGTCGGATGAGACAATTGTGTAAAAAAATGCTTTATTAGCATCCGACTTTGGACGCAGAATGCGCCCCAGACGTTGGGCTTCTTCTTGACGGGAGCCGTAGCTGCCGGAAATTTGAATGGCTACAGAGGCATCAGGCAAATCAACGGCAAAGTTAGCCACTTTCGATACGATGATAGTATGCAGCTCTCCCCGACGAAACTGGTTGTAGAGCTCCTCCCGCTCCTCATGCGGCATCTGACCATAAATAAGCGGCGCATCCAAAGCTTGAGCCACCAGCTTGAGCTGATCCAAATACTGCCCTATAATAATCGTCTGTTCCCCTTTATGCTTGGCTAACAGCTGGTTTATCACATTCAGCTTGCTCTTGCTTGTGCTGGCAATTCTCATTTTCTGTCTCGCCTCTGCAGCCAGGTAAGAATCCTGTTCAGCCTGGAGCAACGGAACGCGGATTTCTGTGCAGCTTACTGAGGCAATCCACCCTTGTCCTTCCAGCTCCTTCCATGGCATTTCATAACGTTTGGGACCAACAAGTGAGAATACATCCTCCTCCCGTCCATCTTCACGGACAAGCGTTGCTGTCAATCCAAGTCTTCTTGTAGCTTGTATGTCAGCGGTTACGCGGAACACGGGAGCAGGCAATAGATGGACTTCATCGTAAACAATTAATCCCCAGTCTCGTTTATTGAACAAATCCATATGTATGAACAAATCATCCTTGGACTTGCGGTAAGTTAATATTTGATAAGTCGCTATCGTTATCGGACGAACATCCTTTTTCATACCCGTGTATTCCCCTACCATATCCTCAGTAACATCCGTTTTCTCCAAAATCTCACGTTTCCATTGATTTACAGAGGTCGTATTTGTAGTAAGAATCAGAGTAGCGCAATTCAGCTTACCCATCGCAGCTATTCCAATGATCGTTTTCCCTGCGCCGCAGGGCAGTACAAGTACACCGCTCCCCCCCATGATGCTACCTTCCCGATAAAATGATTCGACCGCTGAGGTTTGATAATCACGCAGCTGAAATGCTTTTCCATCTGAGGCATCCCCCCTAAGCCTGATGGGCAGCTCCTCCCCACGGGTATAACCGGCCAAATCCTGGACGGGATATCCAAGCTTGATCAATTCTTGCTTCAAAGCGCCTCTATATATAGATGAGAACCGTAGTGTTTGGGAATCCACCTGGCACAGACCATAAGAACGAAGTGTCCTAAAGGAGCACATTTCTTTGATCGCCTCTACGTCATCTGAAATCAACAGCAGATCCTCACCTAAGCTTTCAATTCGTACCAGGCCGTACCTTTCCACAAAACGTCGAATATCCTGCTTGATGTTGTGCGGTACACCAAACTTGGCATGCTCCTCCAAAAAAGATGTAATCTCCGAGGTAGTCATCCCAGCTGCCGCTGCATTCCACAGAGACAATGCAGACATGCGGTACGTATGGATATGCTCCGGTGTTTTGACCAAATCCGCAAAACGCGCCAATAAAGGGCGTACCTGATCAAATTCCGGATGGCGCACCTCCAGCAAAACCGTGAAATCGCTTTGTACCACGAGCGGCCTTTTTTGATCTATCTGCATATGGATCCCTCCTGAACTTCACTAAGTTTGCATACCATCTAGTATGAGGGGAATGTGCCTAAATTAAACATTTTTTTGCTTTACAGCAGTTGGAGTTGGTTCTACAATGGGAAATTAGAGGTGACATCATTGAAGAAGCAATGGATTGCAGCCGCGCTGCTCCCGATTTTATTACTAACCATGCTGCTATCAAGCTGCCAAAGCAAATCAACATCAACTAACAGCGGCAGGGAATCGGTTAAAATTGACCGAGTGGTCGACGGGGATACTTTTGAAATTAAGCTGAATGGAAAAAAAGAAAAAGTCAGACTAATCGGTGTGGATACGCCGGAGACAAAAAAGCCTAATACACCTGTCATGTTCTATGGCAAGGAAGCTTCTGACTTCACTAAAAAACGGCTCGAAAACAAAACGGTAGAGCTCGAATGGGATGTTGAACGTAAGGATAAGTATGATCGCCTGCTTGCCTACGTCTGGATTGAAGATGAGCTTTTCAACCGTACACTTGTGAAAGAAGGCTATGCACGGATTGCAACCTTTCCTCCAAACGTGAAATACGTGGAATTGTTTAAAAAGGATCAAGAAGAAGCCCGCAATAAGCAAAAGGGGCTTTGGAAGGATTACGATTCTGCATTCGAAAAGAAGAAGTGAATTAAGTGTTTGACCCTCCCAAACCCTCCCTAAAAGGGAGGGCCCCAAGGGCTTCGCCCTCTGGACACCCTAAAGTTTTGTCTTATCAGTTTCAGAGACTCTCCATTGTAATGGATGGTGGAGGATCGCTTTCGTCCCTACGGGACACGCTTAACATTCGATCACCCACCCTAATTTAGAGATGCTTGAACTCAAAAAAGGCGACCCACACGGAAATATCCGTTGGTCGCCTTTCTATTAATGGGTACCTTTTACATCCAATTGAAGTTCTTTTGTTTCTTTTTTGAAGGTTGAGCTATTGATGCGTTCTTGAAGCTTCTCGTAGTACAAATCTTCGTTGATCGGAAGATCAACCCAGTTATCTGTCCAGGTAGACAAGTGCATCGCATTGGAAAGCGTCAATCCTTTGATTCCTTCTTCGCCCGGTGCAAGCAACGGCGTGCCATTCAAAATATGATTGACGAAGTTTTGCGTGATGCCTTTATGTTGTGGCCCTGGAGCTCCAACTACAGGAACATCGCATTTCCAGCACTCTGGCTGACCGAAGCCGCCTTTGAATTCACTGTTAAACTTCGGTTCTGGTGTACGCAAGCGCCAGAATGTTAATGTATCGTTTTCGATAACAATTTTACCGTTATCTCCACTTACCTCATACCGATTCGTACCAGGAGCCTCGCCAGTGGTAGTAACGAATAAGCCGGTAGCTCCGTTCTCGTATTCAACGTATGCTGTAACATCATCTTCAACCTCGATGTTACGGTATTTACCAAAGCTGCAGAACGCTCTGACACGCTTAGGCATCATATCAGCCGTCCATTGCCACAAATCAAGCTGATGAGGATCTTGGTTGATTAATACACCGCCGCCTTCTCCAGCCCAAGTAGCGCGCCAGCCGCCGGAATCATAATAGCTTTGCGACCGGTACCAGTTAGTAATAATCCAGTTGGTGCGACGCACTTCTCCAAGCTCTCCGGATGTAATTAAATCTCTTAGCTTTTGATATAAAGGGTTTGTCCGTTGGTTGAACATAATTCCAAAAGCTTTACCCGATTTTGCGGCAGCTTCGTTCATTTCACGAACTTGCTTGGTATACACGCCAGCTGGTTTTTCAACCAATACATGGTAACCGTGAGAAAATGCTTGTATAGCAGCAGCCGGGTGATCGTAGTGAGGTGTAGCCACCAGTACTACGTCGAACGCCCTAGATGCATAGAAGGCTTCCAAATTATCGAACAATTGAATATTACTGCTTCCGTGGTTGCTTCTAACCCATTCAAGCCGGGTTGGATCCGTGTCCACAATGGCTGTCAACTCCGCATTGCTCACTTGATTCTTGGTCAAGTATTCCGTATGACTTTTACCCATGTTCCCCACACCGACAATACCGATGCGCACTTTATCCATTCTTATTCCCCTGCCTCTCATTCATTATAAATCTAATATGTAAGCCTTTTATTCGACACGATAATATTATATATTGCACACGTTAACATTACAATATAAAAAAATGGGTTCTCCCGATATAAACTTCGAGAGAACTAAGTAGAATCTTATATTAGACCGTTACTTTATCTTTTTCAGAAATTTCACTTAGCGCTTCTCCGGCCTCATCCTCGAACGTGCTGCGTACAGCTAAATCACCGATAGATACAATTCCTACCAGCTCACCATTCTCGACGACAGGCAAACGGCGAATTTGTTGGCTTGCCATTAATTTGGCTGCCTCATCCACCGTGGTTTCAGGGGTCGCACTAGTAATTTTATTGCTGCTCATGACTTCCGACACCGCCGTTGAGCCTTCCTTCTTGGCTGCAAATCCGCGGATAACCAAGTCACGGTCGGTAATAACGCCAATCAGCTTTTTACCGTCAACTACAGGAATAAACCCTGTATCCTCCTGCTTCATTTTAACGGCAACTTCATATACATTATCCTTCAAAGTGACTGTCGCGCAATCCTTCGTCATGATTTCCTTTATCTTTTTTGCATTCAAAGGTAAGTCCCTCCCAGAAGAGTTTGTCATTCGAGAAACACCGAACCTTCTTTAAAAGAAAGTAACGGCATTTTCCGTTGCAAACATAGAATCTCCCGAAACCCTTCTTTGCATGTGCTACAGGGGCCTAGCAGTTAATTACAGCCGCCGTTCTGACAATCCCATACCATACTCACAAACAATCTGGCTGCATCCCTCATTGCTTTTTCATCGATGTCAAATTTAGGATGGTGGTGAGGATGGATAATTCCCTGCTCGTGGTTGCCCGCTCCTACAAACATAAAACAGCCCTTGCGCTGCTGCAAATAATAAGCGAAATCTTCTCCCGCCATGATCAGTGGAGATGGTTTAACATTCATTACACGAGCTCCCGCTCGCAAAAATCGTTGTGCCTCTTCTGAATCATTAATGACCGGCGGGTAGCCCAACTTGTATTCGAAGCTGTAGTCAGCTCCATTCATTGTACAGGTTTGCGAAACTAACCGGTCCATTCGCTGCTTCACATCCATACGAAGCTCAGGATCGAACGTGCGAACGGTTCCGATTAGCGTGGCTTGCTCGGCGATGACGTTAAAGCTTGTACCGCTGTGAAAGGAACCGATAGAGACCACACAAGGCTGTGTAGGATCTACGCCGCGGCTAACGATGGTCTGAAGATTGCCCACCAGCTGTGATCCAATGACAATACTGTCCACGGTTTCATGCGGCAGCCCCCCGTGACCGCCTTTACCTTTTACAACTATTTCAAATTCATCGGCAGCGGCCATGAAGGGCCCTTCTTTACAGAAAGCTGTGCCCACAGGGAATGGCGTCCACAGGTGTATGCCATATATATAATCAACCCCATCCAACGCACCCTCATCAATCATACTGAATGCCCCGCCAGGACTTAATTCCTCGGCATGCTGAAATATAAACACTACGTCGCCATTCAGCATTTCCTTGTGCTCGGACAATACCTTGGCAACCCCCAGCAATGTGGAGGTATGGGCATCATGACCACATGCATGCATGACTCCACTGATTTTGGATGCATAATCGCAGTTCTTCTGATCCTGAATCGGAAGTGCATCCATATCAGCCCGCAGCGCTACCGTCGGTCCTTGCCCACTACCCTTCAATCGGGCGGTAATTCCATTGCCGCCTACTCCGGTACGAACCTCCAAGCCCCATTGCTGCAAATGGTTCGCGACATATGCCGCTGTTTCTCGCTCCTGATAAGACAGCTCGGGATGCTGGTGCAAATACCGGCGCCAGCCGACCATCTCCGGATATAGTAAATCAATCGCTTGTAATAAGGCTTCCATGACCGTACACCTCCGGTTTATCGAGCTTATAGAGGACGTTCAAAAATCGACTTTTGACCACGAAGTATCTAAGAAAGCTTCTTGCAACCTTCTCGGTGCTGAAAAGTCGGCTCTTTGAACTCTCACTTATTCTTATCTTTCTCTACATTTTAACAAATCTTCCTCCCGCTTTCATCTATATGTCACAAGAATTTCAAACTTTATATATCGTACTATGCTACAATTCGCATTAAGCTTGCACAAGTTTGGGAAACATACTATCATGATTAGAGGATTAGAATCAATGGATTTGACTTTTTAGGAGGGCTTTCAAAGTGATTATCGAAAATAATGGAGTTAAGGGACTAAAAAGCGATCTCGCTCATTTGGATGAAACAACAACAAGCTTGGGGTTCGTTCGCTGGCAGTGGGAATATACAAGGGCAACATATGACTTAAAAATTGACGACAGAGCTTCCGGCAGCGAATACTTCTTGCGTCTGAACACTCGTGCCGAATCCGGCAAACTGGAATCTCCTTATGCTGTGCTTTACATAGAAGAAGTATATATCGGGAGAGGCACTTTCCCTCATGGATTGGATTATGAATCACCAATTCCCGATTCTATCATGAAAATCGCTACCCAAAAGCTTGCTCAGCTGAAAACTAAATTGTCTGATTAAGGACGAAGTCTAATGACTGCCCAGCGACGAGGAACACCGGATTTCCTGCTGCTTTTTTTAACATTCTTACTGGTTTGCTTTGGATTGGCAATGGTATTCAGTGCAAGTATGGCGTACACACGCTTCGACTCCGTGTCGGAAACTATGCTGAATGATCCGTCGTATATGGTTATTCGTCAAGCGATTGCGATTGCCTTGGGTACAGTCGCTATGTTTTTTTGTATGAACATCGATTATCGTATCCTTAAGAAGTGGATCGGCCCCGGCTTTGTTATCGTTGTTATTATGCTGCTGCTGGTTCCTGTAATAGGACATGGGGTTAAAGGAGCAACAAGCTGGTTTAAAATTGCTGGTTTCAGTGTCCAGCCCTCCGAATTTGCTAAGCTGGCCGTTATCTTATATTTAGCGGCTCTCATTAGCAAGAAAGAGGATAAATTCCGCGATTTTCAAAAGGGGCTTCTTCCAGCTTTAATGATCGTTGGCTTTGTATCCGCACTGATCTTACTGCAGCCCGATGTCGGTTCTACCATGATCCTCATCATGTGTGCAGCTATCGTCATCGTTGTGGGAGGCGCCAATCTGAAGCATATCTTTTTCTTGAGTCTTCTTGGAGCGGTAATAATGTCTTCTGTAATATCGATTTATTTGGTAGTAAAAAACGGTCAAGACTATCGTATTGACCGTTTTACCGCATTTATGGACCCTTGGGCCGACCAGCTGGGTACAGGCTATCAATTAATCCAATCCTTATATGCCTTCGGTCATGGCGGAATTTCGGGTGCAGGCTTCGGTCAAGGCATCCAAAAGCTTCATTATCTCCCCGAAGCTCATAACGACTTTATATTTGCAATTATCGGCGAAGAGCTTGGTTTCATTGGCAGTTCCTTGTTTATTCTAGTTTACTTAGCCTTCCTATGGCGCGGATTGCTTGTTGCCGTCCGCTGTAAAGAGATGTTCGGTACATTAACAGGAGTCGGTATTATTGGAATGATAGCGGTACAAGCCTTAATCAATTTAGGCGGTGTCACTGTAAGTATTCCGATGACAGGTGTAACCCTTCCTTTTATTAGTTATGGCGGTTCATCTATGCTTATTTCTCTCATAGGACTAGGAATTTTGCTCAGCATTTCGAGGGAAAACAATAAACCGGAAAAAGAAACGAAAAAGAGAGCCTGAATGGCTCTCTTTTTCATACTATGTAAATTGCTTGCGGCCTTATTTCACTCGGTGCGCCTCGTCCAAATGAATTTCTTTCTCCTCTTCGCGGAATGCGACCCCTTCCACTTTAACATTGACTTCTACCACAGATAAGCCTGTCATGTTTTCTACAGCCTCACGAACATTTTGCTGCAGGTCGCGGCATACTTCTTGAATTTTTGATCCATAGTTAACAATTATACGCAAATCAATGGCGGCTTCCAACTGCCCCACTTCGACTGAAACCCCTTTTTGCACATTTTTACCACTCAGACGTTTAGCTAACCCTTCGGAAATACCTCCGGACATTGCGGCAATCCCAGGAGTTTCCAGCGCAGCTAAGCCTGCGATTGTCGAAACGACATCATCTGATATGCGAATAAGACCTGTTTGAATTTCTTCGGACATACGGATCACTCCTCGGTGGGTTATACCTATATTGTAATGACTTCCCAAGTGGAAAGCAACTTATGCGACAGGTTTCATCCTAATCTGCAAAACTCTACATGATATCATTAACTATGAGGAATAAGAATATAACGGTGTCCATTAATATATATCACTAGGATTCATGTTTACATCATAAGTAAATATGGGTATAGTAGAATAGATTTTGTTGAATAAGGCATACTTTACCAAAAGAGGTGACTATTTTGAAACGCCATTTATTTACAATTGGCTTAATTGCCAGCTTTGTGTTAAGCGCGTTTGCTCATTATTCGGGACTGTTCTCAGCTACGGTTCAATTCGTTATCTCATGTGTGGCCATTATTTTTGTAGCAGGCTTTTTGGGTAAGGCTACAGAAAGTGTAGCTCACTACGCAGGACAACGTTTGGGAGGATTTCTCAACGCTACCTTCGGTAATGCTGCAGAGCTTATTATTGCGATCTTTTTAGTAAAAGACAGCTTATTCGACATTGTAAAAGCAAGTATCACCGGTTCCATTATCGGAAATCTATTATTAGTTCTTGGGCTTAGCTTATTAGTCGGGGGGTTAAAATTTAAGGAGCAGCACTTTAATGTGAAGCTGGCCAGTCATAATGGCTCACTAATGCTGTTGGCTGTTATTGCCCTGTTCATTCCCGCAGCCTTTGCCAAAAGCTTAACGACTTCAGAAACTATGAATTTAAGCATCCTGGTAGCGGTTATCCTGATTATTGCCTACCTTCTGTGGCTGTTCTTTTCAATGGTTACACATAAAAATGAATTAAGCGATGAGGCTATCGAACACGGTGAACCGCAATGGTCCAAAGGAAAGTCGATATTATTTCTATTCGTAGCAACGGCAATGGTAGCTGTGGAGAGCGAATGGTTGGTCAGTACACTTGAGGTATTCTCACATCAATTCGGGCTGTCAGAGCTATTTGTCGGAGCTTTCCTGATCGCTATAGTAGGTAACGCCGCTGAACACAGTGCAGCTATCATGCTGGCTCGTAAAAACAAGATTGGCGCAGCTGTAGAAATCGCCGTTGGAAGCTCCTTGCAGATTGCGCTTTTCGTGGCTCCTGTACTTATTATCATATCCCTGTTCTTCGGAAAAACAATGGATATTGTATTCACTACCTTCGAGCTCGTAGCCATCGGAGTTGCGGCGATCATTGCCAAATCCATCTCCCAGGATGGCTCAACCAACTGGTATGAAGGCGTTCTGCTTCTAGTTGTCTATTGTATTCTGGGCATTGCCTTCTATCTTGTTTAACCTTAATCCATACATAGCTTTAATATCGAGGCGGCTTAACATCAGAGTAAGTAAAAAAGAGTAGTCCATCACTGATGGGCTACTCTTTAGTGTTCAATGCTTCGTACAGTTCCGCTAAATTTCTTTCCAGCTTCACCATAATATGCTTCCCTGCAGTCTCGTTAATAAGCTCAGCACGAATAGCGAAATCAATCTCTCTGGATAGCCCGTACATTTGCGTATCTAACACCTCTTCATACAGTGGGCATTTGCGTGTCGTCAAATTTTCCATCTGCACTTCGATGAGTTTCTCAATTTTATCTGCATCCTCTTGAAGAAGATGAAGTGCTTTTTGTGATAAGCTAAGCAACAAATCGGATGATGACATCAAGCTTCCCCCTTGTACATGCAAGTTCATAGCTTAATATTAGTCGATATTGTCTTAATACACAAGAGAGTTGACCATTGATTTGCCTAATGTTTGACGAGCGTCTGCAATTGTTCATAAATATATTAAAAAGCATTTCCACCCATCAGAGTGAAAATGCCTTCCTTGGATCCCATTCAGTTAGTCAAGAATACTGTTAATGTGAAGATTATGTTTGGCAAATACTTCTGCCATAGCTTTTTTCGCTTCTTCTGCATCCGGACCATGAACATGGAGGTCGTAATTGCTGCTGGTCACAAGTGTAGTGAACAAGCCAAGAATACTTTTTACGTCAATGTACTTATTGTCATACTGTAAAACAATGGAAGATCTGAATTTGTTAGCGGTTTGGGAAATTTCTACTATAGCTGCATTATTGGCACTTGACATATTGAATCCCTCCATGCGTATCATTACTTGCTTAATTAAGTAAATCGCTTTCTTTTTATGATTTTACATTGGAAAAGTATAACACGCAACAACTTTTTGTAAGGGCCCTATCTATAATGCCCTGCTTCTACAAGCAATAAATTATTTTAAATGCTCCGGATTCAGTCCTTCAAGCTCAGGTATAACAAATCGGCCATCCTTACGGATCAAAACGTCATCGAAATAAATCTCTCCGCCGCCGTATTCCGGCCTTTGAATCAACACAAGATCCCAATGGATTGCGGACCGATTGCCGTTATCCGCCTGCTCATAGGCTTGCCCAGGTGTAAAATGCAGGCTTCCATCAATTTTTTCATCAAATAAAGTATCCTTCATTGGCGTTAAGATATGCGGATTGAATCCGATACTGAACTCTCCAATATGACGAGCGCCGTCATCCGTATCCAACACTTCATTAATTCTCCGAGTATCGCTGCTTGTCGCCTCAACAATTTTACCATTTTCAAATCGGAAGCTAATATTTTCAAAAGTAACCCCTGAATGAACCGATGGCGTATTGTAAGTAATAGTACCATTAATGGAGTCACGGATTGGAGCTGTATAAACCTCGCCGTCCGGAATGTTGCGTCGACCACAGCACTTAACCGAACCGATGTCCTTAATTGAAAAGCTGATGTCCGTACCCGGGGAAATGATGCGAACCCGATCTGTTCGGTTCATCAACGCCTGCAAGGGATCCATCGCCAGTGACATCTTGGCATAGTCCAGGTTGCATACGCTAAAATAGAAATCCTCAAACTTCGTTGTACTCATATTAGCCAATTGGGCCATTGATGCGTTCGGATAACGCATAACTACCCAACGCGTCTTTTTAACCCGCTGCTCCATATGGACTGGCTTGCGATAATACATATCATACAGCTTCATCTGAGCTTCCGGCACATCGGACATCTCGCTTACATTCTCACCCGCACGAACCCCGATATAACAGCTCATATCCTTCATCCGCTTCAAATCCATCTCAGCCCAATGCTCAATTTGTTCTTTAGTGGCTGATTGCAGCATAGCGCTTCGCACAGAAGGATCCGTTAGTTCTATATAAGGCTGGCCGCCTCTTGCGTATATTTCTTCAACAAGACATACAACAAACTCCCTTTCGGAGCCAATCATCTCGACTAATACCTTCTCACCGGGCTGAACATCCAATGAGTAACCAATAATATTTTTTGCTAAAGTTTGTAACCGCGGATCTCGCATAGCTGCATTCTCCTTTTTTATATGGTTTTATTTAAAGGGCTAAGATTTATTACTGCCAAACCATTTGTTCTTATATACATTACCGACTAAAATCAGTCCGATAAACAAAGCCGAAAGAACAAGAAATCTCCCTTTATATTGATGAAAGTACAACAGATCATGCCCAATTAATGATTCCAATAATATAATTGGCACTTTACCTACTATCGTCCCCATTACAAAATCGCGCGTCCTTACTTTCATCACTGCAGCCGCCAGGTTTATTCCGAATGAAGGAAGCACCGGAATAATGCGCCCGATCGTTATGTACAAAAAACCATGATTCTCGAGCTTATCGTTAATTTTATTCAGGTAAGCATACTTCTCCAGCTTTGTTTCCACCCAGTCTTTGGCATAATGACGTGCTATCCAAAAAAAAACGATAGCTCCTAGAACGGACGCTGCGTAATTGACAAGAAAGCCTAGCCAAAACCCGAAAATCAGCACATTGGCCCCTGCGATGACCACAAATGGTATAAACGGCAGCACAGTTTGTACGAAGATTAGCATTGCCCCAGCAAGACGTCCCCACAGCCCCCATGAATTTAAGACGTCAGATAAATGCTGGACATTCAAGTTGGCCACAGATAACACTTCCCTTCTACCCTGTTATTGTAACACTTTCTTGCATCTATTTCATAATAGTGACCATTTTCTATCATAAAAGCAGCAGATGCACTTGACATAGGCAGGTATAGTCTTATAAAATTAGAAGTCGAGAATAAGCATTCTCCTGAACAGGAAAAATGCTTATGGTGGAAGCTTTGTGTCACCCTCACTGAGTTTGTTGCTGGCAGGACAGCGGCTGAGATTCCTGACAGATGCCGAAGTGTTACAAGCACTGATGGCTTTAAACAAAATCGGGCACATGCTTCACCCGAGGTATTAACCAAAACCAAACTAATCCCATTATTGTGGAAAAAAAGGAGCTCATTATACATGTCACGCTACACAGGTCCTAAATTTAAATTGAGCCGTCGTCTGGGTATTTCCTTAAGCGGTAACGGAAAAGATTTGAAACGCGCATTTCCTCCAGGTCAACACGGCCCAGGTCAACGCAAAAAAATGAGCGGTTACGGTATTCAATTGCAAGAAAAGCAAAAGCTTCGTCATATGTATGGAATGAACGAAAAGCAATTCCGCAACCTGTTTGACAAAGCTAACAAACAACAAGGTATTGCCGGTGAAAACTTCATGATCTTGTTGGAAAGCCGTTTGGACAACCTCGTTTACCGTATGGGTCTATCCAACTCCCGTGCAGGCGCGCGTCAATTGGTTTCTCACGGACACGTAACAGTTAACGGTAAAAAAGTGGATATCGCTTCTTACTTGGTAAGCACTGGCGATGTTATCAGTCTTCGCGAAAGAAGCCGTAACCTTTCCACTATTAAAGAAGCTTTGGCAAACCGCAACTACTTGCCAGCTTACATTGAATTCAACGATGCTGCTTTGGAAGGTAAGTTTACTCGTCTTCCTGAGCGCTCCGAGCTTCCACAAGAAATTGACGAGAAGCAAATCGTCGAGTTCTACAGCCGTTAATCTTAGCACCCACCCAATTCCTCCCCGCCGGGAGGGCCCCAAAGGCTCTGCCCTCTGGACACCCGCTCGTGGCAAGGAGGAAGGTTGGGGTTCTTACACGCTTTCGTCCTTAAGGACACGCTTAACTTTACTACGGCGAGTTACTTTGATGAATGCAATAAAAAAACTTGGCAGGCTGAGCCCGCCAAGTTTTTTTTGTGTTTGAGCAATGTAGCTTAGATCAACGCGTAAGCTCTCCCCATTTCTTCATATTCATTACCTCCTCATCTTTATAAAGGATACTAACCTTACGACTTATTTAAAAAGCCTTGGTTGCAATTGCAGCCAAGGCTTTTATTTGCTATACTCTTATTCCATCTTAAACAAATTTGGCAAGATAGTAGTTGCGCTTTCCTCTACGGATAACGATATATTTGCCTTCCATGCGGTCGCTGGACTGCAATACTTTTTCCACATCGCTAACTTTAACTCCATTCAAGGAAACGGCTCCGCTATCGATATCCTGCCTGGCTTGACGTTTGGATGGCGCTGCCTGGACAGCGATCAACAGGTCAACAAGAGCAATCTCCTCATCGCCGGAAAGCTCGGTGGAAGGCACATCCTTAAATGCCTCTTCGATTTCTCGCCCTGACAATGTCTCTACATTACCGCTAAACAATACCTCGGATATTTTAATCGCACTAAGTGCAGCATCCTCACCATGAACCAGCTCAGTCATTACACGCGCCAGCACACGCTGTGCTTCCCGTTTTTCCGGGCTCTGCTTCACTTGCTCCTCCAGCTCAGCAATTTGCTCACGGGTTAAGAAAGTAAAGTATTTCAAAAATTTTACTACATCATTGTCGTCAGTGTTAATCCAGAACTGGTAGAACTGGTATGGAGATGTTTTCTCCGCATCCAGCCATACAGCGCCTCCTGCGGTTTTACCGAACTTGGATCCATCACTTTTCGTTACAAGCGGCATGGTTAACCCAAAGGCTTTGTTGCCTGTAGATTTGCCAATCAGCTCCAATCCCGCGGTAATATTACCCCATTGATCGCTTCCGCCAACTTGCAGAGAACAGTTAATGTCGCTATTCATCCGGAAGAAATCATAAGCCTGCAGTATCATATAGCTAAACTCGGTAAACGATATCCCATTGCTTAAACGTGAGTCCACACTATCTTTGGCCAGCATATAGTTGACTGAGAAGTTTTTACCGATATCCCTTAGGAAAGTAATTACGTTCAGTTCCCCTAGCCAGTTATAATTGTTAGCCATGCGGGCAGGATTCACTGTAGATTCAAAATCCAGAAATTGCGACAGCTGGCCTCTAAGCTTATCGGTCCATTGCTCTACTACATCCTCCGTGTTAAGAGAACGTTCTGTCGACCTGCCGCTTGGATCTCCAATTAATCCGGTACCTCCTCCTACTAAAGCCACAGGCAAATGACCGGCCATCTGGAATCGTTTCAAGCATAAAATCGGCAGCAAGTGACCAATATGAAGACTATCCGCAGTCGGATCGAAGCCTGCATACAGAACAACCGGCTCCTCGCTTAATTTTTTAGCCAAGCCTTCTTCGTCCGTCAGTTGATGAATTAACCCTCTGTACTGTAATTCCTGTAAAATATCCATGGTTTCTCTCCCTTTCTTATAAAATACAAAAAAAGCCTTATCATCCACAAAGGGACGAGAAGGCTATTGCTCGCGGTACCACCCTAATTAAAGTATCTGCAGAAATCGCATTCTACAAAGAAGCGGTTCTCGATACTTTCACTTCATTATGATAACGGGCTGAACCCGGCAGGAAGCTACTGACAGAAGCAACATCAATAATGAGTTGTTCCAGACGTTCCCTTCCCCTGCTCCGGACGGTATTTCGAATTAAGGCCAAGTACCGGTTTGCAGCATCCACCGGCTCTCTGTAAGCTTGATTCCCTATTCTACTGAGATGCCAGACTAATCAATAGCCCGAACACCAAGTCCATCATTGCATTGTGATATGTGATTACAAGATTTATATCATATGACAAGACTCGTGTCAAACCTTAATGTGAGTAATCTAACATCCAGAATAGTGTCCAGAGCTTTCCCCATATGGTATAATAATCTACGTATGTTTTTTATAATCGGGAGGAACTTTTATCGGTATGCAGAAAGAACCACAAAAAAACAAAAAGCTTGCTGTCGTTTGGACTATTATGAAATATACATTAATAACGTTGAAATGGATGATGATTGCCGGTGTTATTATTGGTTTCTTAGGAGCCGGGGCCGTATTCGGTTATGTATCCGCGCTTGTTAAGGATGATCCCATCCGCAGCAAAGAGTCTATGACAGCTCAAGTACAGGAAAATGCGATTACCGGGTTTGTCTATTTTAATGATGAATCCATTCTTGGTCAGATTCGATCGGAAGAAGACAGGCGGTTAGCTAAACTTGAGGATATTCCTCAGCAGGTGCTTGATGCAGTTTTTGCCATTGAGGATAACCATTTCTATGAGCATAATGGGATCGACTTTAAAGGTCTGGCACGCGCTGTAGTCCAAAAATTAATGAACCAGGACATTCAAACCGGTGGAAGTACCATTACCCAGCAGCTGGCTCGGCGAGTTTTCTTAACCTTGGATCGTGAAGACAGCCGGAAAGCCAAAGAGATTTTTCTTGCAATGCGTATGGAACGTCTTATGTCCAAAGATGAAATTCTGCTTGCTTATTTGAACAAAATTCCATATGGTAACGGCTCCTCAGGTTACAATCTATACGGAATTAAAGCAGCAGCCAAAGGTGTTTTTAACATTAGCGATCTAAAGGATATTAATATCGCGCAAGCTGCTTATTTGGCGGGATTGCCTCAGCAGCCAAGCAACTATTCTACCTTCTCAAGCAAAGGCCAGTTTGACGGCGCAGCGTTTAAGCGTGCGGTTGCAAGGCAGCAGCTGGTGCTAAGAAGGATGCTGGAGGAAGACAAAATTAACCAGCAGCAATATCAGGAGGCGCTCAGCTTTGATCTTAAGGGATCGCTTGCCGAGCCGGTCAAAAAAGCCTACTCAACCTATCCTTATCTAATGATTGAGGTCGAAAAGGAAGCGGCCAAAGCTTTGCTTCAAGCACAAAATCCCAAGCTTACTGCAGCCTCTAATCCTGATGCCTACACAGAAGCTTTGAAAAATGCCCAAGCTCAATTAAGCCGCGGGGGCTATCAGATTTATACAACCATTGATAAAGATATTTATGAATCGATGCATGAAATCGCAGAAAATCCGAAAAATTTTACACCGGATGATCCAACTAAAGGTGTGGAGCAAATCGCCGCGGTCATGATCGACAGTAAAACCGGCTCCATTCTCGGGATGATCGAGGGAAGAGACTTTTTTATAGAGCAGTTGAATCATGCCACACAGGCATATCGCCAACCTGGCTCAACTATGAAGCCAATCGCCGCTTACATTCCAGCCATCGAGAAAGGCGCTATTCAACCTGCTTCGATTATTGACGATGTACCCGTCATCCTCAAGGATGGCACCAGGGGCTATCATATCCCCGAGAACTGGGACAATCAATTTCATGGTCTGGTAACTGCAAGAAGAGCTTTGAATCAATCGTATAATATTCCGGCCATCAAGCTGTTTACTGACGTTGTCGGTATTGAGCAAGCATGGAATTTTGCCAAAAAGCTAGGAATTACATCTATAACCAAGGATGATTATCACGCTCAAACCGGCGTTATCGGGGGCTTGAAGTACGGCGTTTCCGTAAAAGAATTCACTAGCGCCTACTCATCTATTGGTAACAAAGGTGTCCTTAACGAACCATTTATGATCAGCAAAATTACCGATTCCAACGGCAAAGTTATTTATAAGCATGAATTGAAGCCAACCACCGTATTTTCGGAGCAAACGGCCTATATCATGACCGATATGATGCGGACAGTAGTCACTGCTGGTACAGCAACTGACTTAATGAGTAAATTTAAACATTACGGAAAAGTCCCGATAGTCGGTAAAACCGGTTCGACACAGGACGATGCCGATGCTTGGTATATGGGTTATACGCCCGATATTACATTAGGTGTTTGGGCTGGTTATGATTCCCCTGTTCATAAGTTGAGCAAAGCTACTGGTGGGACTAATCGCGCCAAAAATATTTGGGCTCTCGCTATGGACGCAGCCATTGACAAAAAACCGGATTACTTTCCAACGAAAACGTTCAAGCGGCCTGACGGTATTGTGGAAATGACCGTATCCGGATATTCAGGCAAGCTCCCAAGTGAAGAAACAACCAAATCAGGCAATCTGACGACTGATATTTTCAATAAGAGCTTTATCCCAACTGAAGAAGATAATGTGTTTGTCAAATTATCTATCATTCCATACAATGGAATTCATTACATCGCACAATCAACTACACCCGCAGATTTTGTTAAAGAAAAAACCGTCATAAAACGTGAAAAATCAATTAACTCGCTGCTGAGCGAATTGTCTGCGATTATGAACAAGGTGCCTGAAGACCGGCGTCGCCCGCTTGATCGTTACCTTCCTACTGATTACGATCAGGATGCACCATCTGAAACAGATCCACGGGTCGATGACGGCAAAGCACCGGACGCTCCTACAACCGTTGTTGCCACGCATTCAGGCGACACAAGCGTAATTACATTTCAAGCAAACAGCAATGCGGATACTGTAGGTTACAGGCTTTATCGTTCTGTAAATCGTAGTGGCTTTAAGGTAGTTAGTGGTAAAATTGTCGAAGCAGGAGCAGAAACCAAATTTACCGATCAAGCTCCAGGCAGTAGTGTACTAGGTTATTATGTAACGGCCGTTGATGTAGCAGGTAAGGAATCCGCGCCGAGTAGAGCTTCTTTCACAGATGGAACGAATATTGAAATCTTAAACCTTACACCGGATGAGAATGGCTTGATTAACCCAGGTAATACTGGATCGACTGGAAATACCGGTACAGGCGGCACTGGCACTCCGGGCAGTAATAGTAATGGAACTGCAAAACCAGGAACCGGTACCCCGACAACACCGGTAAAAGATCCTCCACAAGCCCCGGTCGGGTTAACGATTAAAAGTATTGGCGCAGGCATTCTATTGAGCTGGAATGCAAACGCTGATAAGGAATCCGTTAAGCAGTACGTCGTGTACTACAATGAGAAAGAAACGGGCAGCTTCACTAAATTAGGTACTGCAAACAACGGTACCGAATTCCGTTATTATGCTGCTGTATATGAGGGCTATTACAAAATAACAGCAGTTAACGATGCTGGTGAATCCAAAACTTCAACCACCGTTTTCTTCAAAAAATAATATTGCTCAAACAAAAATAACACCCTGTATCTGCTACTCTTGCTTGAGAGTGCAGCAGATACAGGGTGTTGCTTTGTAGAGTATGCTTTATTTTTATCTAAGCGGATTAATCCTCTATCGTAGACAAGTCACCCGTAGGTAGATTTAATTCCCATGCTTTTAGAACGCGGCGCATAATTTTACCGCTGCGTGTTTTTGGCAGCTTATCTTTGAATTCGATTTCACGAGGTGCCGCATGTGCAGACAAGCCTTCTTTCACAAACTTGGATATTTCCGCCTTCAATTCATCAGATGGAGTATAGCCTTCACGCAGAGCGATAAACGCCTTGATGATCTCACCGCGCATCGGGTCTGGTTTGCCAATTACACCCGCTTCAGCAACAGCTGGATGCTCGACAAGCTTGCTTTCTACCTCGAACGGCCCTACTCTTTCACCCGCTGTGTTGATTACGTCGTCGATTCTTCCCTGGAACCAGAAATAACCATCTTCATCGCAATAAGCGGAGTCACCGGAAATGTACCAACCGGATATGCGGAAATACTCCTCATATTTAGCGGGGTTATTCCATATCTTGCGCATCATGGAAGGCCACGGAGCTTTAATAGCAAGGTTACCCATACGGAATGGAGGCAGAATATTGCCGGCATCATCAAGAATGGCCGCTTCAACTCCTGGCAGTGGTTTGCCCATTGAGCCTGGTCGAATGTCCATACATGGATAGTTACAAATCAACTGCCCGCCGGTCTCCGTCATCCACCATGTGTCGTGAATACGATGATTGTATACTTTTAAGCCCCAACGAACAACCTCAGGATTAAGCGGCTCTCCTACACTTAGCACATGACGAAGCGAGGACAAATTAAATTGCTTAACTACATCATCCCCCGCTCCCATCAGCATACGGAAAGCTGTTGGAGCACTGTACCATACAGTAACCCCATATTTCTCCAATGTACGGTACCAATCCTGCGGGCTAAAGCGTCCTCCCCGGATTACATTCGTTACCCCGTTCAACCAAGGCGCAAAAATACCATAAGAGGTTCCAGTAACCCATCCTGGGTCAGCGGTACACCAATAAACGTCATTCTCCTGCAAATCAAGTACAACGCGTCCAGTATAATAATGCTGGATCATAGCATTATGTACATGGAATACACCTTTAGGTTTACCCGTTGAGCCCGACGTATAGTGAATCAACAAGCCATCCTCACGATCCACCCACTCTATATCCAACTCTTCAGAGGCTTGCTCCATTTCCTTATAAAAATCAACCTGTCCGTGAGCCAGCTCAATGTCCTGTCCGACTACAATCACATGCTTCAATTCAGGTAGTTCATCCACAGGAATACGAGATACTAAAGCCGGTGTAGTTATAATTGCCGTTGCAGCACTGTCCTGAAGTCGATCTCTTACGGCTGTTTCCATGAAAGCTTCAAACAAGGGTCCAACCACGGCTCCTACTTTAATCGAACCAAGTAAGGCAAAGTACAGCTCAGGTGTTCTCGGCATGAATATAAATACACGCTGCCCCTTCGTAATACCCAGCTTACGCAATACATTACCAAATCGGTTGGATTGCAGCTTCATTTCATGAAAAGTATACTTTTCATCACGCTTGTCATCACTGTAGTAAAGAGCAATTTTATCTCGTTTAGCGGAATCAGCATGACGATCAATTGCTTCATATGCCATATTCACCTTACCTGTCGATGCCCAAGAGAATTGATTTTCAATCGCTTCCCAGCTAAACCCTGCTCGCTCTTGCTCGTAATTTGTCATATTTGATGATGCGGAAACTGCTTTAATGCTTTCAACGTTCGTGTGATCCATTCAGCTTGCCTCCTGATTTCATCGTTATCCATATCAATGAAACGCTTACAATCGATATATGGAAATGATTGATTTATACACCGCATATTATAACATATCCTTTTTTATCAGACTATTTCTTTTCTTGAAATGACTGTCACTTTAGTTTATAAGACTGCTCTTCCCAAGAAATTCATCCTTTAAAATGTTTGGCCTACTAAGAACCTCTTTACTAAGCTTTTCATAGCTGCCGTTTTTTGATATAGTACAAACCAAGATGAGTAAGTCTGTTTTCAATTGGATGGCATTTGCTTGCTGCATGAATTGCGTAAAAAGGGAGTTGCACGGTTATGGAGCATTACAAGCGGTATCATTCCCAACTTATACCTTATCAAAGTACCCGATCTATTGTTATAGAAGGACCTGTTCCTCCCGAACAATTAGCCCATTATCAGATGCATTCCGATCTGGATGCTTTTCGACGGCCCAAAGAACAATTCGAGGCTCTTATAGAAATCGCCGAGCTTACTGAGGGACGTATTATTTTAGCAAAGCTTGATAATGAAATTATCGGATATGTGACCTTTCATTATGCTGATGAAATGGAGCGCTGGTCGGAAGGAAATATGAAGGATCTCGTGGAATTAGGGGCCATTGAAGTAGCCGATGATTATCGTGGGCTCGGCTTGGGCAAACGAATGATCCAGCTTGCTTTCGAGGACGGACAGTTGGAGAATGTCATTACTTTTACCACTGAGTATTATTGGCATTGGGATCTGGAGAAAAGCGGACTGAATGTTTGGGACTATCGACAGATGATGGAGAAGCTGATGAAATCCGTCGACATGGTCTGGTTTGCAACAGATGACCCGGAGATATGCTCTCATCCTGCCAACTGCTTGATGGTTCGGATTGGCAAGGATGTTCCGCTCAGCTCGGTTGAGCAATTCGACAGAGTTCGGTTTAGACAGCGGTTTATGTACTAAGGGGGGCGGCACCCTCCCAAACCCTCCCTATAAGGGAGGGCCCCAAGGGCCTTCTGCCCTCTGGACACCCGAAAATTTTGGGGTGGGAGATACGGATGATGTTCCCTAGGGACGTTGTTGTAGGAGCGCTTTCGTCCCTCCGGGACACGCCACTTGATCACCCTCCCAAACCCTCCCTATAAGGGAGGGCCCCAAGGGCCTTCTGCCCTCTGGACATCCGAAAATTTTGGGGTGGGAGATAGGGATGATGTTCCTTATGGACTTTGTTGTGGGAGCGCTTTCGTCCCAGTGGGACACGCCACTTGATCACCCTCCCAAACCCTCCCTATAAGGGAGGGCCCCAAGGGCCTTCTGCCCTCTGGACACCCGAAAGGTTTGGGGTAGGAGATAGCAATGATGTTCTTTAGGTACGTTGTTGTAGGAGCGCTTTCGTCCCTGCGGGACACGCTTACATTTCTTGTTCGGCTGTTTGAATATTATTTTACCAAGATTGTCCTTCGGGAGTTGAAATTCGGTGGCAAATGAAGCTTTATTCATATATGACGAGTTTGAAACAGGGTACCATTTCAATGATGAGCACCCTTTTAATCAATTGAGGCTGAAGCTGACTGTAGACCTGCTGCGTAAGCTTGATGCCTTACCTGCCTCCTGTATAATCCCGCCTCATCCAGTAGACATGAAGCAACTGCTCGCAGTCCACAGTCCGGACTATATCCAAGCCGTGATGGAGCTCAGCAAAGAGGCTCCGGATCCGGTATGGATAAGTCAAGCAGGGAAGTATGGACTGGACACGGAAGACACCCCTTTCTTCCAAGGGATGCATGACATCACCTCTATGATCGTTGGAGGCTCTGTGCGAGCTGTAGACGCTGTAATGAGCAGCCAAGCCAACCATGCACTGCACCTGGGAGGCGGGCTTCACCATGCTTTCCAGAACAAGGGAGCCGGTTTCTGTGTGTATAATGATGCATCAGTTGCCATTCAGCATGCAAAAAGTCATTATGGCGTAAAAGTGCTCTATATTGACACCGATGTGCATCATGGAGATGGTGTACAATGGAGCTTCTATACGGAGCCAGACGTCTGTACGGTGTCTATTCATGAAACCGGGAAGTATCTCTTCCCTGGCACAGGAGCTGTGAATGAACGCGGTGAAGGCACCGCCTTTGGCACAACGATCAACATCCCTATCGAGCCTTACACAGAGGATGAATCGTGGTTGGAATGCTTGGAGGAAGTGCTGGAGCGGGTCACAGCGCATTTCAAGCCTGACCTGATCGTATCCCAGCATGGCTGCGACGCCCATGCTTTCGATCCCTTGTCCCATGTCCATTGCAGCATGGACATCTACCGTGCTATGCCGCGGCTGATCCACCGGCTTGCCCGCCAATACTGCGGCGGGCGTTGGGTCGCGCTGGGCGGCGGCGGCTACGACATCTGGCGCGTTGTACCACGCGCCTGGAGCCTGCTGTGGCTCGAGATGAGCGACCATCCCTTGGTCGCTCATCTCAACGAGCCACAGCAGGCACTAGGGCTGCCTCCAGCATGGCTGGCAAAGTGGCAGCCCCAAAGCCCCATCGAGCTGCCGACAACGTGGCTCGACAGCGCAGGATCACTGACTCCTATGCCTCGTCGAGAAGAAATTACGCTCAAGAACCGTCATACCAAGGAGCTGGCATTACTCTATATACCATAAAAACAAAAACCCGCAGCAACCTCATTTAATCAAATGAAGTCATTGCGGGTCTTCTTTTCATATTTGCTAAGCTCAGCCTTAAAACTGAATCTTCGCTTCAATAAATGCCTTCAACTCACTGATAGGCATCCGTGTCTGCTCCATTGTATCACGATCACGCACGGTGACTTGACCATCCTGTTCGGACTCGAAATCATAAGTGATACAGAATGGCGTACCAATCTCATCATGGCGGCGATACCTTTTACCAATAGAACCAGCTTCATCATAATCAACCATAAAGTGCGCTGACAAATCTCCAAAAACCTTCTGTGCGCCTTCAGACAGCTTCTTGGACAATGGGAAGACAGCTGCTTTGATCGGTGCCAAAGCTGGATGAAAACGAAGTACAGTACGGCTGTCATCGCCCTCAAGCTGCTGCTCCTCATAAGCGTCGATTAGGAATGCCAATGTTACACGATCTGCACCAAGCGATGGTTCTATACAATATGGAACGTAACGCTCATTAGCATCTTGATCAATGTAGTTGAAATCTTCACCGGAATGCTCCATATGCTGCTTCAAATCGTAATCGGTACGATCTGCAATCCCCCATAGCTCGCCCCAACCGAATGGAAATTTATACTCCACATCTGTTGTAGCATTGCTATAGTGAGACAGTTCATCATCGGAATGATCGCGCAGACGAATATTTCCTTCCTTCAGGCCCAGATTTAACAGCCATTGGAAGCAGAAGCTTCTCCAGTATTCAAACCACTGCATATCTTCTCCAGGCTTGCAGAAAAACTCAAGCTCCATTTGCTCAAACTCACGTGTACGGAACGTGAAGTTACCAGGCGTTATTTCATTACGAAAGCTTTTACCGATTTGGCCAATACCGAATGGCAGCTTTTTTCTCATAGTCCGCTGCACATTTTTGAAATTAACGAAAATCCCTTGCGCTGTTTCCGGACGCATATACACCACATTAGAGCTGGATTCGGTTACACCTTGAAATGTTTTGAACATAAGGTTGAACTGGCGAATATCCGTGTAGTCAAATGCTCCGCAATCAGGACAAATAATATTATGCTCACGAATTAAATCCATCATTTGATCGAAGGACAATCCGTCAACAACCATTTCGATCCCTTTGTCATTCAGAGCATTTTCGATAATTTTATCGGCACGGTGGCGAGCCTTACATTTTTTGCAATCGATCATTGGATCGTTAAAATTACCTACATGGCCTGATGCTACCCAAGCTTGAGGATTCATCAAAATAGCTGCATCCAATCCAACATTATAAGGGGACTGCTGGATAAACTTTTTCCACCATGCACGTTTAACGTTATTTTTCAATTCAACGCCAAGAGGGCCATAGTCCCATGTATTGGCTAATCCGCCATATATTTCAGAGCCAGGGAATATAAATCCGCGGTGTTTGGCTAACGCTACTACTTGATCCATTGTTACTGTCATAAAGTAAATCTCTCCTTCTCTATTCTACAGATGCTTTAGCATATGATCGACAATACGGTAAGAATTCCCTGAAGCTTGCAAAGTAAATTCAGCAAAATTAACATGTGCCGAACCATCCGCTTTATCGGACATGGATCTAATGATCACATGAGGTATATGATTCAATGAGCAAACTTGTGCAACAGCTGCCCCTTCCATTTCTGTACAAGCACCATTCAGTTCACTGTACAGCTGAGCGACAACTTCCCTGCTAGCAATAAACTGATCGCCGGATAGCACCCTGCCCACTTTTACACGGCCTTCGAACAGCTCTGTGCTTGCATTAACTGCTAATTGTCGTAGTTGTTCATCTGAAATAAACAGGGAGGTCTCCTCATAAGGAATGGTCCCTCGCGGAAATCCTAGCGCCGTTACATCCATATCATGCTGCAAGCATTCTGAAGAAACGACAATATCTCCTACATTCAGTTCAGGATCCACTGCTCCGGCCACTCCGGTAAAAATAATAGCATCCACGCCATATGTATCAATCAAAATTTGAGTTGTTAGTGCAGCATTTACTTTACCGACACCGGATTTGCACAGCACTATGTTCTTGCCATGCAGCAAGCCTTCTCGATAAGAAACCTTAGCCTTCTCGGTAACTTTAACTTGCTCCATATGGTCGAGGAACAATTCGATCTCTTCTTTCATTGCGCCGATAACTCCTATTTTCCCATAAGACAAGCGAATATCCTCCCAACCTTAAATAGTAAATCCCCAACAAAAAAGTCCACCTATAAGTGATGTGAACCTTCGCTGTATAATCAAATTACATAGTTTCAAGCATCAGCCTGTTTGTTCATTGAAACTGTTTGCATAAAATTCGACATAACAAAAAAGAAAGAGGCTCATTAACGATGAGCCACCGAATTTCTATGAATGACCTCATGCGGCAAAATTACCTGCATTAGCTCTGAAGCTTCCTTCGTTTCTTTGTTCATCAGCTTGGTCAGAAGCCTCATAGACACAGCACCGATATCATACATCGGCATCGCTACCGTAGTAAGCTGAGGACGTACCATGGATGCCATGCGAATGTTATCTACACTGATAACAGAAATATCGTCAGGTACCTTCAAGCCGCTATCCTGCAGCGTATGAATTGCACCTATGGCCATTTCATCTGTAGCAGCAAAAATCGCTGTAGGACGTTCGCTTAGCTCAAGGAAATGCTTGGTTACTTCAAGACCTGATTCGTAGCGGTAGTTTCCGATTCGTACATATTCCTCACGAATTGGAATTCCAGCTGCTTCCAGCGCCTTCCTGTATCCTTGATAACGGGCAAATCCATTGGCAGGATCTTGCAGCGTTCCCGAAATCATCGCAATATCGCGATGTCCGTTCTCAATCAACAAGGAGACAGCATCCATAGCTGCTTGTTCGTGATCAATGTCAACAGAAGCAACTGCATTATTCTCATCCGTCGTTGCGCAGAGCACAATAGGAACTGAGGATGTTTTGAAAGCTTGGATATGCTCTTCAGTTACTGCGCCGCCCATAAACAACAGCCCGTCCACCTGTTTCTCGAGCAACGTGTTAATAACGCGGATTTCTTTCTCTTTCTTCTTGTCAGCGTTACACAAAATGATATTGTAATGGTACATATTAGCGATATCTTCAATACCTCTCGCCACTTCGGAAAAAATAGTATTGGAAATATCGGGAATGACCACCCCTACGGTCGTTGTTTTCTTGCTTGCCAAACCTCTGGCTACAGCATTCGGCCGGTAACCGAGACGCTCTATTGCTTCGAAAACTTTCTTACGGGTTTGTGGCTTTACATTCGGATTATTGTTGACAACCCGCGAAACGGTTGCCATGGAAACCCCTGCTTCTCTGGCTACATCATAAATGGTTACAGTCACGGTCATTCTCTCCAATATATAAAATGTATAAAACTATCGATCCTTCACTATTAAGCTTTATCATACGACAAATTACGGCTTTGCGCAATGAATTCAGCATGTTGTTTCATTAATAGTAACAAAAAAAAGCAAAAAAAGCCAACTGCATGGCAGATGGCTTATAAATTAGGGTCCGGATTGGTTATTAGTTTAAATCGTTAGCTGAAAGAGAGTGCTTGGATATTTGCGTTAACCTCTTGCGAATCTCTTCTGTCCAAGGCTCATCGGCCAAAGACTGCGCCAATAAGAGTAGATCGAGCAGCTCATTAATTCGTTCTCCCACAATTTTTTCGACAGGATCGGACGCGTGTTTTTTCTCTGTAACCTTCACCATCAAATGTGCGATTTCACTAATTTCGTTAAAATGCAGCTGCTGTTTTTCCGGTAAATTCCCCAGCTTGCCAATGATTCCAGTTAGTTCTGGTTTCACTTCAGCAAACACTTCGCTTCGTTGACACATCTCGCATGAGAATATAGGGACATTCTCAATTTCTACTTTGTTCTGATAGATGACAGTCCGCAGCCGTATGCTCATAGAGCTGCCACACTTGCACTGCTTATGCAACCAATACCACTCCTTCGTCACTGCAACAGGTCACCGCGGTCGTTTAAATAAGCCCATACCGAACAGGAAACGGACTTATACTAACTCGCTTCTTATGTAGAATAATTCTACTTCAAATAGCAATCTCCTGCTGTGCAAGGTCTAGTAATATTTAACACCTGAATAGCGTTCAAACGCGTTTACGAACGGCAGGTATCGATATAAAATGCATAACCAGTGCGGCTCTTATCGCATCATTTCGCAGGTCCATCACATCGGGAACGTACTTTAATTATGATTTTGTTTTATATTCTACCAACACACGTACAAATTCTCTCAAGAAAGCCGGTAAATCTGGAGGTCTTCTCCCCGACACGATATTACGATCGACAACCACTTCCTCGTCAACCCAAATCGCACCTGCATTTTCCAAATCATCCTTAATTCCTGGTGTAGAGGTCATCGTATAGCCCGCACAAATTTTTGCGGAAGCTAGCACCCAACCGGCATGACATATATGAGCAATGGGCTTTTCAGCCTCATGAAATTCCCTAGTTAGCTTCAACACATCCGCATAGCGGCGCAATTTATCCGGAGCCCAACCACCTGGAACATAGAGTCCGATATAATCAGCTGCTCGTACCTCCCCAAAGGTATATTCTGTCGTTAAGGGGACGCCATATTTCCCATGATAAACCGTATTAGCCTTTGGTCCCGCCAAATGAACCTCTGCACCGGCCTCACGCAAGCGAAGCACTGGATACCACATTTCCAAATCTTCAAACTCCTCATCAACAAAGGCCAAAACCTTATACCCTTTTAATTCCATTGTACAACCTCCATCCGATTTTTCGTTATCTCTATTACAATCACGCCAGCGTTCTTGGAAAGCTCGCTCTATTTGGCCAAAACATCCTGGTGCAAGTATTGATTCAACACATCTACGACCGCCTTACCACTGCTGCAGCGCTGCACTTCTTCCCATATCGCGGCACTCTCACTGTATTGGCTTTGTAATAAGCTGTTTTTGACGCGAAGTATGGACATTACGGACATACTTAGATCAGAAATTCCAAGTCCCAGCCAGATCGGAAGCGCGCGAATATCTCCTGCCATTTCACCGCAAACGCTGATCTGCAGATTTTCTGCCTTGGCAGCCTCCACCGTTCTTTTCAGCATTCGCAATACAGCGGGATGAAACGGATCATAAAGATGGGCTACCTGTTCATTCATCCGGTCTACTGCCAGAACGTACTGAACCAAATCATTCGTTCCAATACTAAAGAAATCGACCTTTGGCGCTAGCAAATCGGCTATTATTACGGCTGCCGGCACCTCGATCATAATACCAACTTCAATTTTAGGATGAAACGGTATCCGTTCCAGACGCAGCTCCTGCTTCGCTTCCTCCAATAGTTGATTAGCCTTATCAAGCTCTTCAATGGAGGAAATCATCGGATATAGGATTTTAATATTCCCGTAATGACTGGCTCTCAAAATGGCTCTTAGCTGCGTTTTAAACAGATCTGTTCGGTCCAGGGTAATGCGTATCGCGCGATAGCCCAAAGAAGGGTTGTCCTCTTCAGGAAGAGCAAAATAATCCAGACTTTTGTCCCCCCCGATATCCAGAGTACGGATAACGACATGCTTGCCTTCCAACTGTTCAGCGACCTGCTTGTAAACTACAAATTGCTCTTCTTCCTCCGGTAGGCTGTCACGATCCATATATAGAAACTCGGTCCGGAACAGCCCTACGCCGGCCGCTCCGTTTCTTAGCGCTTGATCCAGCTCTTTAACGGAGCTTATGTTAGCGGCTAACTGGAAGGCCACTCCATCCTTCGTCTGTGTCGGAATATCTGCAAGCGTCTGGAGCTTCTCACGCATTTTTTGCCAGATGGATTTACGTATCTTGTATTGCTCAATCAGCTCTTCCGACGGGTTAACGAATACGCGCCCTTCATCGCCGTCGATGATAAGAAAATCCCCATTCTGGATCGCAATGTTCAGCTTGCCCTCTACCCCCAATACATAAGGCAGACCCATAGCACGAGCCATAATAGCCACATGTGAGGTCTTCCCCCCCAGCATGGTCACCAAGCCTAACGCTTGATTAATATCCAGATGAACCATCTGGGATGGAATCAGCTCTTTGGCTACAACAATATAGGGCTGGTCTTTAGGAGGAAGCGTCTCTTCAAGAGCACCCAGCAGATGCTTCAGGAGGCGATTGCCAACATCCTTGATATCAAGGGCTCGTTCTTTCATATATTGATCATCCAGCAAGTCAAACATGTTCACAAACTTTTCAATCGCTTCTTTTACCGCAACCTCTGCCGCCTTATACTGCCGCTGCATGATCCCCTGCACTTCACTCATAAAAACAGGATCCTCGAGAATCGCCAAATGAGCATCAAAAATGGAGGTCTGCTCTTCTCCCAGCACGGTTACGAATTCCTGCTTCATATGTACAATTTCATCCTTGGAAGTGCGAATGCCATCGTAAAGCCTTTCAAATTCAAAGGCCAAGTCGGCGACATCGATCAGCTTGTCAGGAAAGTCCCACTCCCAAGTTGGAATAACGAAAGCTTTCCCCATCGCTATACCTGATGAAGCTCCGATCCCCTCAACCAAAAACGTTCCCTCCCCCTGTGGCTTCCGTTTTAAGTACAACTGACATGACGGACGCCTGACCTTTTTTAACAGATTTATACGGAGCAAAACTCCAAGATTTCACTTTATCCACATTGGTAATGATCATAGGTGTAGCAAGCGAGGTGCAGTTCTTTTTCACCTTTTGCAGGTTGAAACGAACGAGTAATTGCCCAGCTTCCACCATATCGCCTTCTTTAATAAAGGCTGTAAACCATTTACCCTGCAGCTGTGCCGTATCGATGCCGATATGAAGCAGTACCTCGAGACCTTCCTCCGTTTGAATGCCGATGGCATGGAGAGTCGGGTATAATATGATGATCTTCCCAGCGATAGGAGCGACAAGCTCACCGCGGTCAGGCATAAAAGCTACCCCGTTTCCAACCAGCTTACCTGCAAAGATTTTATCCGGCACTTCCTCCAAAGGGATCATATGGCCTTGCATCGGAGCATTGAACAACACTTGATGAATATCTTTGCGAAGCACTTTCTTAATTTCTTCCCGGATTAATTCGGAATAAGTTCCAAAGACGACTTGCACATTCCCGCCACCCAAACGAATGACACCGGCTGCCCCCAAATGCTTGAGCGAGGCAATATCCAACATCTTGTCATTTACCAAAGTCAGACGAAGCCTCGTGATACAAGCCTCAATATTTTTAATATTGTCCTTGCCGCCCAGTGCTTGCAATATTAATGGGGAACGATATGGAATGTCGCCTGCCCACTCTTCCAATTTAGAGCCTTCCTCACGTCCAGGTGTAGGGATACGAAAAGTCCGAATGGCCCAACGGAAAAAGAAGTAATAAAGAAGTCCATAGGCAATCCCGATCGGAATCAGCATCCAGCCGTTATGTGACAAATGAAAATTTATCACAAAATCTATCGCACCAGCGGAATACGAGAATCCATGATGGATATTCAAGCTGTATGCTATCCACATCGCAAGACCTGACAAGATGGCATGGCCGATAAACAGATAAGGTGCAACAAACAGAAAAGCGAACTCAATGGGTTCCGTAACACCGGTTAAAAAAGAAGCTAGCGCAGCTGTTAAAAAGGTAGCGCGGATTTTGGGCTTCAAATCCTCCCTGGCTTCCTGAATAATGGCTAAAGCTATTGCAGGCAGGGCAAACATCATGATCGGGTATAAACCTGCCATGTACACGCCTGAAGAGGGATCGCCGGCAAAATATCGAGGCAAATCCCCATAGATCATTTCGCCTCCGGGCTTCTCGTAAGCCCCAAGCTGGAACCAGAAAAAATTATTGAACACATGATGCAATCCCGACGGCACCAATAATCGGTGAATAACGCCATACAGAAATGTACCAAAACCGCCTAAGCCAAGTATAGTAGTGGAGAGCGTTTCCATGAAAGCTTCCATATAAGGGCCGATTTCGATAGTAATTATACTCAGTAAAAAGATCGCCAATCCCATAAGTAAGGGAACCATCCGCGGACCGCCAAAAAACTGGATGTATTCAGGCAATTGAATATGTTTGGAGCGATGATACAAAATAGCTGCGATCAGACCGATTAAAATACCTCCAGGGACTCCCAAGTGGAATTCCTGACCTAAATAATGACGTGTCGCTTGAATAAACATGACATGACCAATTAGAGCGGACATCCCTGCTATTCCAGCGCTCTCCGTCAATCCAAGAGCAACCCCAACGGCAAAAATCATCGGTAAGTATGTAAATATCGTATTTCCGCAAAACAACAAAATCTCTCCGAAGCGGGACATGTTAATATCTCCCCACGGCAAACTACCCAAACAGAGCATAATAGCCGCTACGGGGATCGTTATGGTCGGAAGCATTAACGACCGGCCCAACTGCTGCAAGTTACCCATCCAGTTCAAACCAACCGCACCCTCCTTTCTAATTCGATGGTAAAGCCAATACCGCTTTTTGTCAAACAGCCTCAAATAAAGAAAGCGAGCCGGTTGGCCCGCTTCCCATGTTAGATATTAAAACTGATATCGATTGAAGTTAGTGTTATTGCTGCTAAACTGACTTTGAGCAGGTTGGTTGGAATCTGATCTCAAATAATTGTCATGACCTTGTTGGTTTCCCCGATAGCTTGCTGTTTGGTAAGATTGTGGGCTCTGGGACTGGTTAAAGCCTTGGTTTTGAGAAGAACCGAATGGGTTCGAATTATTGTTGAAGCTCGTTCTGTACGAATTGAAATTGCTCGCACCCATACCATATTGATTTTGAGCCGGTTGGGAAGAGTCCGATCTCAAGTATGAATCATGTCCTTGTTGGTCGCCGCGGTAGTTTGCCGCGTGAAAGGATTGCGGACTTTGTTGTGCGAATTGTTGTTGAGAGCCATAGGAGGATCCGATATTATTAGTATAGGAGTTTGCTTGGTTAGAAAAGCTTGCTCTATACTGATTTTGAGATGGCTGCATGGAATCCGATCTCAAGTAAGTATCATGGCCTTGTTGGTCACCCTGGTAGTTTGCCGTGTGGTAAGATTGTGGGCTTTGGGATTGAAAATTAGAATATTGATTGGAGCCTTGAAATTGGTTGCTCATGTTTTGATTTTGATTTTGGTTATATTGTGACTGTACATTCCCTATCGGTTGAAATTTATTTTCCAAACCGCGGTATTGAGAGTTCACATTTGAATAGCCCATTTGATTTTGCATACCGTATTGCTGATTATTTTGATACATGTGAAAATCCTCCTTGAGAGTGGCAAAGTCTTCCGGTTCCGGTTTATTTCACCGTTCTTATCCAGAAGCCTTTCTTATTGTCTCTATGGAGGATTTATTTTATTTATGGAAGCTGGTGGATAATTAATTTTTTATTTGAGCTGTGCTTTTTGCAAACTACTTACAAGCGTTTGAGCAGCCAGAAACGGATTTTGTTGCTTCGTTATTGCTGAAACGACTGCAACACCATGAGCTCCCGCTTCTACTATAACCGCGGCGTTTTCGCTATTTATTCCACCTATACCCACTACTGGAACATTCCAACGTTGAGCAACCGCAGAGATTAGTTGAGTACCGATAGCCTCACCGGCATCTTGTTTGGTTGCAGTTGAATATACAGGTCCAACTCCAACATAATCGGCGCCATTCTCCATGGCCCATTCCGCCTCTTCCATAGTTCCAGCCGAGATGCCAATAATCTTGTCATCCCCCAATAACCTGCGGGCTTCTGCACCAGGAATATCATCCTGACCGACATGAACACCGTCTGCATTAAGCAGAATGGCGACGTCTACCCGATCATTGACAAGAAACGGAACATTAAGCTCACGGCATAACTCCCTTAGTTGAGCTCCTTGGGCCAGTACTTGTTTAAGAGGTGCATTTTTTTCCCTGAGCTGAACCATGGTTACCCCGCCTGCAATTGCTTCACGAGCAAGCTGAAGGGCTGTCAGGTGTCCATAACCTTCCAGCCCCATAACCAAATAAACCTGTAAGTCTTTAATAATTTGATCACGGTCACGTAACAATGCTTATTTCCCTCCTGGAAGTAGAATGGAGTCCTCCACCTTTATGCAACGGTCCATAATGACCTCCAAGCCACCAGCTGCGGCAATATCAGCCGCCTCTTCGTTAAATATACCCTGTTGAAGCCAAAATACTTTGGCCTTAATTTGCACCGCTTCTTCGGCAACAGGTACAACATGCTCGCTGCGTCTGAAAACATTCACAATATCCACTGACTCCGGAATATCCGAGAGAGTCGCATAACAAGTCTCTCCAAGAATATTTTGGGCATTCGGATTAACTGGAATGATTCGGTAGCCCTTCTTTTGCATCGCTTCCGCTACCATATAAGATACACGATCCGGTTTGTCTGACAAACCTACAACAGCAACATTTTTAGCAGCAGACAGCAGTTCTCTGATATGATCTCTGGAAGGATTTTCGAATGCCATAGAAGTTTCAGCTCCTCTTTAGGATGGAATAGTTACTGCATTATTTAAGATAAGATAAAGCTTGCTTACCCATGACTTCCCATGTTTCGAGAAACTGTCCTTTATCAATCTTTATTTTTGCTTGACCGCTTAAAGGATCGTTAACATATACATTTTGTTCGTCAAAGCCTACAAGCAGCACGGCGTGCTCCATAAAGGTGGTTTGAATGGGACCTATAGGAGTATCCCAAACATTCCACTTTTCAGGAACACGGTAATCGATAGTTGTCCATACAACAGATGGAATCCCCTCTCGTAATTGCTGCTCAAGCTTTTCAAAGGGCTGGCCGGTCAAATCTACCGCTTTAGGAATATATTGCTTCTGGAGCTCAAACAAAGCGCCATGATAGATCCCAAAGCCTCTCCCTGCAGCTGTAACTTCACCAACAAACCCTGTATTAGGATTTCCCCAATAAGCTATGGCCCCATTCTTCCCTCGTCTTAATGGGGTTGTATCGCGTTTCATTTCAGGTACAAGCTCCATCTTATCTTTCTGAATTCCGAAGAATAAGAACATCATCGTTAAGCTCGTAACCTCACACCCCGAAGGCAGCTCGGGAAGCTGGCGAACGACCGGCGCATCCAACATAGCTGACTTGGCGGGAGGCTCAGGAGGCGTTACGGTCGCCGTCAACACAATAGGCTGCTTGGCGCCGACTGTTTCAGCATAAGCTATGGGAGATGATTCTTCAAACCAAGCTTGCCCCGTTATTCTGGCATACAGCAGTATAGTAAATACTCCACTTGCGAAAAGGAGACCTGCGATGAGGAAAAAACCAAACGTCACTTGGATTCCTTTCCATAGGACCTTCATCGACCTCAACCCACTTTTGGCTTAGTTGCAATCAATAATGAATGCTTTGAAATATAATAAATGTTTATTCTTCAACCAATTCTATTTGAGCGCCTAATGACAATAAATGCTCAAAATAATGCGGATAAGATTTTGCAACATGATGTGCATCTTTTATTACAAGTCCTTTGTCCGAACGTAAGCCGACTATAGTTAACGCCATAATAACGCGGTGATCGTAATGTGCATTGATCTCCACACCACCTTCTACCCCTTGCGGACGTCCATGAATAATGATCTCGCTTTGTCTTTCCTCTACATCCGCTCCCGCTTTACGAAGCTCTGTAACGAAATCAGTTATTCGGTCACACTCCTTATAACGAAGGTTCTCAACATTATAAAAGCGCGAGGTTCCTTCAGCAAATACAGCGGCGGCAACCATTGCCAGAACACCATCCGTAAAATGATCTCCATCAAATTCTCCGGCTTTCAGCTGCTGGTTACCTTGAACATGAACAACGCCATTCTCGTGAGTTAAATTAACTCCCATCGCTTTCAATACATCGACGACTGCCTTCTCGCCTTGCTTGCTCTTCTCTTCGAGTCGAAGCACTGTCACATCTGAATTGGTAACCGCGGCAGCAGCTAAAATAGCGGCAGACCCTGGGTAATCACCCTGCACTACATATTTCTGAGGCTGATAGCTTTGACGACCCGGCACTTTATAGTGCATTAAATCTGCTGATGCTTCAATCTTGATTCCCGCCTGCTCAATAACTTCCAAGGTCTGTCCTACGATAACCTTGGACTTTAAGTCATGCAGCACTTCAATCTCACTATCTTCCTCAAGAAGAGGCGTCATGAAAAGCAATGAGCTCAAAAATTGGGAGCTTACATTACCCGATACTTGAATCTTACCGCCGCGAGGTTGCCCGCCACGGATCGTTATCGGCAGCTTTCCTTGGTTATGTTCGATTTCCACTCCCATTTGCTGAAGCGTGTCGATTAAATCATCATGAGGTCTTTTTCCAAGCGAATTAGGGTATGTATTAACAAAGGTCAGCTCAGGACAAAATGAAGCAATAGACATAAGGAAACGAAGCACAGCTCCGGCATTGCCAACATTTAATTCCTTCACATGCAGCGGGTGTTTACCAAAGCCTTGAATCGTCATTTTCTCATCATCTTCTTCAACTATGGCTCCCAAATCACGAATACAACGTCGCATTGCATCGCTGTCCTCACTATGAGCGGGATAATAGATGGTGCTTGTCCCTTCGGCGAGGGCACCGATCAACAAATAACGAGTTGTATAGTTTTTAGAGGATAAAGCATTAATTGTTCCTTGTAATTGATTTGTCGGTTTTACAATAGCTTTCATGAATATGTATCTCTCCTGTTCGGCAAATAATCCGTCATATTTCAACATATAAGTTACAGCAATTTTACCATAAGGGTATAAGGATGGAAACCGGGAAGTTTGACACCTGCTATATAATGTCTATATCATTGACTTTGAAACTAAAAGCAACCAAATGCGATGCAAGTTTCTACGAAAACTATAGGAGGTCAAAAAGCATGACAACTATTACTCCACAGCAGCTAAAAGACCGTTTAAGCAATAATGAAGAGCTGCATATTATTGACGTAAGGGAGCCGGATGAAATTGCTCTTGGCATGATTCCAGGTGCTGTCTCCATACCGCTTATGCAAATTCCAGATCGATTAAAAGAGGTTCCTCAAGACAAAGAGACCATTCTAGTCTGCAGAAGCGGAAACCGCAGCGGAAAAGCCCATGAATACTTAACAGCACAAGGCTTTATGAACTTGAAAAATATGAGCGGTGGCATGTTAGAATGGGACTCTCTCTAAAGAACCGCTGCAATTCTCTCAACAATCTCATTTACCGTCAATTCACTTGTATCTATAGCTAAATCAGCAAAATCGTAAGCATGCTTCCGACTCTCCATTAATGCCGTCACCTTTTCTTCTACATTACCTTGTACGAGGGGACGGCTTTGATCTTTACTTACCCTGGTTATGATCATTTCCTTGGAAGCGGTTAAATTAACAACAAACCCATCCTCTTGCATGCGGACCCGGTTCAGCTCAGCCAAAACCGCTCCTCCTCCTGTAGATACAACTTGGTTCTCTTCCTTCAGAGTGCGATCTATTACTTCGCTTTCCACGACCCTAAAAGCTTGCTCACCCATTGTTTGAAACATCTCGCTAATACTGATACCTTGCAGTTCCTCAATTCGCTGATCCGTATCAATAAATTGCCAGCCCAAACGCTCTGACAATGCCTTTCCTACTGTTGATTTACCTGTCCCTGCAAAACCTATTAAAATTACATTCTTTTTTTTCAACGCGTTAACACCCCTGAATGCCTTATATAATAACCCTATAATCATACCATATGATGAACATCATGAATATAAAGTTGGACAAAATCATAAGATGAATGGTGAATAAACCCCAGTAGAGCAGCCATCCTATTACTATGTGCTCAAAATAGACGAAAGAGAGATGATTCTGCCATGCAATCGGCCATGCATCAACCTCAACAGGTAAGTGCGAATCTTGCACAGCGAAAGCTGGAACAAATTCTTAATCCTGCCCACACCTTATGTAAAGAAGATGTCGTTTGGATTTTGGAATTCATTAAAAAAAAGGTGGCTGAAGAGGATCCCCACCTAATGGAGCTCTCCCAGCCACGTTTAATGCAAAATTTCCGTTATTTCGCGGACATTTCTTTAATGCTGATACAACGGCGCAACGGCTTCGACCAGGAAGCTGATCGTTTGAAAAACTGGATCTCAGAGGCAACCTACGGCTTAACTCCTCCACCTAAGTCATCCAAAACCATAAGCCGGTTGTAGCTTTATATTAATTTTCCATCCAATTGAAGTGGAAAGAACCTTCCTTATCCAACCGTTGGAACGTATGAGCTCCGAAATAATCGCGTTGCGCTTGAAGCAGGTTAGCAGGCAGACGCTCTGTGCGGTAGCTGTCGTAGTATGCCAATGCAGAAGCAAACGCAGGAATTGGAACACCGCGGGTAACGGCAGTAGCTATGACCGATCTCCAAGCATCTTGGTAGTTATCAACTACATTGTTGAAGTAATCGTCAAGCAACAAGTTTTTCAGCTCGCCATTTTTGTCGTATGCATCTTTAATATTTTGCAGGAAGCGGGCACGAATGATGCAGCCGCCACGGAAAATCATGGCAATGCTGCCGTAATCCAAGCTCCAGTTATATTCTTCGGAAGCTGCTCTCATTTGGGCAAAGCCTTGTGCATAGGAGCAAATTTTGCTGGCGTATAGAGCTTTACGAACAGCTTCTATAAACTCGCCGCGATCTCCTTCAAATGCAGATGTCTTCGGTCCATTAAGCACTTTGCTTGCAGCAACGCGCTCTTGCTTCATAGCCGATAAGAAACGGGAGAATACCGACTCTGTAATGATTGATAAGGGAATACCCAGGTTAAGGGAATCTTGGCTTGTCCATTTGCCTGTACCTTTTTGACCAGCAGAGTCAAGGATTACATCAACCATTGCTTTACCAGTTTCCGCATCTTTCTTCGTAAAGATATCGGTAGTGATCTCGATCAAGTAGCTGTCAAGCTCACCTTTATTCCATTCAGCAAAAATTTCATGCAGCTCATCCGTGCTCACGTTAAGAACGTCTTTTAGCAACTGGTAAGCTTCGCAAATCAACTGCATGTCGCCGTACTCGATGCCGTTGTGAACCATTTTAACATAATGTCCCGCACCATCGGGTCCGATGTATGTGCAGCAAGGGTCGCCGCCTACTTTTGCGGAAATTGCAGTAAGAATCGGTTCTACCAATTCATAAGCGTCTTTTTGCCCGCCTGGCATAATGGAAGGACCTTTTAATGCGCCTTCTTCACCGCCGGAAACACCGGTACCGATGAAACGCAATCCGTGTTCTGCCAGTTGTTTGTTTCTGCGTTGTGTATCAGGGAAGTATGCATTCCCGCCATCAATTATGATATCGCCTTTATCCAAATGTGGAATCAATGAATCGATCGTTGCATCAGTACCTGTTCCCGCTTGAACCATGATCAACACTTTGCGGGGTGTTTCCAAGGATGCTACGAACTCCTCAATGCTGTATGTACCTACTAAATTTTTTCCTTTTGCTTCCTCGATCAAAGCATCCGTTTTTTCACGGGAGCGGTTATAAACCGACACTGTGAACCCTCTGCTTTCGATGTTTAATGCCAGGTTTTTGCCCATGACCGCTAATCCGATCACGCCAACTTGTTGTTTCGACATTTGTTTACTTCCTCTCCTTCTTTTTATCCAATCTAGTTTATTATACGATTTATAATTGATTTTGAAAATGCAGCATCAAATTGTCATCGCAGTAAATCCGCCGTCAACTGTAACAAGCGAGCCCGTCACAAAGCTGGAAGCCTTCTCGGAAGCCAAGAATACAGCCGCGCCTTGCAACTCCTCAGCATCGCCAAAACGATTCATTGGTGTATGCCCCATAATGGATGCTGTACGCTCCGGAGACAAAATTTTACGGTTCTGTTCAGCAGGGAAAAAGCCTGGAATAATGGCATTAACACGTACACGTGCAGGTGCAAATTCACGCGCCAAAAACTTGGTAACATTGTTAACCGCAGCCTTGGAAGCGGAATAAGTAAACACACGTGACAATGGAATTTCAGAGGAAGCGGATGAAATATTAATAATACTTCCACCTTCACCTTTGTCCACCATATGTTTTCCAAAAACCTGGCAAGCTAATACAACGCTTTTCAAGTTAACTTCCATGATAGAATCCCACTCTTCCATCTGGATATCAAAAAATGGAGTCGGGCTGTTTTTGCCAGGGCAGTTCATTAATATGTCAACGCGGCCTGTCCAAGCCAGAACATCGGCAAGCACTTTTTGCAAATCTTCCGCATTCGTTGCATCGGCTGAGAAAACCTCCGCTTTGCCTCCAGCTTCTTCAACGCTTTTTTTCACGTTCAGCGATTTCTCTTCATTACGGCCGACAACCGCTACATTAGCACCATGACCGCCTAAAGCTACCGCCATAGCACCACCCAAAGTACTGTTTCCGCCGATAATAACAGCAGTTTTTCCTGTCAAATCAAATAAATTCATAGTGAGCCTCCTAATATTTTTGTAAGAATCTTAATCTGATTACTTCGTATATTTCTGTTGGTACTCAGCAATCATGTCAAATTCGTCCTTCAGCTGATGGTACACACGACTATAAATCGTTGTCAGCTCTTGGTAATGCTCATAATTCTCATTGTTGGTTTTATGGCTGTGCTGAATTTGCATCCATTGATGAACCGCCGAGAAATCTTTGATCTCGCCCATAGCTAACAATCCCAATTGTGCTGCACCCAAGCCTGAGCTTTCAATTGAGTTTGGAACAACAACGGAACTGCCAGTTACATCGGACATCATTTGCAGCCAGAAGCTTGAACGTGCGAAGCCGCCCGAAGCGCGAATTTCTTTGGTCGGACCAGAAAGCTCCTCCAAGGCAGTTAGCACCGATTGGATCCGGTACATCACACCTTCCATTACTGAACGGATCATATGCGTCTTCTGATGGTACAATGACAATCCGAAAAAGACGCCGCGAGCATTGGCATTCCAATAAGGAGCACGTTCACCGGCAAGGAGAGGCAAGAAAATCAGCCCATCAGAGCCTGCAGCGACTTCCTGTGCCAAAGAAGTCAAATAATCATATGGGTCCATACCCCTGCGACGTCCCTCTTCTGCCTCTGCAGTTGCCAGCTGATCGCGGACCCATCGGAACATAATGCCGCCGTTGTTAATAGCTCCGCCAACTACCCAGAAATCCTCCTTCAAGGCATAACAGAACAATCTGCCTTTCGGATCTGTTATAGGTTCGCGAACAACACCGCGTACAGCACCGCTCGTACCAATCGTCACAGCGTAGACGCCTTCTTCAAAAGCACCTACTCCAAGGTTAGCCAGAACCCCGTCAGAGGCTCCTACTACGAATGGAGTATCCACTTGAAGCCCCATCGCTTGCGCGTATTCCTGTTTCATGCCGGCAAGGTGATGAACCGTGGAAACGGGCTCAGACAATTGCTCGGGACGAACACCGCATGCTGCCAAAGCCTGTTCATCCCATTGAAGCTTGCGTAAATTAAACAAGCCTGTTGCACTGGCAATCGAGTAATCAATGACAAATTGACCGAACAGCTTGGCAAATACGTATTCCTTGATCCCAATAAATTTATAAGCTTGTTCAAAAATATCCTTACGGTTATCTCTGAACCACATAAGCTTAAGCAATGGCGACATCGGATGAATCGGAGTCCCGGTATTCAGATAGATCTGGTGTCCGTCCATCTCTTCTTTCAGTATGCGTGCATAGTCAACACTGCGGTTATCCGCCCAAGTGATGCATTGTGTTAGCAGATTCAAATCGCGATCAACCGCAATAAGGCTATGCATAGCCGAGCTGAACGAAACACATAGAATTTGGCTCGGCAATATTCGTGCTATTGCAATAACGGCTTGTATTGAGGTCAACACAGCGCGAAAAATTTCATCCGGGTCCTGCTCAGCCATATCCGGTCTTGGCGTATGCAGCGGGTACTCAACCGAATGCGATGCCAGCACGCGGCCGTCACGGTCAATTACAAGCGTTTTGGTGCTGGTAGTGCCGATATCTGCTGCTAAAATATAAGGCTTTTGAACAGACAAACTCATTTCACAAGATTCCCTTCACTGTCAAATTGCAAATCATACGGCTCGCTTAAAATTTCAATATCTGCATGCAGCTTAGCTTCCTCCAACAGATTTACTGAAATCTCGATTTCACCTAAATGCAGCGTATCTTGAATGCGAACCAATCTGCATTTCGTATAATCCAAAATATTGCAAGTTTTCACGCCCGCTTTAATCGCATAGAAGTCATTATCCAATGTGCTCGCTATTTTGGTTGGTGCACACACTGTCGATGTAAGCCCATTGACCACAGTTGCATGCAGGTCTGTCTTATCAACAAGACGTTGTGTTGTAAAATCCGCTGTGCCTACTCCATTCGCATTCCCTTTTGTTTCAGGCGTCAAATCAAGGACTACCATCTTCGAAACATCAGGTCCGCCATGCGCATAAGGAGTTGGATAACGGCCTGTAATATTCGGATCCATACCATCGCCGCTTATGTTCTTACCGATATAATCAATTACGAGCACATCGACTTGATCAAACAAAATTTTGGGCAAACGTGCTTTCGCCTCGACAAGCAGCTCCACTTCACGTGCTTCAATCTCAGCCGCTGGCAGCACTTCAATGCGGCAGGTCTCGTCATAGGCATTCTCGACCAAGGCCACTCCAAAAACAATCGGCAGCTTGTCAATCATAATTTTGGCCATAGCAGGCACGTTCTCAGCCATGTATTTGAAGCCAAGCTGATGGCAAGCTTCTGCACCTTTTTGCTTGCCCAGCCCTATCGCGATCATTTTCATAATACCGCTCTCAATAGGTCCACGGAAAGCCGTGTGAGGCTTAACACGATTTATAACGACAATTGCGTCGGCTGTGGAAGCGATCTGATCGACATAGACCGGCAATCCGTTAGGCAGCTCATCGAGCTTGATTACTTCCATCGAAGAGCGGATTGGAGCGCCCATAGCCTCCTCTGTAACGCCTAAATGATGCAATACGTCCTTTTGTCCTTCGGCTGTTGCACCGCCATGGCTGCCCATGCACGGAACGATGTATGGATGGCCTCCGGCTTTTTTTATAGCATCAATTGTCACTTTTGTAAATAACGCAATATTAGCAACGCCTCGGCTGCCTACAGCAACTGCTACTTGCTGACCTGGTTTAATCTGATCTATCGCACCTGGCTTTTGCAGCTCGTTCTCAAGCCCACCTGCCAAGTCTTCCAATTTTGTGCCGTCAAACTTCTGACGAATTTTTACCATTTGCGGTATTGGAATGTCCTCAAGCACTTTTCTCAGTATACTCATAATCATGCGCCTCCTGTAATCGATTTAACGGAATCTCTAATCACAAGCTCCGTATGGAATAGAATCTTGTCTTTCTCGATCTGCTTGGTGTCAATGAAGGTCAGCAGCTTGGCTGCTCCTTCTCTGCTGATCTGTTCGATGGGTCTGCGAACGGTTGTCAAGGCTGGAGACATAAATCCGGAAAAAATATGATCATCGAAGCCTACAACCGAGATATCACCTGGAACAGTAAGCTGCTTCTCCGTAATTGCCTTAATAGCACCTAGCGCCATGTCGTCATTGCAGCAAAAAACCGCCGTAGGCCTAGCCTCCAGCTTCAACAGATGATTCATAGCCGTATAGCCGCTTTCCAAATCATAATTGCCATGCACCTGATAATCTTCACGTAAAGGAACCTGGTTATGATTCATAGCTTCAAGATAACCATCTAGACGAGATTGTGTAGATTTGAAATTTTGTTTCCCTTCTATAATAGCAATATCTCTGTGACCTTGGCGAATTAAATATTCGACGATTCGGTAAGCACCGCCCTGATCATCAGGAATCAGATTCATAACCTGAACATTGTCAATCTCCCGATTTAGTACAACCAAAGGAATTTCCTTTTCCGCTGCATATTCAATAAAAGATTGATCACTTGAGCTCTGACTCATAACAATTATACCATCATAGCTTTTTCGATTTACTTTCTGAAAACTTGTGTAATCATCAATTCCGCGTACTATCAAATTAAACTGATCTTTAATGACATCATTTACACCCTTGACAGCCTCATAAAGAAAGCCTGCCGAGGTGCCCGTATGGAGAGTTGAAAAAAAAAGTCCCAAGTTGTACGATCTATCCAATACAAGACTTTTTGCATTATAGTTGGGTGTATAATTTAGACCGATGGCAAGCTGTCTAATTCTTTCCTTCGTCTCTTGATTTATAAGAGGGCTATCATTCAACGCCCTGGAGACAGTTGTATGAGACACGTTGGCCAGCTTGGCAATATCCTTTATTGTAACAGTCAACTCTTACCACCTCAGGTTTTATAATATCATACAGCTGCACACGTTAACAACGATCATTTTTTGCGCAGTATGCACTTGTTTTGCTGTATTTTATCATAAAAAAGGTCTGTGCATCTACACAGACCTCGTCAATCATCTAATCTACATTTCCAGCAGCAGCATCTCATGCCTTAATTCCAACAACCTTTCTTTACTCGATCTGATTGCTTCATTGTCTTTGGACTGAATGGCATCATGAAGTGTGGCTAATTCATAGTCAAGCTCCAACCGAAGCACGGGAATACGTTCGTCAGGACGCTTGGATTTGAACGCTTGCATCATTTCCTCTACCGTAACAACCGGCTCCTTCTGAAATAATACTTTATGTTCGACTCCAGAAATTTCAACCATGCGGATAATTTCCCCAAACATAATATTTTCAATCAATATTTGACGGTCCTTAAATCGTTTCACAACAGCGTGCCCTCGAGTATCGCCAATCATTTTTTCCATCAATTCCGCCAGCTTCTCATCTTTAAAGGAATAATTGCCAACAATTTTGTAACGTTCCCCAATGCGTTGAAACTTAAGCTTCACCAGCTTCCTTCCAGTTCGGATTGAAACAATAAATTGCTGCTCGCTTTCATTCCAATATAAAGAATAGCCCTCCTGAATTAACGCTTTGATGAAATTACGGATTAGCCGACGGTCAAATCGTAACTCAAGGTTGCAATATTCCACTTCATGACTCTTACTCACGGCAATCCCCTCCCAAAAATGGCACTCCATACATATTTTGATAGAATTTTCAGATAATTCAGTTACTTACTTCTATCTTATTATGAATCATATGATTTAGCAACTTGGTTTATTGACCTTTTTACTTTTTTATTTTAACCATTTTTTGAACAGGACAAAACCAAGGTGTACAATTTATGACTTACTCCAAAAAGACCGGCTCCCTCTATAGGGATCGGTCTATATTATCACAACATTGGGCTTTATGGCTTTACAGGGTCAAGTACCTTTTTGGCTTCCTCCTCGGTCTTTCTTCTCTCTTTGATATCCAACTGCTCATTTAAATCAGTCATGGCGTGGGTATTAATTGTGTAACCATCGCTATCGAGCTCTCTTTTGGTCAAAGTCAGTTTAGTTCGAACATAACGGTTGTTTATATATTTGTCAAAATAGGTGGTTTGATAATATATATACTGATATTCATTTTCGTTTTCAGTCTTTTCCACGATAATTGGCTTGGAGGTATACTTGAATCCTCTATCCCTGTCCTTATTATCTTTGTTTTGAGAATTCATTGTAGTTTTTATGTAATTTTGAAGAGCGTCGAGCTTCTTTGTATTAAGTTCCCCTGCTATTACATACCGATCAGCGCTTGAGCTTCTGGTTTGGGTCGGCAGCTGTTTCACAAATTGCTTTAATTCGGTTTCAGTCACATACAACTCTTCGGTCAACATTTCCTTCGACTTTTTCATCCCGCCCGTTTCGATCCCCATTTTCCTCAAATCCGACAGACGGTAATAAAGAAGCCGATTAGATATATTATTCTTATCTTCTGCATTTGTTAGTAACAACGGATACTCAGCACCCAAATAATTGACCATAATAGAATAAGGGTTCTTAAACTTAAACTCATCCGTCGTAAGATCCTTCTCATCTACAACCTGCTCGGGATTAATGCGACTGTTAATATAAATGGTTTTATTGACGTCCTTATAAAGGATATTCGCGCCAAGCAAGTTTCCTAATTCCTTTAATGGCAAATAGCTCGCGTCCTGGTAAATAAGCGTTGGGCCATCCAGCTTAACTGGAGTTCCATCCACTACAATATTGAAATCGGGTCGCAAATAAGCTTCCACTCGCTGAAGCACATCTTCTGCAAATACACCTGCGGTGAAAGTGCTGCCTAGCAGCGTTCCAGCGATAAGCACACGTTTCCATTGCTTCATAAATTATCCAAACCCTTTCTTAATAAATTTGCAAAAAAAACCATCCTCCTATAATTCGCCATGTATTGACATTTTTCCTCTTTAAATTTTTTATTGACAAAAGCTTTAATTCCGATAAAATAGGTTGGTATAAGAAAACTTCTTATGGCGAAAGAAACTCTAAAACAATTTTGCTTGATCTTACATAAGAAAAGTACCATTGTTGGGACTTTAGGGGGAGTGAATCAATTTGATCGAAATCAAGGATGTAAGCAAAACCTTTCATCAGCGTACTGGCGGTACGTTTACTGCTATTGATAACGTATCTCTTTCCATTAAAAAAGGGGAATTCGTTTCATTGCTGGGACCGTCGGGATGCGGAAAGTCAACGCTCCTAAATTTGGTCGCAGGCTTGGAGCAAGCACAGCAAGGAGTTATAACCGTAAACGGTAGACCCTGCAGTACACCAGGCCCGGACCGCGTTGTTGTGTTTCAGGAACATGCCTTATTTCCTTGGTTAACTGTATTGGATAATGTTGCTTTCGGCTTAAAACAAAAGGGAGTTTCAAAAAAAGAACGTGAAGAGCTCGCAATGGAGCAGATAAAATCCGTTCATTTAAGCAAATTTGCTGACCGCTATCCACACGAGCTTTCGGGCGGGATGAAACAAAGAGCAGCAATTGCCCGCGCTTTGGCTATGGACCCGGAGATATTGCTCATGGATGAACCGTTCGCAGCACTTGATGAGCAGACAAGGCTCATTTTGCACAAAGATCTGGAAGAAATCTGGATGCGCACACAAAAAACAATACTGTTTATTACACATAATATTCGTGAAGCCGTTATCCTCTCCGACCGTGTTCTTGTTATGTCGACCCGTCCGGGTACGATCAAGAAAGAATTTTCAGTTCGCGCCGCTCGCCCAAGAGATTTGGCCGATCCGATACTCCACCACGTGGAAAACAGCATCATGGAAGCCCTCGCTGATGAGCTGGAAAAAGTGGTAAAGGAGGAAATGGGCGATGAGTACAGCATTAAGAAGAACACTCTTTCTAGTTCTGCTTCTGATAGCTTGGGAGGCGGGATTTAGAATCTTTGATTGGGGCTGGAAGTTTCCTTCCGTTGTCCAAACCTTTCAGGCCTTTTACGATGGTCTTGTCCACGGACGGCTGCTCGAAGCAACATATGAAAGCTTGCGCCGCTTGTTAACCTCATTCGTAATATCGATACTAATCGGTACTACGCTTGGATTCCTGTTTGCAAGATATCGTTTGCTTGATGACACTCTTGGCTTTTTGGTTGTTGCACTGCAAACCATTCCAAGTATCGCGTGGCTCCCATTCGCCATTATATGGTTTGGAATGAATGACTTTTCAGTTATTTTCATCACCACTCTCGGAGCAACCTGGACCATGGCAATGTCCAGCCGTACTGGAATTATGAATATTCCTCCCATCTATATTAAAGCTGCACAAACTATGGGCACAGGAAACGGCTTCCGAATGTTTTACCAAGTTATGGTTCCCGCAGCTTTCCCGCATATGATTACAGGGGTTCGTGTTGCCTGGGCGTTTGCATGGCGGGCACTGGTAGCCGGCGAGCTGATTGCCAAAGGTGTCGGGCTCGGACAATTGCTTCAGGACGGCCGCAATCTCGCCGATACGGCGTTGATGTTATGTATCGTTATTATTATCGCGGCTCTAGGTACCCTTTCCGACCATTTCTGCTTCAAAAGGCTGGAGGATACCATATTAATACGGTACGGATTAGCCGGTCAGAAGAAGTAACAATTACTGAATGTGCGACCTGTCCAGCTAGATGAACAGGCGATATTAAAAAGGAGAGAATACAATGAAAAAAAATATGTCCTTACTTTTAGCTATTATGTTGGTTACCGTGCTGGTGTTATCCGCTTGCGGTAAAAAAGAAGAACCGGCCAAGGATGGGGCCGCAGGAGGAACGAAAGCTTCCGCACCTGCATCTACGGTTAGACTCGGTATTTTTAAAAACGTCACTCATGCACCTGGTTATGTTGCTTTAGAGCAAGGCTTGTTCCAGAAATATTGGGGTGAGAACGTCAAAATTGAAGTTACTGCCTTCGATAACGGTTCCGACTTCTCGACAGCACTTGCTACAGATCAAATCGACTTAGGCTACACAGGTCCTGGTCCTGCTACAAACCAATTTCTTAAAAGCAAAAACTTCCGTATCGTCTCCGGTTCAAATAACGGTGGAGCGGTGCTTGTAGCTGCCAAGGACTCCGGCATTTCAAGTCCAAAGGATTTGTTAGGTAAAACAGTTGCCATTCCAACTAAAGGTAGCACCAATGAAATTTCACTTCGTTTATTGCTTAAAGAGAATAACCTTAATGTAACAACGGATAAAACAGGCGTTCAAATTATTGCACGTGCTCCAGCGGATACACTAATCGCAATGCGCCAGAAAGAAATTGAAGCTACATTGGTACCTGAGCCTTGGGGCACTCAAATGGAGCAAGAAGGAGTAGGCAAAATCATCGTTGACTGGAACAAAATTCCACCGAACAATGGAGACTACCCTCTAACGTTGCTTGCTGCCAGCGACAAGTTTTTGAAAGAACACCGCGATATGGTTAAGCAAGCGATTAAAGCAAACGCAGACGCTGTTGATTTCATCAAGAAGAATCCGGACAAATCTTATGAGCTAATCAATAACCGCCTTAAAGCGTTAAGTGGCAAAGGTATGGAGATCAATCTGATCAAAGCGGCTATCTCCCGTCTGAATTTGACTACAGATGTTAATAAAGCAGCTATTGAGGAAATGGCAAAGGTGTCCATCGATGCCGGTTATATCAAAGATATCAAAAAAGAAGAATTGGATCTGAGCAAATTTCTGGATCTGAGCTTACTTGAAGAAGTAAAAGCTGGAAAATAAGTTGAGTTAGAAGAACCCGTTATCCATCATCGTAATAGATGTTGGATAACGGGTTTTCTTTTTTCATATACAAACAGCCCCGAATTATGCAATAGTATGCACAATTGGAGCTGCTCGACAATTCAGTACCCTTTTTATAACTATCTAGTAAGGCTTTGGAACCTCAATCTTATGCGTAACGCCGTCCTCAGTGAAGTACAGGTGCACACCATGTCCCTGATCGTCCATAAAGTACGAAACATACTTAGGTTCATCCTTACGAATCGGTACAAGTAAAGTTGCAATTCGATGGCTTCGCGCCGTACGCGTTGATGCCGTCAAATGCCACTGGCGATCCAAGCCTTCAATTTCCGAAGGATCCACATCGGTAAATTCACTGCTTTGCGACAGTTCCAAATCTCCTGAGGAGCTATATACAAAACGTCCGTCCATATCCGCCTTCTGTCCTCTTACCTTAAATGACTGCCCATCCAGCTTCATCTCATACAAGGTGTGGAATAACCAGTCGATTTTTCCAGGCTGGGATAAATCCACTTGATCAACAACTACGATATAAGACTCGTTGAAGAAATACAGCTCTCGTACATAACGCTCCAGATAAGGCACATTTTCCTTGTAAGCCGCTGTTGCGTTACAACGAGAATAAGTATAGGCAGGATGTGTTTGAACGTCCTCCACTATGCCGGATGCAGCCATATTCAGTACTTTATTTGTTCCCGCATATTGCCCTAGACCGTCAATTAACAGGTTGTTCGTTGAACGTGTCTGCCTGCGCCAATTCATATGCATCGTGCTGTTAAAAGCGATATAATAGCCGCTTTCAATCGCAAGCGGTTCCCCGTATGCATGGAGCAGGAAGCCGTTCTGGTCGCCATGACTATGACTAATAGAACCATATGGGCTGCTCTTGGTCAAAAGCATGATATGTTGATCAGGCTGGTCCATATTCGCGTGAAAGGCTACCCATCCGATATCACGGAACCATTTGACCGGTTCAATTTCCTTTGGCTGTTGAGCAGGAATGGATGGATAATCATTCAGGTAAACCATTTCGTCAAATCGGAAATCCCACCATCCGTAATTGTAGAACTTCATCTCTGAATCCGTATCGATCGCTTTTGTTTGCTCGAAATACCATTGATACAGTCCGTTGCCCGTAATGCCAGCAAATTGACGGATATTAAACCCTGTTTTCAAGCTGACAGGATCCCCAAGCGTGGATTGATCACCAAAGCTTGCGCGAAGCGTATCGGGACTGAAGCAATAGAGCGGATAATCACCTGTTTTTTGAAAAAATGGACGTTGGTAAAAATCAACCCCGGTATATTTTTTAAGCAAATTGATCGCTTCTGTTACAAATGCCATGCCTGTAGTCCAGTACATCGGCCCTTCAGCCCAGCCTCCGTCAATTCCACCCCACGGAGAATAGAGGCAAGCATAGTATTCTAAAGTATAGTTAAGCCATTGTTCTGCCTTCTCCTCTTCTCCAAGCATTGCAATGCAGCCTGGTACAAGTACAGAAGATAAAGAACGTACGGCATGACTATCAAAAGGAACATGATGGATTTTACTGCGCTCGATAACATGAAAGGCAATCTGCTCTGAACGAAGCAGCAGGTTTGTTCTTACAAGCTCACGCTCTTCATGTGACAGCTCGTTGTACAGCCAATCGTAACCCCAAGCCAATGCACCCGTGATCCGAAAGGATGCTTCATCATTGTAATCGCGGCTTGTCGTTCCATTGACTTCCCAGCTAGTAATATGAAGCAGCCAAGTTTTAGCGCGATCTATAAGGCTCTGATCTTCCAACACTACTCCGGCAACGCTTAAATGGCGAACCGCATAAAGTGCTTCCTGACAATCAATATACATTTGACGCCACAAGCTGGCTACACGTTTGTTGTTAGGATACGGCTGTGGTTCAGCAATAAGATCCCGTTCAATCCAAGGCTTAACAGAACGCTCATAGAATGCTTCCCATCCTACGGATACAGGGTTCTCTCTGACCTTGCGGCGAAAATCCGGCAGCTCACTAGCTTGCAACCACAGTCGTGGATGCTCCTTGGCAGCTTGCGCATATCTTACCCCTCTGCCAGCTAAAGGAGTCTCCGGTAAACCTTCAGTAACCGTAAAGCTGCGAATCGTACTCCATTCGGTTTGAAAAGCTATTCCATCTGGAGCTGCAGTTCCTTCTTCTTTTTCAAGAAGCAGGGCATAACGCCAATAATGCACTCCAGGCTCCAATACATGATCAGGCGTATATAAATTATAATCGATCGAGAGAACCGTCACTGTATCCTCCGTATTGAATTGGGAAGAACGTGAATACTGCAAAACATAGCGATCATGTTCTAATTGAGCGGGTATCCAAGTAAACCGCGGCGGATTTTCAATCAGAATAGATTGCTCATTCGGAGCATATTGGACGGTCAATACGCCGCTCTGCGGCTGGTATAGTGGTTTACTCATTGTCTTCCTCCCATGTCACTTTCAATCCTTGTTGTGCATCCAATTCACAAACAACTCTCTTTTGTTGATCCCCGATAATAATTCGCCCTGAGCCCGTTCCATCTGTTGCAGCAACGGATTGCCAGCTTACAGCAGGAGCAGAGTCAAGCTTATAAATATGAATAAAGCTGGCCTTTCGGCCGTTACGCCGGTGCAATAATCCGTTCAGCTGCTTACTAGGATCAACAGACGTTCCAGGTGTTGCGATCCGGTAGAGAGCATCTGCTTCACTATCGAACTGTACTGTCGATTGATACAATGTGCCAGATGCGGCATCCCCTAGGTTATAGCTAACTGTCAGCACGGGAGATGATTCTCCCGTTCCACTTCCGGCGTTTGCCGCGTAGCGATCAAGCAGCTCTATGCGGTCATAGCCATACTCCTTAGAACCTAATGTCTCCGAAGGATCGCCCTCGATACTAACCCAATTGCCCCCAACAGCTTCAGGCGATGCGATCGCATGCATCCACCAATCTATCGTTTGCTCATTGTCCAGACTAACTTCAAACCAGTCTAACAGCCATTCATCTGTCAGCAGCAAATGGCGTTCAAGCAAACTTCCCTCATAAGCACCTTCAGACTGCAGCCAAGCATAGACAGATTTTTCACTTTCGGTAAATTGCTTGCAGCGCCCTTCATGAATGGCCTGCGACTTACCTCCAACTGAAACTGTGTTGTGGCTAGCTGTCTCTGCAAACCATTCTTTACGCAGCGATGAACCATAAGGAACCATACCCAGATCAGGCGCAAATGCTCCGCCTTGATGCTGTAAACTTAGGTGCAGCTTGTCATAATGTCCATGAGAGCCGCCATGAGGACCGAAATCTACTAGAAATGACAATCCGTTATTCGAGTTCCTACCAACTGCGAATCCGGAATCAGCCAGAAGTAATGAGCTTCTGGCAGGCATGGAACCCGTCAAATCAGCATTCCCTTCGCCGTAGACTAGAGCCTCCAGCGAGATACGGGTGCGCTGCCCATCCATTTGCCGATAAGCTTCTCCCAAGATTGGCGCATAGGCTTCGTTACCATATGCGGCAAGTCCTATCTCCATAATCTCTGCAATCTCTCTAGCAAATGGTACCCTAGCTAGCGGACCGTCATGCAGTGCAGGAAGAACACCTTGATCATCGGAAAGTCCGACAAGCACATCGAACATTCCTTTCATCGACTGTCCCTGCTCACCTTCGGCATGATACAAATCAATATCGAAGCGCTGAGCCATCTCAGCAGAGATCAAATAAGCGCGTAATACAAAAATATGATAATAAGTGCTTCCTTCAAATTCGAATTGATCAGGCTTTACCCCGATCGATAAATGATGCTTCCAGCCTCCCTCATTTTCTATGAGGTCTACTAGCTGCTCGCGCTGCCCTTTTATTGTGTAGACGCAGGAAAGGGCAGCATTTAACCATGCTGTATAATTGTTCTCTGCATTTTTACGTTCATGAATTAATATATACCGATATTGTGTCATACTTGACTCAAGCATCGAAAGAAACATATCCAATGCGGCTTGTTCAGCTTTATCAAGAGTTATGCCTTCATCCTGAAGCAGCACATAGGCACGCAGCAGCGTAGTAGACCATATAGCTTCCGTTAGCGCTTGATGAAATGCTCTGCCCTTGAGCATCCAAGGCTGGGCGTCTGGATGCACCGGATATTGCGGGAACTGGTCTGCATAGCTTACGAGGATTCGCTTCGCGAGATCCGCATAAGCTTGCTCTTTGGTTCCCGCGTACACTGCTGCTGCTTGGAGTGCGACCCGGGCCATGGACTGGTGCTTAAACACCAGCCATGCGCCGCGGTAAGCATCTCCTTCTATGCGGCATCCATGAGGGCAGATGAACACATGCGCATCGCGTTCATTAGGATCGAACTCCAGCTCCGTGTGATGGGTCGGGCATACGTACTGATGCCACCAGCCACCGGGCTCTTGAGGGATATGCAGGCTGCCGTTAGCTTCCAGTTGATCAAGCTCAGCTTTTAGTGCTTGTAACGTTGGTCTTGCCCAAGTTGTGTTAGTTAGCTTCTCTGATATTCTCATCGAATGAACATCCCCCCGTTGATTTCTATCGTCTCACTTTCGATTTGTGCTGCATTTGTCACATCCGCCTGGAATAGCTCAGCTTGTCCTCCCGCTTGACGGATTAGCTTTACCGTTTCTTCGCCCTGCTCTTTGTTGTTTAAGTAGTTGACGCCTACTTTAGCGCCATTGGCAGCCAAAGCAATGGCAATAGCTCGACCAATCCCCACATTGGACCCTGGAACCAGAGCAATCTTGCCGTGTAATTGTGTACTCATTTATTACGTCCTCCTATCATTAGCTGCTTAACCAGCCTTTTATTTATCATTTAAATAGATCTCTTATTGGGCTTATCCGGCATAGTTAATATAAACCTGCTGCCCTTCCCCCACTCGCTTTCAATGCTCAAGCCATATTGCTCACCAAATACCATCTGAATTCTGCGGTGAACATTCATCAAACCGATACCGCCACGTCGATAGTAGCCGGATTGAGTTTCCTCCTCAGCCAATCGGTTCAGCATCAGCTGCTCCTTCAGCTGCTTTAGCCTGTCAGGGGCAATCCCTGCTCCATTATCCTCAACGATGACCTGGAATAACCCATTTCCCTTGTGTGCATCAATACTTATCTTATGATGAGCCTCGATGCCGTTAGGGAAAGCATGCTGAAAGCTGTTTTCAATAATGGGCTGCAAGGTCAGCCTTACCATCTTCTCGAGCAAAAGGGATGGCGGAATGATTACATCGAGCTCAAATTCTCGATCGATCCGGTGCTGTAAGATGATCAAATAATTACGTACATGATTCAATTCATTAGCAATCGTTATTTCTTCCAAATTAGTTTGAATCGAATAACGAAGCATAAAAGCCATCGCTTCAACCATCTCAGTTATCTCATGTGAATCCTGGACAATAGCGTAGCAATTGATCGTTTCCAATGTGTTGTACAGGAAATGCGGATTTATTTGCAGCTGCAGTGTTTGAAACTCGGCTCTATGCCGCTCAAGCTCAGCTTCTTGAATTTGTAGAGCTCCCTTCTGCTGCTGCAGCTCCGCCGCATACACTTTATCAATCATTTCCGATAAACGGGTCACCATTAAGTTATAGCTATGGATAAGCCCGCCTAACTCATCGGTTCGCCCATTTTCATCCAGATGCCGCCAGTTCCCTTTCTCCGTTTCCCGCATGCTTTCCTTTAATTCCCTAATCGGAGCCACAATGGACCGGCCAAATCTAAAGGCAAGCAGCAAAGCCAGTACCAGCGTAACTAAACCAACTACCAAGGTGACAGTACGGATCGTAGAGATCGGCTTGCGCAGCTCATCCAGCGGCATCGAAACAACGAGCCGCCAATTGGAATAATCGGATTTGCGTGCAACAAACATTCGGTTTTCACCTTGATATTTTGTTGTAAACACTTTATTTTCGCTATCGGATATATGGGTTGAAATTTCTTTAAACATGGCTTCATCAGGTTGGAAATTTGGCGGATGGTAGATCGGATTTCCATTGTCATCCATAATAAAAAAATAGCCGTCTTTGCCAATATTCACCCGATCCCAAATTTTGGCCAGCTCCTGCAGCTTAAATTCAATGGCAACAAGCCCTCTATTTCGGTCGTATGAAGCGCCGCGAACCTTCCGCACCATTGTAACAACAGTTCCCTGATCCTCAGGTCGGATGCTGGTATTAAGCAGAACTATTTTATTGTTGTCAGGTGCCGATTTCATCAGAAAGTCGTATTTCTCAGGAAGCAGGCTAGCATCTAGAGATAAAAAGTTCTGATTGTCATATATAACCGATCTGCCCTGTTGGCCTACAACGTAAATCGCATTTAGCTGCTTATAAAGCGTAATAATCGATTGAACCGATTTCGAGGCAAAAGTTCTAATTTGATCGGAGTAATAATAATACTCATACACATCATCTTTTCCGATTTCAAAAAAAGCTCTTACATCCGAATTGGATGAAAATGAATTGCTAAGCAGCTCATAGGTTTGCAAATAAATATCGGTTTGATAAGCTGCATTATCAATCATTTGATCCATATACTGCTCAACCTGGTGATCCAACGCGCGTGACGATTGAACATAGGAGACAATCCCGACGGATGCTAGCGATAGCACAATAACAATTGAGAAGTAAAAAAAAACTTGTCCGGACAGCGATCGTCTCTTCATTATTCAATCCCCAGCTTGTTCCTGAATTCAGATGGCAATAAGCCTGTGTATTTTTTAAACGTTTTAGTAAAATGAGGATGATCCGCATAACCAACTTCACCTGAAATATCGGTAATTCGGTAGTGCGGCTGTGCGAGCAATTTTTTGGCCTTTTCAATTCGTCTGCGAGTACGATATTGGACAAAGGTTTCCTGTGTCGATTGTTTGAACAGTTGGCTAAAATAAGAGGCGTTCAGCCCAATTCGGTCAGCGACCTCCTCTAGTGACACTTCCTCAGCCAAATGATCTTCTATATAATGCTTGGCTTCCTCTACAGGATCCCGCAGCTTTCCCTTGCGTTTAATTCGCAAATCCTGAAATAAGAGCTCCAGGCTGGCTTCAAACCGTGTCCATGCCTCGTCTATACTCGAAACATCATACAGCTGCAACCGCTCCGAAAATGAAAATACATCTCTTTCATTCAAACGTTTATTCAGCAGTACCGAAAATTCGCCCAATAAATCAACCAGCTGGTTCAGCCGAAGGTTATAAGAAGTAAGCTCTCTACGAGCTTTGAGCAGAAGCTCTAACAAAACGGTGTGCTTAAGCGACCAGATTGCATCCTCAGCTACAGCCACCCATTCTTCCAACCGATTAACCGAAACAAATGCCTGAGTCATTTGCTTGGCACGAAGATGTGCAAGCTTAACCAAGGCAGTTTCAACTGCTTTCTTATTAATAGGCTTTAAAATATATTCTTTGACTCCATAAGAAACACATTTTTGTGCATATTCAAAATCATTATAACCGGATACCACTACAATATGGATGTCAGGATCAAGCTCCGCAACTTGTCTGCACAGCTCCAGTCCGTCCATTTTGGGCATGCGGATATCGGTAAATAAAAAATCGGGACGCTCCTCTTGAATCTGCTGCAATGCGTCCGCCCCGTTCTCTGCAAGCCGCAAGCTCGCAATAGGCTGACCGGATTGCTGGATCAGCTTCTGCAGTCCTTTACGGATCATCGGTTCGTCATCTGCAATCAAAATTCTGAACATAAGGAACACCCCTTATTCTGGTGAAGTAGCTAGTAGTTAGTCTTAGTATAGTATACATGGCCTAATGCTGAATAGTTGTAATAAAAACTCACTCCCCACGCTGGTTAGACGTGAGGAGTTGAGGACGAATGTTGTTAGCCCGTGCGCTGCGTAGAAATGGCTGATATTAGCGGCGCGGCATGCTGATCGTTACACTCGGATCTTTTTTATTAAATTTCTCAGTTGCTTCTTTAATTACGTCGTTACCGCCTTTGGACTTCCACTCTTCAAGCACCTTCGGCCAATCGGAGATCGGCTCTTTGCCGTAAACCATTTTGACCATATGCTGAAGAATTACAGGAGGTGCAGTATCGGAAGCAGGCGTAATATCAGGATTTTTCATGTAAGCATCCAGACCTGGATCGATTTGAATACCATCGCGGCCTTCTTTTGCAAGCATATTATCATAGACGCTCATAAGTTTCTTACCTTCTTCGGTCATGCTAAGAGTACCTTTGTTGTAAGTAGTGTCTTGTACCATCCACAAGAAGGCTTGACGGTAACGCTCTTCGTCTACAGCTGCTGGATCCGTAGGTGCTTTGTAGTTGATTTTACCGTTTTCAGTAGTGTAGTTTTCACCTTCAACACCAAATGTAAAGAATTTCTCAGCTTCATCAGACAGCATCCAGTCATAGAATTTAATGATAGCTTCTGGATTTTTTGCTTTTTTGTTAATGAACCATGCGCGGGTTACAGAATTGTACAAATAATGGCCACCCTTGCCATCAGGTCCTGTCGGGGAAGCGATAAGCTCAATTTTGGCAGTTGGAACGTTAGCCTTCAATTGTTGTTCCCATTGCAAAGCTTCGTTAGCATTCATAGACCAGATTCCTGATTTACCAGCAAGAACCGAGTTTTTATAAACAGTCGGGTTAATTGTAGCAAACTCTTTATTGATCAAGCCTTCATCGAACATAGTTTTATACGTTTGCAACGCTTTCATCATGTTGTCACTGTTGAAAAACTTAGGTACGATTTGATCGCCTTGCTGTGTCAACATGGATAAGTAAGGGAATGCATCATATGCCCCAAAGAATGTATCGGCATACTTGAAGTTTTCACGGCCCTGGTAAGGATTCTCAACACCCATTTCCTTGAACTTACGCATGACGTTCAAGTACTCGTCCACTGTTTTAGGAATTGGCAATCCGGCTTTATCCAGCAAGTCTTTACGAATTGCAGTAGTACGGCGGGAAGGATTGGACAAGAACTCAGGAATTGCATAAATCTTGCCATTCAAGGTCTCTTTCTGCCAAGCTTCTTTTGGAATCTTTTTCAATAAATTTTGACCATACTTTTGCAAAAGATCATCAAGCGGCAAGAACACTCCGGCTTGAACGGAACCAGCCATCTCTTTACCTGTTGTACCTCCACTACCTTGTACAACATCCGGGATGTCGTTGGTTGCAAACATTTGAGCCATCTTCTGCTCAAACTCTTTGTGAGGAACAAGCACGATATCCAGATCGGTATTTGTTTTTTGCTCCAATAATTTAACCCATTTATCCTCATTGATATTGGGCGATTTCTCTACGTGATTAAATGCCAATGTACGCATGGAAATGGAGAACTTCGCTTTCTCTCCTGGTTTGCTCCCTTGTGTTGCTGGTGCTTCTTGCGGCTTAGAACAAGCGGAAAGCGTGCTTACTGCCAGCACAGATACCATACTTACTTTTATCCATTTTTTCATTTTTATACCCCTTTTCTCTCAACATGTTTGTCTTTGCAATTATGTTAATAGCGCTTTCACACAATAACTACATTGTAGTGCGGTCTTCTACGATGAACAATGGAGTGACTTTAGTTGCAGTTGTATTTTCTTTAGATTAAGAATTTAAGCTTATAAGACTTTAGGACTTGACAGAACCGATCATCATCCCTTTAACAAAGTGCTTTTGCAAGAATGGGTAGATCAATACAATCGGAACCGTTGCGATAATAATAGTCGCCATTTTAATCCCTTCAGGATTGGAGTGAACCAGTGAACTGAATTGGGATGCTGATGGATCGATATTAATATCGTCAGCCGTAATTAATTGGCGAAGCTTTACTTGGAGCGGCCATAAAGTCGGCTTGTTCACATAATAGAGAGCGGCCATGTAAGTATTCCAATGTCCTACCGCGTAGAAAATTCCTAATGATGCCATAACCGGCTTAGATAAAGGCAGCACGATATTCCAAATCATTCTCAGCTCTGTGCAGCCATCAATGCGGCCAGAATCAATGATTTCCGGAGGGATTTGCATAAAGAAAGCTCTCATTACAAAGAAGTTGAACGCACTGATAGCTCCTGGAATCAAAAGCGCCCAAAGTGAATTTGTCAAACCCAAGCTTTTCATCAAAATAAAGTTAGGAATCAACGGAACACTGAATACCATTGTGATCAGGACAAAGAATACTACATATTTTCTTCCCATATACTCTTGTCTTGAAACAGGATAGGCCAGTGAGGCTGTCGCAATCAGATTGATAATAGTACCTACAACTGTAATATAAACAGTAACAGCAAATGATCTCCAGATTGAAGCATCGCTAAAAACGTACTGATAATTAATCCAAGTGAAATCTACAGGAAGGAAAAATACTTTCCCTGTAACTACGGCTTCCGAATCACTTAAAGATTGAGCCAACACATTCAAGAAAGGTAGAAACATAAGCAATGCCAAAATGGTCAAAAATGTAATATTAAATACATTGAAGGTTTGCTGCCCCACGCTCAATTTCCTCATTCAAGTCACCCCCTTAATAAAGGCTCTCGCCCGTTGTTTTTTTGCTTAACATATTACCGATGACGATCAGGAGTAAACCTACAATAGATTTAAAAAGCCCAACCGCAGTTGTGTAGCTGTATTGTTGGCCTAACAAGCCGGCCTTGTACACATACGTATCTAAAATTTCCCCATTATTGATATTTAAAGGATTCAAGAAAACATATACGCGTTCGAAGCCTAAATCAAGGAACTTACCGATATGAAGCAAGAACAAAATCATAATAGTAGGCATTAAGGAAGGCAATGTAATAGAAATCGTCTGCCGCCAGCGGCTAGCACCGTCAACTTCAGCAGCTTCATACAAATCCGGATTAATACCAGCCAATGCAGCCAAGTAAATAATAGTACCATAGCCGGAATCTCTCCAAATACCAGAACCAATCAATACGGAACGAATGTAGGATTCTTCACCTAGAAAATAAACAGGGTCATAACCCAGCCAGCTGATGAAGTGATTCACAATTCCTGTTGAAGGGGACAAAATACCGATTGCAATCCCACTTACGATAACCCAGGACAAGAAATGCGGCATATAAACAACCGTTTGCAAAACCCGCTTGTACAGTACCAGTCTCAGTTCATTCAGCAGAAGAGCTAGAACGATCGGAGCAGGGAAACCTAGCACTAAATCGTACAAACCTAGAAGTAAAGTATTATTCAAAATATTAATGAAATCATAATGCGCGAACATTCTTTGAAAATGCTCAAGTCCAACCCATTTACTACCGAAAACCCCTTGAAAAATATTGTAATCTTGAAATGCGATAATGGAGCCAAAAAGCGGGACATACTTGAAAATAATAAAATAGATAATCCCTGGCAAAGAAATCAAATAGAGCGCTCTATATTTCCACATAAAGCTTAGAAAGCTCTTTTTCGTTATTGACTTGTAGCTTACTTGATCAGATGCCTGCACTTTACTAGCCATTGAATGGCCTCCTTCTTAAATAATGTCGCTTGCCTTATTTGGTTAGTCTTATCCTAACCTTATAAAAGCGATCCAACAATGGATTCCCTTTTTCACTACTTGTGTTTTTTTTAGGTCACCGGTCAAATTTCGACAAATACACATACAGAGCTCCCCTGTTTTGTTTTTAATATGCTATAGTATGGGTTAGCAAAGTTTACTAATAACAAATCAAGAATTAGAGAATACTTGTGCAGTAATTTTTAGGAGGACCCTATCATGACATTTTCAGGCTTTACACAAACCGACTTTGATGTATTTACCATCCCTGGACTTGAGGCACGAATGGAAGGTATTCAAGGACATATTCAACCGAAATTTAAAGAGCTGGGCAAAGAGCTCTGTGACGAAGCCGCTATGCTGGCAGGCAATGAAATGTTTCTGCATATTGCCAAGCATGCTCGCCGCAAAGTAAACGCCCCAGTTGATACATGGATGGCTGTATGCGATAATAAACGCGGCTATAAGCAGCATCCTCACTTTCAGGTTGGACTTTTCGATGACCGGGTATTTATATGGCTTGCTTTAATCTACGAGCTTCCCAATAAGCAAAACATTGCTCAACGATACTTGAACAACCTGAAGCAATTCCGAAGCAGCATCCCTAAGCAATACGTATTATCCTTCGACCATATGAAGAAAGACGCTATTGCATTTCAAGAGCTCAACGATCAACAATTAACGGAGGCGCTTTGCAGGTTCCGGGATGTTAAAAAAGCAGAGCTGCTTATTGGTCTTAACCTTGATTCCTCCAATCCCGTACTCACTGACGGCGACGCTTTTGTCAAGCTTGCCAAAGAGACGGTTACATCATTGATGCCGTTATACAAAATGGCTTGCCAGGCCTAAAAAATTAATCCAATTCTAAGGTTTTCTTAAAGTGCCTTTAAGCTTGTATGCATACGCTAGAAATGGTTAAGTCTCGAACTAACCAATAAATTTAGGGAAAGGTGGTGTAAGTTATGAAAAGTTTGTCTCCCAAAAGAGTGATCGTTACCAGCCTCGCGCTTGCCCTCATGTTGGGCGGAAGCGTGCTTTATGCAAATCGACAGCCAGCATTAGCCGATCCAGCTGACAATGCTGTGTTATTGCAACCAGCCCCGCAGGATAAGCAGGAAAAGAAGCAAGCCAAAGAAGGCCGCGGCAAGGAAACCAAAGGACACTTCAATAAGCACATGCCGATTATCGATGAAGCCTCTGCTATATTAGGAATCGATAAGGACACTCTAAAAGCTGCTTTAAAGGAAAAAACTCTAGTCGATATTGCAAAAGAAAAAGGGATATCCGAAGCTGATCTAATAGCCAAGCTCAAGGCTGCCCGCAATCAAAAGATCGATGAAGCGGTGCAAGCTGGCAAGCTCGCTGCGGATAAAGCAGAGAAAATCAAAGCAGGCATGGAAAAGCATTTGAAGTTTATGGTCAACCATAAAGACTTAGACTTTTCCCACAAGCACGGCAAAAATCACAAATCGATGATGCCTGCACCCGATAAGTTATCTGCGCTGCTTGGCATCACCGAAGATGAGCTGCATACTCAGCTCAAAGAGGGCAAATCTTTAACCGAAATTGCTCAAGCCAAAGGAATCAGCAAGGATCAGCTCATCGAAAAAATCAAGAACGAAATGACACCATGGATCGAAAAAATGGCCGATCATAAAAAAGAGTCCGCTTCCAACAAGCAGAAATCTAAGTGATGAGAACATATACTACTCTAGGATAGACGTTTCGCAATTCCATCAAAGGGAGAACGTTTATCCGAGGTTGGTCGATAATACTTAACTGCCAAATACTGCCGTCCTTATCATAAGGGCGGCTTTTTTTTCATACTATGGTCCTAGTCCCAGCCTTATCTCAACCGTTTCATAAATTTTCTCACTATTTCACACAATCGTCATATTATTCATTTATAATGGAGAAAAGAATCGAAACGTCCAGGAGGCCCACTTATGAAACGCCCTATTTTTACTAAGCATTCTTCAATTTTTGTACTTGGTGCGGTTGTATTGATTTCCTGCAGCTTTCTATTAGCACCTGCTCCCGCTCGCTCTTCAGAGTCTTTGAATATCATAGCCGCAACATCCTCCTCACTTAATAATGCTCAGAACGGTAAGGAATTGTATGAAATGCATTGTTTGTCATGCCATGCAGCCGAAGGGAAGGGAATCGATAAATACCCTTCTTTAGTAAGTGATCACGCGAAAAATAAGCTTTCAACTTATGATAAAGCATTCGAGTTTATCTCCCGCAATATGCCTCAAAATGCGCCCGGATCATTGCGCGAGGATGATTATAAAGCAATTACCAATTACATTCTTTCGTTAAACGGTATTCCTACCGGATTTAATGACATAGAGGGTCACTGGGCCCAGAAGGAAATCAACGAATTATTCGATAAAAAATTTATTGATGGCTATATAGATAAGCAGGCCGGAACTATGTCGTTCAAACCAAATCAGAACATAACCCGCGCCGAGTTTATTCGCTATTTAGTTAAAGCCAAAGAGCTGTTCTTGTCCAACAGCACGGATTCAGAGTTCAAAGATATTGCAGATACTAACAAGGATAAGGTTTACATCATAACAGCAGTGGAATACGGTTTAATTAACGGTTATCCCGATCAGACATTTAGACCTATGAATAGTATCACAAGAGCCGAAATCGCAACCATCCTTTCCCGAAGTGAAATGCTAAAGGCCTCATCAACGAGCTCATTCACTGATGTTGCGGCCGATTATTGGGCTGGGGATGCAATCCGCGCTGTACAACAGGCTCATTTGTTTAATGGCTACGAGGATGGTTCTTTCCGTCCTGATTTTAAATTGACGCGAAGTGAAGCTGTGGCCGTCGTTTATCGTTTGATCCATCCTGCCTCATGACATACCTTCTATCCTGCAGATTTAACTGCTCAACGAGAAAATCCGCCGAAAGCTCCCAATACGAGCCCGGCGGATTTTTATTTTAATACGGAGCTTCAAGACATCTAAGACATCTTCCGTTATCTTGCAAGCGCTGTTTGTTCCCCATCTGCCGATATAAAACGGTATAGCAGATATAGAGCTCCAAGCGATAAGGCAGCTCCAATGTAAAAAGGAAGCTGCAGGCTGTATTGATATACTCCTACACCTAGCAAGGGTCCCGTAATTCTGCCCAAACTATCCATGGAGGAGCTGAGTCCTGAAGCTACACCTTGCCCTACTTTGGTTTTCTGGGTAATCAATGAAGTAACACAAGGCCGGATCAAGGCATTTCCTGCCGCGAACACGGATAAGTATACGGATGCAGTAAACAAACTTGATGAAAAAATAATGAGGATGAACCCTAGCGCCGATAGCACCAACCCGTAACCAATAACCTTCGCCTCATCACCCTTTTTAATAAAACGTCTAACTACACCCCCCTGAATCAGGGCACCTACAATGCCGCTAACTCCAAACATTATACCTAGCTCCAGTGAAGTGGCATGAATCATATCTTTCTCGAACAGAAGCAGCGTTGCTTCTAATCCGGCTAATGTAAAGGATACGAAAAAAGAAAGCACATATAAATATTTAACCGATCCGACAAAGGCCGACCAACGTGATGTTTTTTCCTGGCTGTACCCGCGGCGCTTCTCAACGCTCAAAGATTCAGGAAGCATGATCAAAGCGAACACAAAAGTACAAAAGGCCAAGCCCGCCGCTGCGAAAAAGGGTATTTGATAGCCCCATTGACTCAGTATACCTCCAACAGCCGGTCCGAAAATAAATCCGAGTCCGATCGACATCCCTACCAGACCCATACCTTTCGTACGGTTCTCTTCCGTTGTAATATCGGCAACATAAGCTACAGCACAAGCAGTGGCAGCGCCGGAGAACAAACCTCCAAGAATACGTGAGACGTACATAAGCAGCAGGCTCTCGCCTGAGATTCCGAATAAGAAGAAGCTGACACTAAATCCTAAGGCTCCGATTATTATTAGCGGCCTTCTGCCAATTCGGTCCGAAATACTTCCCCAAACAGGTGACATCAGGAAAGATGCCAATGAATAGATCGACAAAAGCATACCTAGATGAAAGCTGCTTGCACCTGATCCCGAAATAGCGTCGGGCAGCACCGGAATAATGATGCCGAATCCGATAAATATCGTCATCAGCAGTACCATAATTATGGCCAGCTGTTTTTTCATAAATGATTCCAGACCTCCCGATCAATTGTTATCCAGCATCTTGGTGAACATGCTGCTCTATCGTATCATAACTTTTTTCATCATGGAAACAAATCAGGAGAAGATTAACAAAATGGACAAACCCCGACCCCATATCAGCCCTACTTTTGACAAAAATGATAATAATAACGGTTCCTGCGACAAATACTGAGAAAACTTAATATAACGTTTAACAAAAACCGCTTGCAACGTTGTCAGATTATCGTTACTATGAATTAGATTTGGAGTTTTTATATTATAAGAAAGGTAGGGATGACAGTGGATCATCAACGTACGCCCCTATTCTCCGCTCTAAAAGAGCATGCAGCACGCAATCCGGTTCAATTCCATATTCCAGGCCATAAAAAAGGAGTCGGGATGGATCCGGAATACCGCCATTTTATTGGCGATAATGCCCTATCCATCGACCTTATTAATATAGCACCTCTGGATGACCTTCATCAACCGACCGGAGTCATTGAAGAAGCACAGCAGTTGGCTGCCGATGCATTTGGAGCCGATTATACATTTTTCTCTGTTCAAGGTACCAGCGGTGCCATTATGACAATGATCCTAACCGTATGCTCTGAAGGCGATAAAATTATCGTGCCTCGTAATATTCACAAATCTGTCATGGCTGCAATCATTTTTGCTGGAGCCAAGCCGGTGTTCATTTCACCAGTACGCGATGCCAATCTTGGAATCGACCACGGAATAACGACTCGCTCCGTCAAACGTGCTCTGGAGAGACATCCGGACGCCAAAGCAGTGCTGGTTATTAATCCGACCTATTACGGCGTATGTGCCAATCTGAAGGAAATTGTCGAGCTGGTACATAGCTACAATATGCCTGTATTGGTTGATGAGGCGCACGGTGTTCTCATCCATTTCAGCGACAAGCTGCCGATTTCCGCTATGGAAGCAGGAGCAGATATGGCAGCTACCAGTGTACATAAGCTTGGGGGCTCCATGACTCAAAGCTCCGTGCTTAATGTAAAAGCAGGCCGTATCAATGCCGGACGGGTGAAAACGATCATCAGCATGCTGACCACTACGTCCACGTCCTATATCCTGCTCGCTTCACTTGACACATCACGCCGTCACTTGGCATTAAACGGGGCACAAATGGCAGAGCAAGCCATAGAATTAGCTCAATTCGCCCGCAAGGCTATCAATGAAATTCCCGGCTTAAGCTGCTTCGGGGAAGAGATTCTCGGTACCGAAGCGACCTATGATTACGATCCTACCAAAGTGAATATTCATGTCCGGCACCTTGGTATTACAGGATACGATGCAGAAAATTGGCTTCGTGAGCATTACAATATCGAAGTTGAGCTTAGCGATATGTATAATATACTCTGTCTCATTACGCCTGGGGATACACATGAAAATGTGGACACGCTGCTCAATGCGCTTCGCGAGCTTTCCAGCCAAAATTACAATATCCGACCTGCTACGGATTTGGTTATTAAGGTTCCGAAAATTCCGCAGCTGACGCTTACTCCGCGGGATGCTTTCTACGGTGACACCGAGGTTATTCCGTTCAAGGAATCCGCGGACCGGATCATCGCTGAATTTATTTATGTTTATCCCCCTGGTATTCCCATTCTGTTGCCCGGGGAAGTTATCTCGCAGGACCTGATCGATTACATCACTGAGCATGTCGAAGTAGGTCTGCCGGTCAAAGGTCCAGAAGACCGCAGTATTGAAAATGTAAAAGTTATCGTGGAAACCAACGCTATTTTCTAAAGCAGCATTTGCCCACCCCAAAAAGGGAATAAGCCTGCATTCGTATGCAGCCGCTTATTCCCTTTCCTTTTTCCCTATCAATCCACCAGAATTATATGCGGCTTTCCAGCCATTCAATGACATCGGCCACAGCATGTTCATCATGATGCTTACAGGTGCGATTTGAGACGCTCAGAAGCGACTGATGGGCATTTGCAACAGCGATGCCAACCCCTGCTCTTCTCAGCATTTCCAAATCATTGAGATGATCACCCATCGCTATGCAATTGGTTCGCTCTATCCCAGTGAGCTCCATGAGATGTTCCAGAGCATGTCCCTTGGTGGCATTTGCCGGCAAAATCTCAAAATACTTATCATCGGAACGAACCCAGGTAATATCGGCTACCTGTTCGGATTCAGCGTAAGCTTCAACTTCATCCAACAGCTCGGGCTCCCATGCAAGCAGCACCTTGTACCAAGGTTCTTTAATTTCATTAAATCCATCCTGCTGCAAGGGTCTTGTGAAACCTTCCATCCTCCGATGGTGCTCCGTAATTCGGTTCTCTCTTATAAAATAGGGCTCTTCTCCGCAATAAATCTCTACAGCGAGCTGAGGGAATTGTTTCATTAGCCGTTCTAAAACCGGACGTACCGAGTCACCTAATGTCCTATGCCATACATTCTCACCTTTTATAAAATCATGAATAACTGCCCCATTATATAGAATAGCAGGTGCACCAATCGGAAGCTGATCAGCAAACCTCTTAGCCGAAGATGCGATTCTCCCCGTAGCCAGTGTAAATAAGCCCCCCTGCTCGACAAACCGTTCAATTGCATTCAAATTCTCTTTGCTGATTGTTTTACCGCTGCTAAGCAATGTTCCATCCATATCCGTAACTAACATCGTACCTTGAAACCTTTTCGAATTCATCTTTTCCTCTCCTCTGATTGTCATATTGTCAAATGTATACGCTTAATGCTATGATGTTCATGGCATCCCATGGGATGAAAACCTTTCCAGTCCATTTACAGGCAGGTGTGTCGACATGGCTCAAAGCGCTTATATTAAATTTGTAGAAGGCTCCGCAATACCTTCATTAACGCTCGAAGAACTAAAGGATCAGCTGCTGCATTATAAGGAGCAATTGAATCTTACCGGCAAGCAATTGGGATGGGATTACGAAGACGCTGGATTTCCGTATACGATAGAAGCAAAACCGGAGGCGGAAGGCAAGTGGTTTTATCTCAAAGGAAAAGATCAGCTGTATAAATACATTGTCATGGGTACGGGCAATGATCAAGTTGGCGATAAGAGCCGACACTATGTGCAGGTCGTCCTTCCTGACGATAGTACCCATGGCGATAAAGCCAAAGGCAACGAATTTTGCAAATATCTGGCCAAGCTTTGGAAGGCCGAACTCCATTTGTTCAACGGACGCATTATGTATTTTAACCCACGTAAATAGCAAGTCGTTCACTACAAAAACCGTTTTGCCGGCTAACAGGCAAAGCGGTTTTCTTTCTTTAATTATGTATAACAACAAACCCCTTCCTGTCCACACAAGAAGGGGTTTGTTCTTGCCTATTCCGTTTCTTGTTCCTCTACAATTTGATTGTAGATTTTCACAACTCGTTCCCATTCTTCTTCATCTTCGATACTGGCCAAGAATGCATCTTCATCCTCTTCTTCGATTCTGAAGATTACACCGTCAGCCTCAGGATCGTTGCGGTCCAATAAAACAGCATACGGTTGATCGTTAGCCTCGAAAGTGTATACCATTACCATTTCGTGCTCTACACCGTCTTTATCGGTAACTATAAAAATATCATCTTCGTGGTCATGATCGCAGGATTCATCATGAATATGATCGCTCATGGGAAAACCTCATTTCGTGTAAATTAGTCATCCCTCGTATCGTATCATGTTCCCTCATGCAGGTCAAACCTAAGCTGCACAACCTATAAGCTCTCATTTACTTCGATGTAATTACTTTTTGTGATACTGTAGTATAATCTCCATCATCATCAACCTTAATGGAGAACTTGACCTTATAATTGCCTGCTTCACTAAAGGTAAATCCGGTAAACGGCCAAGGATACCAGAAGTTTTCCTTCTCTCCGTCTACAATTTCTTCCTTAAAAGCACTCTGTTTACCACTTGGTGATTCAATCGATATTTTAAATGAATGAAAAGGTGTGTTTAAGCTATCCACCTGAGCAAATACTGCAAAATCCATTCGAGTTCCCTTTACTACAGCTCCAAATGGGGTTTGAATTGAATAGTCATCTTTCACTTTCTCTGCTACAAACATATGAACATTAGGCTTGTAGACAGATACGGTTTTGGAACCATTATCCCATTTTACAAGTGATTGAAGCGAATCCGCCAACGTACGAACAGGCATTATCGCATTTCCCTTAATTAAAAAAGCAGGCGTTTCGCTGTCCGAGTATTGCTTTTCAACACCATTAATAAGCAATTTGACTTTACCAAATCCCTCGTAGTCGCCCCACATCGAACTGGCAAATGCCCCCGTCGCACCAAAAAGCGAAAGTGATAGCACTAGAGTTAGCAATCGTGGCACTTTCATTCTGTAACCTCCATCGTGACTTGTACTTGTATTCTATTATTTTATACTCCGGATGTTGGCAAGAGTTGCGCTCGTTTCCTGAAAATCACAAAAATATTTTCATCCGTAAACCTAGATATAGTACCTAATTAATAAGTTAAGCAATTACACTACAAAATATGCCAAGCTTCGCTAGATTTCAGTAATAGTCGCTCCCTTTGCTTGGATTCTGCCATTCGGAACAACCGCTCTTTCGGCCTCATTATCAATATGGTGAAAAATAACACAAAATGCATAAAATATCGATAAAATTTGACGAAATGTGTCAAAACTATCTTGAATTAGTTGCTCAAACCATGATAGATTGATAAAGATATGTACGCGCTATGGAACCATGAGTGGAGGATCGTACGTGAGCTTGCAAATCCAAATGATTGGCACAGGAAGTGCCTTTTCCAAAAAATTTTACAACAACAATGCATTGGTTTTTTGCAATGGTTTCACATTATTGATTGATTGTGGAGCGACAGCACCGCGTGCACTATATGAACTTAATATCCCACTGACTAACATTGACGGTATCTTAATTACCCATATTCATGCCGATCATGTAGGTGGTATGGAAGAATTCGCGTTTCGCCTTCACTATGCTCACAACAAGCATCGCATGAAGCTGTTTGTTCCATCTACTCTGCTCTATTCTTTATGGAACCATTCATTACGAGGGGGCTTGGAAAATAAAGCTGAAGGTTTGTTGCAATTGGAAGATTATTTTGAAGTTATTATATTGGAAGAAGCTGTTACCAAAAAGCTTTCACCCGATCTAACAGTTGAACTGATTCCTTCCACGCACATTCCTGAGAAACCCAGCTATTCTCTGCTGCTTAATGAAAAGGTTTTTTACAGCTCCGATGCCAAGTTTGATGAAAAACTGTTGACTGATCTTCACGCAAACGGTCGCTGTGATTACATCCTGCATGATTGCCAGTTTGCAACACCCGGTATTGTTCATGCTTGTCTCGATGATTTATTGACTTTACCCAAATCTGTTCAAGAGAAAGTAATGCTGATGCATTATGACGACAAAGTGGAACAATACATAGGAATGACTGGGAAAATGACCTTCATGAAACAATATACATTATATGATTTCCCATAAAAACCTATCCTCGGATGAGGATGGGTTTTTCCCAGTAACAATTTGAGAAAATTTGCACAGCTTTTTAGGTACATTTAATTGAAAACGTTTACTGAAAGAAATATAAAAACAATTTTATACAAAATTTACTGTCTTTTCTACCAAATGCAGCAGGATTTAGTATGAATACAGAGAATTCCATTAATATCCTTTCATCTCTACAATTTGAGTAAGGAGTTTGAAAGCATGAGCTATAACTGGATCTTATTCGTATATACAACTGTTGTCTGTGCATCTTCCATACTTTTCGACCAAACCTCAAGCCCGGTTTTGCTAAGCATTATTGCGGTCTTGTATGTAATCATCCATTTCGCGGAGAAGCGGATTGCAGCCGCAACAGCTTTTCAGATGAGTCTTTTGATTGCCTTTCATTTGTATAGTCAAATGGATTGGTGTCTCCCACTTTACTTAGCACAAATGGGCAAGCAGTTTTATAAAATTCGCAATATTAACTCGGCTTCAGCAGTAAGCTTGCTCTATACCATTACATATGCGTTAATTTCATTTACTTATATGCCTTATTCAATCTATGGAATGATTACCATTTTGTTCAGTTCTTTTAGCTGCCTCATATTCACTATTCTTTTTTACCGTTACATTCATGTCATGGAAGATCAGACCCAATTGCTGGACAACGAAAAGAAGCATCTCAGCACTCATGATGCCCTAACCGGATTATGCAACTATGAGGAATGCCATCGGCAGCTAGCCCAATTAGTGGCTGCTCGCAAATCAATCGTATTGGTATTAATAGATTGCAAGGACCTTAAATCCTTGAATACAACAAACGGCTTTATTGGAGTCAATCGAATTTTAAAACAAGCCGCGCAGCAGTTGCGTATGATGTTCCCTAAGGCATTAATCATCAGTCGATACGGCGGCGATGAATTTGCTATTGTACTTGAATCCACCGATTCTATACAAGCAATGAATACAATGTCTGAGCAATTTGCTCTGGATTTCCCCAAACTGACCGGTATTGATATTAATTACGGGATGGCATTTTATCCGAACGATGGTTTATCCAAGGACGATCTAATCTTTATTGCCGAACGAAATCTATATACAATGAAGAGAGAATCCTGGCTTAAACGCGAGGAGCATATGCTGCGCTCAGAAAAGCTGCGGGTTGTGGGAGAGCTCGCTTCCGGTATGGCTCATGAAATTCGTAATCCGCTGACTACCGTCAAAGGTTTTTTACAGCTTTCCAAAGCGGACAATTTCAATATAGGCCCTTGGTACGAATTAATTATGGATGAAATCACAAGAATGAGCATGCTGACTGCTGAATTTCTTCAGTTCTCCAAGCCTCATGCTACTAAATTCAAAGTCCATCCGATCGAGCCCTGCATTCAACGTGTTATATCTCTACTTGACTCCGAAACGGGACGTCTTGGCCATCAAATCCATTTTAATGCAGAACCCGCTCCATTCCATATGCTGATGGATCAGGATAAGATGCTTCAACTGCTGCTGAACTTAATCAAAAACTCTTTCGAGGCCATGACTGACCAAGGAAGCGTGAGCATCCAATTATATTCTAGTGATAAACATGCGGTTATTGAAATAGCCGATACTGGAAGCGGTATCCCGGAGGCTGAGCTAGATAAAATTTTTCTCCCTTTTTATACAACGAAAGATTCGGGAACAGGTCTGGGGCTATCGATTTGTCATAAAATAGTTCAAGATCATGAAGGAACTATGGAAGTCGAAAGTGAGCTAGACAAAGGAACGAAATTTATTATTACGGTCCCCTTGGTTTTTGAAGAAGATCAGCATGATCTTCTTCAAGTCCAAGAAGCAAAAACCTCTTCCTTTTAAAGGTTTTAAACAAACACCCTTTCACAATTTGTTGAAGTGCCCCCCTTATAATAGACATTGGAAAAACCCCTGGGTAAACCGATGAATTATAAGGGGGGCATTTTTTATGGCGATTAAAGGACAAACTTTTAAACATTATCCAGAATCCATCAAGACTGAGGCTATCCGATTACATGAGGTGGAGGGATGGAGCTACAGAGAGATCACAGAGCATTTGGAGATACATGACAAGGGACGGGTCAAGAAGTGGATAAGAAAGTACCGCGAATGCGGTGAAGAAAGTTTCAAGGACAAGCGTGGAGGGCCGTTTCGAACAGAAACAGAGCAGGAGCGCTTGATTCGACAGCTGCAGTTAGAGGTAGATGTGCTAAAAAAGTGGTTACAAATCTTGAATCGGGAGGTGCCCAAAAGAGATACTACGTCGTTGATGAACTGAAGGAAGAGCAAAGTGTTAAGAGCCTATGCTCTTACCTGGGAATAAGTAGAAGTGGTTATTACGCCTATGTAAAGCGTGGTACAACAGATCCTGACGGAGAACTAAAGCTCAAAATCTTAGCAATCTATGAGCAGCGCAAGAAGATTCTAGGATACCGCCGTATTCAAGATGAGTTGTATCGTCAATATAACCTTATCGTCAATCATAAGAAGGTTCTGCGCCTTATACAAGAGCTTGGAATCAAGTCGATTATCCGCCGCAAATATGTTTATCAAACGAGTTATGATGCAGCTGTATCCGATGGGAGAGTGGCTGAGAACTTGCTAAAGCGGGACTTCCGTGCCGATGGTCCAAATCAAAAGTGGGTTACAGATGTTACGCAATATCGTGTGTTCGATGATCGAATTTACTTATCCGCCATAAAGGATCTCTGGAACGGTGAAATCGTGGCCTATCACATCAGTAAGCGCAATGACAATCCGCTTGTACTAGAGACGTTTAGAAAGGCGTTTGAAACGCAAACAGACGTAACTGGCAAAATCCCGGGATTGATCGTTCACAGCGATCAGGGATGCCAGTACACGTCTCATGCTTACCACGACATGCTGCCAAAGGTTGGCGCCCGAATCAGCATGTCTCGCCGAGGCAATTGTTATGACAATGCCTCCATGGAAAGCTTCTTCTCTCATTTGAAAGTGGAAGCTCTCTATCCCTATGATATCCGAAGTATCGAGGAAGCACAAAGGCGAATTGAGGAATTCATTCGATTTTATAACGAGGAAAGAGCGCAGAGAAAACTAAATAAGCTGACGCCGGTTGAGTACCGACGCCAGCTTGCAGCCTAGGGCTTTTTTTAGTGTCCATTTAATGGGGGCTTGACCATTGTATGTGAAAGGGTGTTTTTTTGTTTTCCTCAAATTCTTATAGAAACCGCCTTAACAGGCGTCGCTTGGCACTCGGCTTCTCCAGCACATAACTAAGTGCTCCTGTACATATGCCTAGAAATGCACCGCATAGTACTTCCGCTGGCAAATGACCCAAGCTTTCTTCCAATTGGATTTTCTGCTCCTCTTTTTCCATAGATGACAATGAGCTTTCTTCCATAAGTCGTCCAACCGTAACCTCTAACGAGTTCACCTCTGTAGCAATGTTTCCCGCTTGCCTGCGTATCCCCATAGCATCATACATAACGATCAGGCTTAGCATCCCAGCAAGGGCAAATGGAATCGTTTCAATACCTCTTTTTAAACCAACGTAAGTGGCTAAAGAAGTTACCCCGGCTGAATGAGAGCTTGGCATGCCTCCTGTTTTAAACATCTCCTCCCAATCCCATCGTCCGGTTTGCTGCTTGGCAATTGGAATCTTAACAAATTGCGCCAAACCAACCGTCACGATCGATGTAAGTAAAGCTCGATTCATCTTATCACCTCTATGCTATAGAATCCTTAATCGATAAGTATTCTATACACAGGCTTTTTTTAAGCAGACTCAATATATAAACCCATACCGGATTCATCCAATTTGACTGATACCTCGAACATTTGCGCAAGATCGTTTATCGAAATGAAAGGCTCGCTGCCTACCCACTTCACCGGTTTAATCAACGAAGTTCGAATACCATTCACGACAAAGTAATCGTTATCCATAACATATTCCACATTATGCTCATTATAACTAGCCGTAAGCATCCAGACATTCTCAAATCTTAAATCGGTCATCTTGGTATCGGTCGGCAATTCCTCTTTACTGAACAATCGCCAGGAGATGTATACACTTGAATCTTCACTTTCATGTCTTAGGACCGTTGTTACAGGTTTTCCATTAATGAAAATGTTAAGAAGAGGCCAATGCTCCATCCCTTCCTTCTTAAGCTCTTCTTGCCATCCATAAACTTCCATAGGAGGAGAAACAGCATTTAGCTGCTGAGATGAAGCATCATATTGAAACCAGTTCATATAAAACGGCGTATAGGTAAGCTGTTGATTCTCCCGATCCAATGACCAAATTTGAAAGTAGTAATAAGAAGGCGGATGCTCTTGAAACAGGTTAACATCAAGCTGTGTCTCTACTAATTCAGTACCACTTCCTGTCAAACCTGTCGTCCATTTCACCGGAATACTAACTCGTTCGCCAAAGCCCATCGTATTAACGCCATATTTGATTTGCTGCTGGCCGTCCGCTGCGGGTGTGAAGGACACATGAAGCGAACCGCTATTTTCACCTTTAACCCCAACGGTATTCCACTGTTGTATTGTAGGAACTCCAAGAGGCTTCTGAGGCTTCATTCCAGCAATTTCCTCCCAATAGCTTCTGAGTTCTGGAATTGACTGAGGTGAAGGAATATACTCGTTCTCGTGCCTAACTAGATTGACAACATCTTTAGGTTGATCAGGCAATGCAATGCCTCCGACTCCGAATAAAGCAACATAATCCTCCGCCATTATTTCGGCTGGGTCCCATTTATGATTATAGGGCAATTTGCTCCCAAACCATCGTATTGGATAGCCCTCGAGCTGCCTTATTTTAGACCAGCCAGACAACTCTGTTAATAGATTCGGATAAAACCCCTCTTTCTTTTGAAGCCAATAATAGGTAAAATGATGCCCATACTCATGAATTAACGTTCGTTCAACCTGTTGTAAAGAATCCACTTCGTATAGCTGTATTATTTGCGTCTTGCTATTATAGTTCCCTACTCGAAAGCCGCTTTTTCCAGTGCTCGATTTGGAATTTAGAACAACTTCTTTAAGCTCAGAGAATTCCTCTCCATGCCCGCATCTCAGCAGCATTTCATAAAGTCCCTTCAGTTTAGCTTCATTCCAAAGCTTGCTATAGCTTGAAAATTGAATTCCCTCCGGACTAACAAAAACGGCCGTTTTCCCATCTTCTGCATAAACTGGAAATGAAACATTTAGGCTAATAAACAACAACAAAAACCACATTATCGCATTCTTCAAAAGCCATTCCCCCAATTATGCTAAATATGTATACGCTTTCAAAGAATTTATTTATTTAGGCCTATTTTACCATATGGAATAATAAAAATAAGCCCTTTTGCAGCATCTATATCATTTCTTAATATTATTGCTGTACACTCGTTCTCTTTGGAAGAACAAAGGCGCCGCCGCTTTCTATGCAGGACGACTTTGCTCTCAAAGACTGAATAGTTGATAAAACAAGACCTATAAGGATTTCCGGCTTTCGATCGCTCGCTTCCAAGCTTCTTCGCCCAACCGCTTGAGAACCAAAGCCTGCTCCCAACGGTCTGAAATTTCTACTCGTTCACCGCTTACATATTGAGTCTCGGTAATCGCATAGTCAGGAGGTCCAAGCTCTGTTACAAATGGTAATACAGCCCCGGGCTTGGCTTCGGCTAGCCAATAACTCATACCTTGCTGCCACCACTTCATAAAAGGCTCGACCATGCCATGCTCAGCATTCGGACCAATATCTACTTGCACTTGCTCCCCATTTGAGATTCTGGCATGAATGCTTGAAGTGCGCTGCAGTAGAACATTGAACAACTCCCCTGCCAGCTCTAATTCTCTCGAAGCAGCCGCTGTCAATTCGCCAGCCACTATATAATGTGAAAGATCAATAGTTAAACGCAGATCCGGAATCGCTTTTACATAATCTACTGTACGGTGAAGATCTTGCGTCACACGTCCCCTGTGTGTTTCCACTGTGTAAGGTATATCAGCTGATTGCGCTTCTTCTACAAGCCCTTGAAGCAAATCGATAGCCTGCTGGCCAATTACGAATGAATCCATTACTTGAGAATTAACATACAAGACGCCAAATTGCTTAGCTTCCTTCAAAAGCTGAGTCATATCCTCCGGTTTACGCGGAAATGAGTGAATACCGAAATTAAAGCTGTACTCATCCAGTAAGCGCCTCCAACTCTCAGCCTCCTGCTCTTTCGGAAGATGAGCCATAATACCGGTGAATCCGGCTTCAGCGATTTTTTCAAACTTCTCTTCCATCGACCACTCCTTGCCGCCGCTGCCGATGCCATTCATGGCCCACCATGATTGATGTACTTCTATTCTCGGAGGTTTGGAGCTTCCATCCACAATCAAGCCGCTTCTCTGGTTCACGAATACACCTCTTTTTCATCAGACTACTAAAGGTATTTCTTTCCCAAAGAATACGATACATTGCTGCGTCTGTCACGTTATTTTATTCATTTTGCCTTCCTTGTTTAATGACTCTTGAAATTCAATTTTATGTCCGCTAAATAGTGCTTCATCCACCACTCCCCATGAGATCTGCTTCAGCAATTCACTTATGCGATGTTCCTTGGCATGAATCAGCTCAGTGATGATTTGAACACAGCTTTGACTATATACTCCATGAAAAGGTATTGGATTGGCCTGTATTAATGGAAGAGCAGCTTGGTACTCGACAAGCCTTTTACGCTCGCATAATAACCTCGCTGCTGACGATGAGACTGTTCGCATGTAGCAAGCCGTCACCCATAAATCACTATACTTGGCTAATGAGAATGCTGCATGCATGCTGCTCAATACGCCAAAGCCTGGAATAAAATCGGTAATTACCCGGACCCAACGCGGCAGAACAGGCAGTAATAGCCTTGGTTCGTTTGCAACAACAATGATTTCTTGGCATATCGATTGCATTTCATTAATGAGACGGTTAATCAACGGCTTACCATCAATTAAACAAAGTGCTTGGCCGACATCATCCTCGCCACCGGCCAATATGACTCCAGTCAGCATAGGGCGAACACTACCTTTCCGCAAAAAGTTTTCTTATTCTTAATAAATATAGCGGATTAAGCCGCGTCTGGATGTTATATTTATCACAGCACACTACAATATTGAAGCTCACATTTCTATATATCCTACATACTAAGCAAAAGTAAAAGCACCAACTGTGATTATTGTCACATCAATTAGTGGTGAAATACATTAAGGTTATAATAACGAATGTTTTCTAATGATCAGGAGGAATCCAAATGAAGGATTTAAACCATAAAGCGGATGGAATTCATAATACAGAATGCTTCTCCGAGGACAATCTTGCCAGATTAAAAGAAATCATGTATGAGCATAAGGTCGAGGCGGGCTCCCATTTGTTCTGGGAAGGGGATATAGCCGATAAGCTGTATTTTATTAAAAGCGGGCGCATCCAAATTACCAAAACCAATGATGATGGTAAAAGCTTCATTTTATATATGTACGGAAAAAGTGATCTTTTTGGGCAACTGGACCCTTTCCATCACTCTATACACAGCTTTAATGCTGAGGTTATGGAAGATACGGTCATTGGTATCATTCAACAAAAGGATTTAGAAATACTTCTGTGGCAGCATGGGGATTTAGCGGTGGAATTTATGAAGTGGATGGGGCTCATGCATCGGATGACGCAGACCAAATTTCGGGATTTGATGATGTTCGGCAAGCCTGGCGCTCTATGCTCTACACTAATTCGTCTAAGTAATTCATACGGAAAGCCCACTGGCAGTGACATCATTATTACAAAAAAAATTAGCAACAGCGAGCTGGCCGATATGATCGGCGCAACCCGTGAAAGCGTCAACCGGATGCTCAGCGACTTGAGAAAGCTCGACATACTCGCTATGGAAAATAATTATATTATCATTAAAGATATCGACCATTTGAAAAATATTTGCCAATGTGAAAATTGCCCAAAAGATATTTGCCGTATCTAATAAGGCAGCAGCATGGAAAGGGGGAAGCTTGCTTCCAGATCTTCTCCCATTTCCCCCCAACCCATAATCCCATTAATATAGTTCAGCTTAAAGCTTGCATCCACAGGATGTCCTATTACTTTATAAATTCCTGGTGGAAACTCCAATGGATTAAGTGTATAAGCTTTAGCTGTGTAGTATTTGCGCTCCAGCAGCTCCTTTTGACTCGGAAATTCAGCCTTCTCCATCGCCTCCAAGCTTTGCAGCATCTCCAATTCCAACTCTTCACGTGACATTTGGCTGAAAAGCTTTTTCATTCACTCACCTCCTGCTCAAAACTCAGATAACAAAGCTTCAAAATCCGCTCTTTATTATCGCTCATCCAATTATGTACAGTTGCAAAGCTTTTAAGGTACTTCTCCTCAGTATGTATCAGGTCAATACCTGCCCACTGTCGCCCTAAGAAATGGAGGCATAGGACTATACTTCGAAGTAGAATCAGCTGTGGAAGCGCCTGTATTTCATCCGTATTTAAGGTACCCGTTTCAGCATAACCATTGATGAAAGCTTCTATGAGGTCCCATCTATCGCTGTGATACCTTATTATTTCATTGATGAAAACAGCCGCATCCATCACACGTAAATCAGGAGTAACAAATTCAAAATCAAGAACAGCCGAAACCTCTTCTCCTCCTGTAAGCACATTGCCGGCTACTAAATCCGAGTGTACAAGCTGAGTAGGCAGTTGTTGCAAGCTTGAGAGATTATTCAGGAGATTATTAATTTCGTATTCTAGTAGCTCCGCTTCCTTTGTAAGAGAGCCTTCCTGCTTGCTGAGGAGCCATGCTGCCAGCTTTTCACGTGTAACCAAAGGATGTATCTCAAACAGATCATAATAAGGCTCATATGCTGCATCCAAGTCCATGGTTATATTTTCTAATGCAGAGACCAATGCACCCATTGACCGGCCGATCGATGCCACATGTCCTCTATCGTTCAAAACAGCTCGCTTGCCTTCCATGTATTCAAACAAGATCGATATTTTACCTGATGGTGTTAGAACATAATACTCTCCATTTAAAGCTTGTACCGGTTTGGGTATTTGAAAAGCAAGTTTAGCTGTCTGAAGCTTTTGCAATAAACTATATTCGAACCTCACCTTATTCAGATCGGTATGATTTTCATAGATTCGTAATACAAACTTATGGTTACCATGATTAACAAACCGAGTCGTATTATTGACTCCGCTTTCCTTGGCTTCAATACTCCAACTTCTATCGTCAAAATATTGTTCTAACACTGCATCAATTTGCGACTCTAAATCTACTGCCATGAAAACAACTCCTAATTTTCTCCAAAGGTAATAAAATCTTCAACTTTTCTATATGAAAATGAGGTATAATAGGGTATGTACCCAAATAATAGGGAAGGGAGAAATCGTCCATGACAACTGAAATTATGTTTCATGATCAAAAAATCCCCGTCCGCTTTATTTCGAGTGACCAGAAAGCGATCCCGCTCTTAATCCAAGTGCTCGAAAGCTGCCGCACCCAACCTGCCAACAAGCAACAAGATTATGTTTACCATATCGATCTCATTGAAGTAGTAGGCAACAATGCGATTTTGCACACTTCTATAGAAGACGAAAAAATCCATTTGCCGCTCTATTAGAGCGGCTTTTTTGTTAACTTACAGGCGTTCCGGAAAACCCGGCTACTATGAACTTCTTTTCACTTCCTGGCAGCCACACCCAGCTTTTAAACAATTGACCTTCTTGTTTCATTTGATCATGCAAATCCTTAAGCCCCAGAACTGCCGACTCTATCCCATATTGTCCAAAAGCACGGAATAAGAAACTCATGCGCTCTGAGTCGCTCTTCAACCCATATAAACGATCGAAAATCTCCTCATTCTGTTCATCCATTCGGATCATTTCCGACCACATTACCAGCTTGCCGTCTGGTTTCAATAAAGATAGCAGCAGCTTGTTGTAGTCCAATACAAGACTATTGCGCAAATATGCAAGTGCATCTATAATCTGACTTATTTCCAGTTCATTATACTGGCTGGCATAGCTTGCAAATTGGGTTAAAGCATGAATATAAAATAATTGCGTATGTACCGAAGAAGAAACTACTAAATTAAAACTTTTCTTCAAATGGGGCAATGCTTCATGTCTTCGGACTGCAAACGCGCTATCCTTCAAATACCTGATAATCTCAGCAGCTGGCGCTTGATTTAACAGCATGTCCTCCCACGTTTCGTAGAATTGAACTTGGTCCAAACATGTGTAATCCACATTGGTCAAGGATTTAAACTTATTGGATACAGCTATACCGCTCTCCTCCAGAACCTCTTCGATAGAGTTAGCTTCCGTGTCAAACACGCTAACCTGTGAGAATTGGTTCATTAATCCAGGCAGGTCCACATCGCCATGATTACCGGCCCCAAGAACTGCCGCTTTATCTTTTATCGTCATAATCTCCATAGCATGCTCCAGGAGCTGGCGGATTTGAAAGCGGTGTGTACCCCATTCCTGACTGCCCCAATCCACAGCATTCTCAGCATCCAACTGCTGTTGATGCTGCGCAGGATGTATGGGTGATCGGCTAAATTCCTTCATTTTATACCCTCTTCCTACTCTTCTATAATACTGGTATTATAACACAAGGTCCCGTATTCCGCGCAGTTTGATCCTTCTACTGATAACAGCTTTATAGCTATCATGAGACTGGTATGCTTTGTGAGCATCAATATAATACTTAATCGAAATATTAGACATACCTTTCTGTAATGCTCCCCATACTTTCATTCATCAACCCCGAAATCTTCTTTGCTCTATCGCTCATCATAGCAGCGTTAGTAACCCATTTCCCTGCTACTTTTTCTACGTAATCCCCTGTTCCCCATTTTATTAGTCCTTAAACTTAGATGGATTTTCAACATAACTTTCCACAATAAAACCACAACTCAAACAAATAGAATGTATAATAGGTGAACCAGTTTTAAAGAAACTATTTAGAGGGGTTACTACGGCATAGCCAGCTTGCTTTCCTTTACCAATTTCCTTACCCCCACATTTAGGACATTGGATCTCCATATTAGCCAATGGTTCATTCCTCATTTCTCATAAAATGCCAATTTTATTAGCAAAAACAAACAAAGCATGAGTAAAAATATATAATCAATAAGAAACCAATTATTATTATTGTATTTGCCGATGTTTTAGCTATATCTTTGAGTTTATAATGAAATAATATTCTCATAATAAAATTAAAAAATATTAATATTCCGATTCAGAACTATCACTTTGTTTATCCAGTCCATCTCAATCCCATGAAAACGATATTTTATAATAACTTAGTATGTACTTCTTCATGCTCTAATCTACTAAGAATGTTTCTATAAATTATACCAAGCCTATTTGCATTATACTCTTCAAATGTCTCAAAATCTCTTATAGATCTTTTCTGTATTCTAAACTGATAGTGCCATGCTTTATTTGCTGTTACGATAACTTTCTCCTTAACTTCAGGAAATTGATCAGCAGTTAAATCAATTATAATATTTTTGTACTCTAACCATGCATGACTCTGTTCTTTTCTCAGCCCCCATACATAAGAAGCTACAAACCCTTTTGAACTGAGAAATTTCGCAAAAAGATTACTCGTGTCTCCACAACACCCTGTGGGAAAGTTATCAAAAAACGGTGATTTAGGAAATTCATTTATTGGCATAGACTGTATAGCATTGCGAAATAAAACACCGTAGTTTTTTATTTGTTCCTTAATCATTTAAAACATCCTTTCATGATGAAGAAAGAGTATTTTACTTTCGCAAATAATAATTATATTTTTCAAAAAATATTAAACTCATTTAAGTACATTAATATTTTCATACTAGTGTGCTTAAATGATAATTTTGAACAGTTCTTCCTTAAGCTTATCTACTGTGACACGCTGTAGTTGATTGTAATCTCGTGTTCCATAACAAGATGGGAACGTATTACAACTCCAGAATATCCCCCTCTTACCGCTCCTAACAGACATTTTACTTTTGCATTTCGGACATTTAGGTGTAGTTTTCTTTTCCTCCGCGTTGATAAGTCTTCTTAGTTCATTTCGTCTCTCGATCTTATCTAAAACTTCAGGGGTATCAACTACGCCATATAACAGTTTATATTCTTCGTATTTTTCTTTGCTTATTTCATTTTTCTTTACGGTGTAATCTGTTCCTTTGAACATTTTCATCAACTTGTAAATAGATACGCGCATATATCTACCATCGATTATACAAGCAGCCTCTTCATCAGTGTGTTCATCTTGATATCCTTTGCTTTCTTCTCGCCATTCAGAAGATATAATAACAATACCAGAAGCATTTAATTCATCAATATAATAAGTTACGCTAATCACAATTGCACCACCATTCCAAATAAAATAGATTTTTAATGTTTCTTAAAGAATGATGCAGGCTCTCCCAAACGCACATCATATGTTCTCGTAGCACATGTCCATCCAGAATATACAATACCTACCATTAGAGGTTACTTGTGAGCTATTTCAACTAACAGAAAACTTAAAATTTACTCAATTTTATTAAATAAAAGTGTAATGATTTCGACCCACTTTTACTTCAAGAAATTTCTGGGTGGCTAATACTTGGATTGTCTAATAATTTCTTCCTCATAAAACTGACATTTTATCACATACTCCAAATCCTATATAACATGTAGATTCCTACTGGAATACTTACATAACCAGAAACTTTACTGGTTTGCAGATCTTTTTGTGTTGGTTTAACTGAGCGAAAGAAATATCCAAACTGATATTTGACTGCTTGTTCGGGATTTATAATACTATGTATAGCCATAGCGATAAAAGCGAGTATACATACTGAACCTAATATTTGATTTACCATGCTCCTGATCCCACCACAGAAAAAGTAAAATGCTCATGAAATTGACCTTTTATTAGATTATTATTGATAATATCCGATTTGTAATTCCACTCTCATTTGTTTCTGTAATTTGTTCAGATAGTTCTCGATGTGTGCTCTTAGTACTGTCGCATCTTTAAAAGGAACATCATTTTCTAATAAGAATTGAGCACCAATTGAAAAATTTGATAATAATGTGATTAATGAGGATAGTATCTCCTGTACTTCATCTGAGAGGTATAATTTATTAAAGAGAAAATAGTTATTAGCTTCAGTTAATTGAACCTTGGCTTTTGTAACTTCAATCATTGACAGATACTCGTTGATCTCTTTATACAGATATTGTCTCTCATCACCAATACATGTAGACCATTTCCCCAAAAAATCTTCAATTACTTTTTCAAGCAAATTATAATTTCTCAGTCTCTTTTCTATATCAAGAAGACCATATTCACTATAGTCAGGCAATGTCTTAAACCCCATAAGACCACGTATATGACCATCTGCTTTCAGAATTAGATCATAAACATTCATATATGCTTCATGCCTTTTGTTTGTATAGAGATTAAAATCAGCCATTTTACGCTGCAAATCGAATTTATTATTTTCAAGTAATAATTGTAACTCACTTTTATGACTTTCAATTTTTTCTTTAAAACGATTATCTATAAATGAATTCAAATAAAGTTTTGCAAAACCACCTGCTATTATTAAAGTACTTGGAACAGATATAATCACCGTTCCCCAATCCACCTGCATTGTTACCACATCTCATTTCTAGTAAAAGTGAACTTTCATTTGAACTGTTTTTATTGTTAAAAAACTTTAAAACTCTTTTTTCTAAAGAGTTTTCCATATCTTTCTAAAGATTCTTCCCAATGTATTAATGAATCTACACATTGTCCTTTCCGAGAGGCTCGCTCAGCACTTGATAAATCAACATTGGAAATATAGTCAATGCAGCCTAAAATCTCATGGAAAAACTCTTGTCGAAAATGCCAAGCTTTTTTAGTATGCTCATCAAAATTATGAGGACAAAACTTATCTTTTGGAGGATCTGGTAGTCCGTTTAGGTCAATTTCATCAAGATTTGGTAGTGATAAATCCTGGATTAGTGTTATTATTTCGTTGATTGAAACATTGGCTTCACCACCATAATACCCTGCTGCAATATCTAAAAGTCTATCAATTGTTTGCAATCGATCAAGCATTAGTGCAACCTCCTATTTCCCATAAAAGTCAGTTTTTATTGATACTTGCGTTCTTATTTCTATTCTTCCAAAAATCAACCGAAAATGTGTTATCAATCTCTAAGTCTTTAATGCTTCGTTTGTTTTTTTCACACCAATTTACATATTGATGAAATTGTTTAACAGACATACTGTTTAGCTTTGCAAGTCTAGAAACTAATGAATCCCATCTACTAGAATCAATATCATAATGAACGCTTTTAATCCAAAAAAGGGTTTTTGGTATACTTAGATGAATTTATCTCTCGCGAAATAATGAAGATATTTCCATAATAGTTGCCGCCATGCCCCCACGAAACAGGTATAAAATGTTCTATTGTAAGATCATTTGTTGCACCTGTTAATTCACACACTCCATTGTCTCTTAGTTCCTTTAATTCCTCTTTAGAAATGGCACTTTGCAATTTTTTCTCTATAGTTATTCTATTTTTCTTATACTTCGCACTAATAATTTTTTTATAAAACTTTTCATAAACTGCATCATAGATACGATTATCCAAATATTCCCTTTCATCTTTAGAATAACTTGAATCTCTATTCAATTCTGGATAGTACATATTACACTCTTGAATTACATTGATACTTATATCATGAAAACAACTAGCGCATATATTCCAAACATCATCTAGAAAACAATAAGCGTCATAAAATTTTACATCCATTATTTTTTTACAAGTAAAGCATTTCCTCATTCTTACAACTCCTAGAAGGGTTATAAAACTAGTATTTTATCAGAATTAATTAGAGTTCGACTACTTCAACATTTAAAACAGGTTTTTTATAATTTTTCATTAGGGTTCTTTTTTGTTCTTCAAGTTGCTGTACAGACAGTAAGTCTTTCTCCCATCCATCCACCATATTCATGTTATTCGGATCATCAAGACTACCAAGGGTGTAAACATACTTATATTTGAAGCCTTTTCTTTTAAACACTTCACTTAGATTCATTTAATAACTCCTCATAAAACCAGTCTTTCATCAAAGATGTATGAATACTTTTCCTTCACCCACAAGGGGATTGCTGTCGAAACTTTCCATACGTAATTCAATATTCTTAACACGGAGGTACTGAGCGGCAGCATTAAAGACCCAATCTCTATTTGTGTATTTGTGAGACCTACACCACGTTTCGCAACAATCTGCCAGTTCAAGGTATTTTTCATGATTGTCACGTCTGTACTCAAATGCAACATCCCATGCTTCTCCTTCAGAACCTGTAAATGAAGTGCTCCATAAGTCAGATTTCCTCTTGATATGCAACCCTTCTTTATCTGAAGTTGCATCACCTTTGTGATTATGGAATACATGTCCAATCTCAAGAAGTGTTCTAAGTAATATTGTTTGCCCAAGCGATTTAGCATTCCATGGTGGGGAAATATAGTTTGCCCAATATTCCTCTTGTGTTAATAAAAATATCGTTATAGCTTCTCATTGAATTTGAGTGTCTTTCATCATCGAAAAAATTGACACTATTTACGCCATATGATTTTGTTAAATCAATTATTTCTTGAGGAGGGGCAATTAATTCAACATCATGCAAATGTTCTGGAATTATTATTGTTTTCATATAAAACCCCTTAAACATAGATTGAAATCAGTTTTTTTGGTCGAAATTAAATTTTTCAATCAATTCAGGATAATTTTCAACAATCATTTTTTCTATTATTTTCGTTTCATAAATATGAATAACAATTGGCCAATTCAAGTTTTTCCTGATTCTCAATTCAAGTGCTTCTGGATTAGCCACAATATCCTCTTTAGCGGTCTTTCTTAATCCTTTAATGTATTTTTCGATTCTATACGCAGCACTTCGATCATCTAATAACCAACATTGAAGGAGTCTACTCCATCCTCTATGCTTAATATGTACAGCCCCAACACCTTTTATATGATCGCTAAGTCGTCTAGTTACATTATTTGTCGTACCAACATAGTAACTATTATCTTGACATTCAACAATATAGATCCAATTAGCCTCGCCATGCTCCATGTACTAGTACTCCTACATTATCAGAATGAAATCCGTGTTTTATTTAACCTGTTGCTTACAATAAGTCTGAACTAGAAAGTTGAAAGGCAGGATAACTCCGAATGTAGTTTCTAATGATTTCGTCTTTAGGTGACTCATCGGATGAACAGATTACATTTCGACCTTCTTCCTGTGCTTTCGTCACTCTATCTATGAGGAAAGTATCGTTATGAATTCTTTCGCTCACATAGAATAATTTCTTGTCATCATCCCTAACTACAATATGAAAACCATTTTTATATCTTCTCATCAATAATATCTCCTTTTTATGAAATTAGACTTTTATTGTAATTTATCCTATCAGGCCAAAGAATCTCTTATTCTTTTCTAATTTAACCTCTTCAATTGTAATATATTGTTCACCGTAAGAGTTTTGTACAGAATACATACCTAACTTTAGTGATTTAAATAGTATTGCGGCCTCTTTACTAATTCGTCCATTTATAACACATTTGACATAATTCTTAGTAACTTCCACGTCAGCATCATCTTCAGTAAAGTGCTTTATTGAGTGAACTGTGTTTACAGTTAATGCAGAAATGGCAGCTGCAATAATATCAAGTCCATAATTAGTGAACCCTGTAGCACCTTTTGCAGTAAATCCAAAAATTACGCGTTTAGAGTTAATATAGAATGTAATAATAAAAGGATCTCTTTCTTCATCGTCTATAATAGCACTTAGTGATTCAATTTCTTTATCGATGTCATATTTCTCCTGAATGAATGTATTATTGCTTTTTAACCTACCATTCATTGGGCTGCTCCTTAGAATTATGTAATTGATTCATTAAAATCACTTCAACCTGTTTTTCATTTACCAATAAAATCTGAATTTGATTGTACCTCTTACAATCAACAATTCTTAATTGACTAAACCTTCCTAAGTATTTTTACGATTAGTCGCTTATTAATATAGAAAACATAGTCTAAGTGCAAGGATAATAAAAAAAGTCCAGAGGTTCTCTTCCTCATGGACTTGTATGTCGGATACTGTCATAACGTCTATATTATAAAACAATTGGATATATCTGTAAATATTCTTCTATCTCAATATAAAGCGACAATTAGGATAGTTACTACATCCCTTAAAAGATCCATATTTGCCTGTCCTAGCGACAAGTTGACCAGAACACTTAGGACATATATCATTTGTGTTTGCATTAGCTTTTCGAGTTTGATTCGTCTTTAAAGACTTTACATGTTCCTTTCTAGCTGATTTTTCTGTATTATTTGATGCTTGGATTACTTCGGCAATTCTTTTCATTCCTTCATAGTTGGTAAATTCATTTGTTTGCTTCCTAATGGTTTTTAACAAATTGACCGAATAAACTACAGCAGCCGAATTAACTTCGATCTTTTTTAGATCAGCTCTGACACTAAACGAAATGATAGAATGAAATGGTACATGGCTGTAGTCACTAAGGATTTGTTCAAGTGCCTTCACATGACCATAATTCTGTCGGACGGGATTATATAGCTTTTCTTTTCTCTTATAAATCACTTGCGTCCAATACTCGCTATGTTCATTACCATATATCCAGCCACGGTAGTTCTTCGTTTCTATTACAAATATGCCATATAAAGAAACAACCACATGGTCGATTTGTGTCGTCTTCCCTTTAACAGACGGAATCATTACGTCATTTAAGACAATGTATTTTTGAGGATCAAGTTTCTTTAATTTAATACTGATCGAACGTTCGCCAAAGTAACCTTTGACAGAAGGTAATTGTAAAATAGTAAGTACAATAATAAGAACAATCAAGATTATGTATATCATGATTTCATTAACCTCTTCTCCTACATTATTTTACAAATTATAACACAGTCATATATTGGCATGGTGTATGTTTTTTGTCTTAATCTCTATCCCTTGATGTGCTCAGCACTCATAGCACTAATTAATTCGTCCAAATGGTAAAAACCGTATCCCCCCTTGCCCTCCTTCTTCACACAATAAAAAAGCACCACCGAATGGCAGTGCTCGCCTGGATTAAAAGTAATATTATGCCTCTTGATATTGTTCCTCTAATTCCTTAACTCGTCTATAAAAAGTATTAGGCTTCATTCCCACTGTTTTCATAGCAGCCACAGCTGTTATTCTCCCTGCTTTCCATTCGTCATAAATAGCTTTGAACTCGCTTGTTATAGCTTGTTTAGGGCGTCCGAAACTCACGCCAATCGCTATTGCAACCTCAATTCCTTCTGATTGTCGCTGCTTTGTTTTCTTTCGTTCTTGTTCTGCTACGTATGAGAGCAAACTTAGAAATTGATCTTCCATAAGCTTACCGAGATCGCCCATCGTCCTAAATTTACGACTATCGAATAGCGTTTCATTCTCAAGAACAACAATGTCAGCATTCCATTCTCTAGTAAGATACTTCCATTCACGTATGATTCCATCATAGTCTCGTCCTAATCTATCCAACAAATCTAGATAAAGTAAATCACCTTCACGTATTATAAGACGCATAGCTTGGTACTGTGGACGGTTAAAGTCTTTACCACTTTGTTTATCTATAAATATGTATCGTTCCTCAATTCCTAACTCACGCATCTTCTTAACTTGTCGTTCCGTGTTTTGTTCTTTTGTTGATACGCGAACATAACCTAATTTCATGCGTAGGAACCCCCTCTCGCCAATAACAACATGTCAATAAGTATATCAAATATATGACATGTTTCAAATATAAATTTCATATATTTTGACATAATGATTGGAGAGGTTAAAGCAATCTTTCAATAAGTGTACTTTTTGAAAGAGTATGAACACAAAAAGTGGCGCAACAATTTAATTGCACCTGCAATCACCATGCTTTCAGTACTTATTACATTTATTGCCATCACCCAAAAAAAGTTATGTGTATTAAAATCACGAATAGGTACTAAAATTGCCATTTGATTTACCTCCCCCCCATAAAAAAGTATAATTAATTTATCAATCAATTAAAAAATCAAGATTTAAACCGTAGGCCTCTGCATGTTGCTGGATTCTTTCACGCACTACGGATTCAGTAAATGATTCTCCTTCAATCCCTCGGATTATATAGCCGCTGGTGTCAAGCTTATTATAAGTCCTATCCTTTGATAGGTAGACTTTCTGCTTATGCGCTGCAATGGCTGCTTTAATTGATTGTAGGGAAGCTGTGACGTTTTTTAACAATCTTATATCAACCTCTACAAAATTTCATAGTGCTGCTTCCTTCAATAGCCTCGTTCTATAGCGCTGTACAGCGGACTAATGCTCTAATATAATAGAAATATTATTTTATGAAGTTAACGTGAGTCAATAAAGAAAGGAGAATAACAATGGACAACTTTATATCGGGAAAAATGATAAAAGAAGGCGAAGTAACAATCCAAATCGAAATAAGGGAAAAGTTAGGTCTACAGGAGGGTGATAGATTAAACTTCGAGGTAAATGATGACGGAAACAGTGTTACCGTAACTGTCAGCAAACGCAAATTACTTAAAGACCTTTTTGGTTCCTTTAAATCCGAAGCAAATGCAAAGTATGATATGTATAAATCGCGCGAACAAATGCAAAATGAAGTTGCCAAAAAAATAATGGCAGAACTTGAGGAAAGTAAAGAAAACGATTGAGTTATTTTTCTGTTCAGCTGCGGCTACCATGCACAATATTCAAATTTTTCATATTCTCTGTTTTGCAAAATATATGGGATCATAGTTCGGAAGATATTGGTTTGAAATATGCTTTAATAAAATTAATAAATCCTCTTACACAAATAGCTTTAAACTGCTCATATGTTAATTTTACTTCATATACCCTTTTTAGGCCTTCTACTTTCCCTTCTCTCTTTAATTTTACCTCCATTTGATTTTCTGCTACGATTATTGTATTTAAAACTGCTGAGTCACTATCTGCAAAATGGAACCCCCAATAATCTCCTTCATGTGCAAATATATTCCGCAATTCGTTAATTACCCTCGCAAATATCTCCATGTCAATTTCCGTGTTCCATCTATCATTCATCGTTTGGTTGTATTCACCCGAAGTTTCACGAAAGCTATACCTCTCATCACCAAGACTTCTTCTAACACACTTTACAATTAACTGGGCATCTGCTTCTTCGATATACTTATTGAAAAAGTCAATAAGTATCATTGTCTTGTTCATTTCAATGTTAGCCAATGAATACAATGTTTCGATACACACAACAAAGTAGAATATCTTTAAAGAATGCTTCCCTCTGCGTATCACATCCATATCGTCTGCAAGTGATACTAATCTTTCAACACTGTTAAGCATTCTACGTGGACTATTATTGCTTCTGAACTTTAATATGTTGCTTACTAGTATAGTCAACTCCGACTTTTCTTCTATATAGTTGGCAAAGAACTCTACCAGCCGCGGCAAGAGTTCATCATCATTTATTGCTGTTATGAATTGAAAGTACAATTCCATTTGCGCCTCACTATCATTTTCATCCATAAGGCGAAATACTTCTTCTTCTTTTAGAGCTAACTTGTCTACGAAAAATGCCAACGGAACTTGAACTTCTTTCAAAACCTTACGCAATTCAAACATATAAATTCCTCATTTCGTTTCAATAAATATTCTCACTATCATTTAGTCCCCCGCATGTATCTCTCATACCATTCTAATTTATCTTTCTTTATCAAGTTAAGGACTTCGGTTAAGGCTGTACCTTTTAACAACAACAATAAATTGAAGTCAATTTGTTGCTTCCTTAACCATATTTCAGCTAATGATTCGCCACAACTGCCTCTGATCATATCACTAACATTAAAGTCATTCGCTGCATTAAACAAAGCTTGGATTGTTTCTTCATCATCAAAGTCAGCTAAATAAATCGCACAATCGTCTCTATCAGCCTCACTTGCCGTTACATCAAAGAGGGTCTTTATCAATATTCCCTTTTTTTCGTTACTCATTAACTGCTCCCTTAAATTTAAATCATACTTATTTAATAATTAAAACTTCCATATCGAAGAGTCCATTTCCATTACTTCTCCTACACATTTTATTTCTGTATATATGAACACCGAAATTGGCAAGTTCTCTTCAAATATGGTCGCGCACAAATTTTCTAGAGCTATACCCCATTCATTATGTTCTAACAGTTCAAGCTTTGATTGGCAAACCATCAACTTGTCCCACTAAATGAAGGATTCTATTAACTATGTCCAATCCCTATTCCGCCTTAAATTAAAACTTCTCTTTTATTGATTCAAATCCCAAACTATTTCTAATTCAGGAATAGAAAGCACTTCTCCAGAAGAAGTAACCAAATGACCACCATCTGCAAAGAATCCCCAGGACGAAGTCAAGCCAATATTAGTTTTGAAAACTACATCTCCATTTGTATCAAGTTGAACAATTTCCATCCCTTTTCCTTCATTACGATTTCCGAAATGTTGTATCCCTAACCAATGTCCTAGCTTCTTGTGCCAAGTTATTTCCATGAAGTTATTTTCTACATTCCATAATTCCTGCCCATTCAAATTAAAGCATCTTGTACCATCTGCCCATGTTAACAATACTTGTTCGTCATTAAAAGCGGCTCTGTTTAGTCTTCCTTTCTTTTTCCATGCAACCTTCCAATCGGGCAAATTACAAAGTCTTACTTCGCTATCGGTAGTTTGTATTGCAAATTCACCATTTTCGTGCAGATAAACCTCTCTAACTCCACGTAACGATTGTTCTGTTTCTCCTGTCAAAGCATTAAGAATTAAATATGGTTTTGTATCAAAGCCTGCCCCTACTAACACTCCCTTTGAAGAAATAGGCATCCAACGTATAATTTGTACCTTTTTTAAGTCTTTTCTCTGCCATAATAATCCTCCAGTTATTGCATTATAACCACATACCCCGTACCTTTCATATGCACCAGCAACAACTAAAGGATTCTCTGTAGGGATAACAGCTAACCTTGATCCTCCAAAATCCATAACGGTATCAAAAGTGGCTAACTTCTCCATTTTAATCATAGACCATACTGAAACAGTTTTTTCAAATTCTGCTGTTACAAAAATATCATTGTAATTTATTGGACAATTAATATCACAAATTCTACTCACTTACATCACCTATTTCATACAAAATGAAATCCATGTTTTATCCCTTAAAATGATTGTTCCTTAAAGATAACCTGTTTGTAACATATATACTATATTCGTCCTCTATACGATTTAAACAAAACATGAACGCTTCAATAAAGTCTAAATCTGCATTATTACTTTGTTCGTAAAAATAACGCCAGATTGTAAAAGTATCTTTATGTGCTTTTAGGAGCTCTATAAATTCCTCTTCTGAAAGGCGATGAGGTTTACCATGTTTCTCAGACTTGTAATAATATGCTGCTATTGTTCTTTCCATAAAGTCCGAACGAGTTCTTTCATTAAGTTTATTAAAGAGTTTATATAAGTCATGACCTTTTGGTGTTTTCCCACTTTCAGAATGTGAAATACTTTTTAGGGCAAGCTCACAGGAAAAGGCGGCATTTGTAATAGCTGGAAAAAGATATGCCGAAAAAGCATCGTTATAAAATTCGCATACCTCGATGTGTTTATCTATTAGGCATTTGTAAGCTAAGTAGTAGGCACTGGCTGCTGATTGTATTATTTCGCTCATTTTCTCAACTAGACCACCTATTCCTGACAGAATCAGTTCAACTCAATAAAATTGCTCTTTCATTGAACTATCGTAATCCGTTTGTGAAGTCATCTAACACGCATTACTACTGGAAAATAATATACTTTTTCTGACGTTCAATTTTCTTCCTTGTTAATTTTTGTAATGCCTCGATAATCGATTGCTTATGAGTATTAACATAATACCTATTTCCTATTTTTATTTTTCTACCATCACCCAGAACAAGATAATAAACGTTGCTATCTACCTTACCTATTTGTACTATTGTAGGCTTATCAATATCTATACGTTCGACCGCTAATATCGATTTAATATTGGAAAGGCTCTCATCCCAAACTGATAGATATAAAAAGTACTTTTTTAAGTTACCTCCTTCAATTTTATAATGATACAATGATGGGACTGATAATGTTATTACAGCAATGAATATAGATAATCCTCTTGCAATTAGAGATAGATTTAGCGGATATGTTAGAAGAACAGCTACTATGAAGGCTATGATTGCAACCAGCATTCGGTATTTAAAGTGGTATTCAGATGTTGTACCCTTAATTGGATTTACCACTTTCTTAATTTCGTTGATGTATCTCTGTATCACTTTATTTGCCTTCAATATTTTCGTCCTTTCTGATAAAATCGTGCTTTTATTCACTTAATGTAAAAGCTTTATCACTTGTTTAGTTCCTGCACAATTTCATTTATTATATTGCTAATGTGTTCGCCATTTTGTTTTGCATGTTCAAGTTTGTTGATCTTAAACCAGTGTTCTCCTAAATCAACCGCTTCAGGATAGTCCTTAGAATCATCTTCAAGCATTTTCTGTGCTTTCACTTTATTAAGATTACGAAGAATGTAATCAGTTCTTAAAACTCTCTGAAATTCACCTAATCGTTTTTGATCGCATTGTTTAATATCAATTAATCTTTGCTCGATGAAAGTGTTATTTGATTTATTTAGGTTGGAGCCACCTGCCAAAAGATCACTAGCCGCATATCGTACTCTACCAACATTACACATGACAATGGCTCCGAAGCACAAAATACATGGTTCAGTTGTTGTGTATAAAGTTGAATTTCTCATCGTTGTTTCTTTACTTACCTGCATCAATACATTAATTTCGGCATGTGCAAGTTTGTTGCCGCATGTTTGTTTTAAAGGTGCATTGGTTTCATGTATCCGATTTCTCCCCCTACTAATAATATTGTCTTGTTCGTCTACCAATACCGCTCCAATAGGTATAGAACCTTTGCAATAGGCTTCCCACGCTTCCTCAAAGCATATTTTCCAAGGAGTGGTTAGTTCTTCCCACATATGTTCCCCTCCGATACTTCAAATAAAATCATTCTTTTGAGAACCAATCCGCACCCAATCCTTGAAAATAACCAGAATTTCCTCCAAAATGCATGCCCCTTCAAACCAAGCCTCTTTAACTCTACAATTAACCTAATCCTGTTCAGTTCATTCATCTTGTATATTTTGAAAACACTTATTTTCTATCTCTGTATCTACCAAGTAGATACGAATAGCCCAACCAGGATTATCAAGTGCTTCTACCCTTACACCTTAACTATGTTCCTAGTTCCCATCCCGTTCGAGAAATACCAATTTTCAAGCCACTTCAACACGTTCAATTGGAGTCCTCTCAATATTTAACTGATATCCTTAAGCTTACTTCTTAATTTATCTATCCCTTTTGATAGTTCTTGACGATTCTTTGCACTCTTTATCCATTCAGGAAGTCTACTCGCCAAGCTCTGATTCATATAAGGAATACGCTCTCTTAATGATGAGTTAATATAATTGTCCAAGAAAGCAAAATGTTCTTTGTTATATGCCCACAGCACTTGACCACAGCAGCCAGTTCTCAGCCAAAGATTAAGCCCCATGAATGTACAATCCTCTTATAGCTTTTGCGCCATTCAAGCAATCAGGACATTCAATTAAAACATCAGATATATATTGAAAATCGTCTATCCTTTGACCTGTGTCTTTAAATCTTGATTCAGACATGGAATTACCTCTATTCTCATCCTTCTGAAGCTCTGTAAATTAGAATCATAAACCACTCTCATTAAACATTGATCGCATTAGCATTACTGATTAACGTGGCTGCTCAACATTAACATCCTGATATTCCTTTTAATCCCATTTTCGCATAAACATAAAGAAAAAAGCTACCTGATTTTCAGCAGCGATAAAAGGTACTGCATAAATGGTTAGCAGCTCAAACTAGAACACACAATAACTGCTCATGTTTGCTACACGGAATAGTTGTTAGCATACAGTGAAGTATCACTTTCATTTCAAAGCAGCTTCAATAAGAAGCATATGAGAACAAGCAATTAAAAAGAGAATATACCTTCCGTCACTTGATTCCGCGCAGTTTGATGCTTCTACTGATTAGTGTGCAAAAACAGCTTATTAAAAAAATATGAAGAAACTGTTGACAAGCGGCCGTCTCGTTGATATTATATTACTTGTCGCTAAAACATGACTTGTTAGCTCAGCTGGGAGAGCACTATCTTGACAGGGTAGGGGTCAGTGGTTCGAGCCCACTACAGGTCATACAGAAAAAGCCCTTGATTATCAAGGGCTTTTTTCATTATTAAAGAAAGCTTGGCTGTTTTTGAGCTTATTGGTCACGTATTGGTCACATGGGCTATATAAATTAGAGTTTAAATCTTATCATTCTCGTCTTTTTCTTCGTCCACTTCTATCCAATCTGCACTCCAATCAATTAAATCTTTAAATAGTTCCTTGTTTGTCCCCTGGTACTTATATCCAAGATCTATTTTGACGTTTTCAGCAATATCGTTAAAAATTGGCATTAGATGCATAAACTTTTCATAGCTTGAGTTATTGCTTTTCGTTGAAAAATAATTTTCAATAAGTGTGTGTACAGCTCTAAGAGATTGACTTTGAGCGTTTTGATTCTTAGCTTTGTTGCTAATTTCTTGTAAGATAATTGTTAGATTATTACCTTCAAAATCCATATTAGAAATGATCTTTACAGGATAGTCAATATTAAGTCTTAATTTTTTGTAAGCATCATTCATTTTATTTCTCCTCTATTTCATTTTATGTATTAACCAAATAACAATTTACCAAAGTTTTGAGCAGTTTCTTTCTGCATACTCGGCATTAGATGGCTATAAGATTTCTAATGTTATGCGGATATTTGCATGCCCAAGCCTCTCAGCTATAATTTTGGGATTAACACCTTGCTTAAGAAGAAAAGAAGCGTGAGTATGACTTAAATCGTGGAAACGTATTTTGGGAACATCGGCATTATGCGTAATACGATAAAAGGAACGCATCAAATTTCTTGGAATGACAGGTGTACCAAGCTGCGTACATACAATAAGATCATTATCTTGATACCCGTCAATTAACTCCCGTTTTTCAGATTTGATTAATTTATATTGAATCCTAAGCACTCTAAGTGTTTCTTCGGGTAAATCAACCCTTCGAATACTTGCATTTGTTTTTGCACCTGTCAATAATCGTTTTCCATCGTGGCTTAGTGTTTGGACTATACACAGTGACCCGTCATTGAAATCGATGTCTTTCCACCTTAACCCTAATATTTCAGACTGTCTCATTCCCGTTGTTATAGCCAACAAAAATGCAACGTACAGACGATCCTCCTTAGCTTCCTTAAGAAACACTAATACTTCTTCCTGTATCCAGAAGTTCATTTCCTTTTTAGAGGCTCTAGGACGGTCTACAAGGCTTGCAGGATTCCGATTTAACATACCCCATCGTTCAGCACGCTTTAATGAATCATGGACGAGAGAATGCACTTTCTGCACATTTTCTCTAGATAATTTGCCTTGATTAACTAGATCATTATAAAAATTTTGAATAGTCCGGGGTTTAAGATTGCTGAGTTCATACATTCCAAGTGCAGGTAAAATGTATTTATTAATTAACCATGTATAAGTCGATAATGTAGATTCTTTGACCTTAGTTTTCTTATCTTCAAGCCATTTCTCCAAGAAGTCTTTATAAAGAACGTCTGTTTCGACAAACGTTACCTAACTCCAAGATAAGATACCATGTACTACCATCTTTTTTTACTGATCCAGGCATGTCCTCACATCCTTTAATTATCTTCCAACCACTTAATAAAGATTGATTTTACGATCTTGATTCGCTTGCCGATACGTACCACTTTAAAACTGTTCGAATTTACTAACTCGTATGCTTGCCTTCTACCAATTCCTAATATTTTTTGAATATGACTTACGTCAATAACCGGTGGATAATGTTCTAATGCATTGTTCATAGTATTTAGCTCCTTATGGTTAAGTTTGAATGAATCTTAATTTTCGTAAATTCGTCTCGGCTTGAAATGTTGAGTTCTTTTGATCTTGCTTTCTTTGTATCCAATTATCCACTATATTAAGTGCCTCTGGTGTGTCTTCAAACTCATTTCGTGCTGCAAGTGTGATAACTAAGCCTGCAATCTGGTTTAGAGTTCTTGTTGAATCACCTACGATAACCTTCTTACGAATAAGTGGGCATGCTTCTTGATTTAAAAAAGCCCTCTGTATAACCTTCCATTTCCGTTTAATAGGCCAACGTGAAACGTTATCGTCTTTGGGGGTTCTGATTGTCAACCATCCTTGAGTTAAGGATGACCAAAGATTTGCTTCAACAGGTAAAACGTCATCTATTGTATGAATGCCATATTCCTTAAGGACATCACCTCTTAACTGGAACTCAACCCTCCATACATCCTTCTTTTCGTTCCAACCATGTTTAATCCAAATATCCTTAAACCATACCTTAGCTGATTTCTTGATTTCGAGTGACTTATTGTAAATCCGTGCAAGTAACGGATTTCGCCCCACAACGAAACCACTAAACTTTTTCCCTTGAAAATAAGCAGAGTCATCAACTCCATGTATTGCAATACCTTTAGCCCTTGTAACAATTCCTCTCCGATCATTTTCGATAAATTGTGCCTCATCAGTATCTGCACAAATATCTAGCCTTGAGAGCTTGGTTTCTGATATCTGTAAATTGAATTTAGAAAACCAATTATTAAAACTTTTTACACAATCAGCTAATCCCATTGACCATAGGAATCCAGAGAGAAAACGTACTTTTACTGGCGGGAATTCCCCTTTACCTTTGTCACGAAACCAAACAATAAAATCATTCGTCGTTAAACGTATAGGAATAGAAACGAATTCCTGCTCTACCTATTTTTACAGTGACACCATTAAGATCAATTTCTTTGTCTACGCTTGTTTCTTGCGCATTTCTTTTTTGTTCAGAAAACATTAAAAGATAAGGTTCAAATGATTCATCGTAGTTCTTAAAATATAATCCAAACTCAATACTATCAAAACCCTTTAATATCAAGGACTCGCGCCTCCATCTTATGTAAAACACCCTGCATGTTATAAGGTTGCTGGGCGGCGATACTATCGCCTCAGCCTTGACATGGAGCCTCTGCAAATCATGCAGGACAGGCTTTGCGGCCATGCCACGGTGTGGCCTGTCCGCTAAATCAGCCTTGCATGACTTGCCCCTCCATATCAAGGCCAAGCCGGTGCGTCGCTCTGCTCCTTACCGGTATCGGCTGCGCTTTCCAAGCTACGCCGAAGTTGATTAACTAATCTCAAAATCTTTCTTTCACTTACCATTTGGATTGCTCTTGTTTTGGAACACGTTAGGAAATACTTCTCAATCTCATTAATAATCTGTTGATTAAGCTGAATAAGTTTCACCACACATTCTTGACTATTTAGTTATTATCGAATGATTATTCAATCTCAATAAAGTTAATATTATTATAGAGTGACAATGTTGTCAATTGAAAATGACAAACTGGTTATTTAATTAATGGTGGTTGACTGAATTATTCAATAATCATATAGTTAGAATCAAGGGGGAATTAAAATGGACTATTACGAATCATTATCGAAAATGATTAATTCTAGTGGATTAACCTTAAAGGAAATAGCAGAAAAATGTTTTGAATATGGGGTTAAAATAACACCTTCTTATATAAGTAAACTCCAATCAACCAGACAAGCTCCCGCATCCGATGATGTGAATGTTGCACTAGCAAAAGTATGTCAGTGGAATGTCGAAAATTTTCTTTATGAAAGCTATCTGGAAAAATCCCCAATTTTATTACAAAACCTTCTAAATGACACAGAATTATTTTTCAGACAATTGATATTGCAATTAAGTTATAGACATTATCCAACTGATTTAATACCCGCAATACGAAAACAGCAAGATGTTTTGACCCAATATGAAATAATAAAACATATTCTAAATAACAAAGATGATTTAATTAGTCTGATGGATTCAAAATCTGAAACAATAGAAAGTGAATTTACATATGAATTAGGTTACACAATGTCGGATGATTCGATGGCTCCTATTATACAGAAAGATGCACTTTTACAAATTGAAGTATCTGAGCACTATAAAAATGGTGAATTTGTTGTATGTTTACTTAATAATAAAGAGCTATTAGTTAGACGATACATTGAAACAGATAATAATATAATTTTAGTACCGGAAAACAAAAAGTTTTCTCCAGAAATACTTAAAAAAAATGATGTGAAGGTACTCGGAAAAATAAAATCAATATCTATAATTTTATAAATAGAGGAGGTAAATAAATCGTTGAGCAAATGACTTGATCGAGGATTTAAAAATAAAATTACTGAACCATTGGTACTTCTCAGTTTTTTGTAGGTTTGGTAATCAAGACGACATTTAAATGCTTCTAGCAGGATAGGATTACATAGATTAGTAAGGGATAAATGGACAGAATCTTTGAATATTATTACAAAGGATCGTTTAAAAATGCATAGTACCAACTTGACGCACCACCTGCATTGTTGAGTGATAATATTTTAATAAAAGTATTACGGAAATTATAATTTAAGAAAATAATAAAAATCCTTGTGAAACAAATGCATGTCGCATATATAAAAAGAAGGTGGATATAAAATCCACCTTCTTTTATAATGCATCCGGATTAAAATCATAACCAAAATAATTTAATATAGCTGCAATTCTTCTTTTTCTAGAATGCCTATATTTGCTTGCAGATTGCATTGATCTATGGTATTCACTTGTGTTGGCATTTTCGCGATTGTTTCTAAGATCATCATAAAATTCATTTAACTGGGTGATTAATGTTTCTGTTACCTCTATATTATGCTTAAATATGTAATAGGCAAGATACCATACTGCATAGAGGTGACTAACGCCTCTAATCCTATAATTATCGTAATCCAAATTGAATCTAGAAACAATCTGTTTGATTTCGTTAAGTTTATGAACCAATCTGGCTGATTCTTCTTGATCTATTGATTCCACAACTTGCTTAAAATAAGTATCTATTTGTGCTTCTGTTCCATCAATGATTCTCTCAAGCTTTACCAATAGGTAGAGCTCAGTGATAAAACTAATATCATCTAACCGATTTTTGTTTAGATTACGCAATTGATCAGACAAGAATTCATCGTTGCGCATAATATCTATATCCTTGTAAACAATGCTGTCATAAAAATTTGCTTTTCTTAATTCTTGTGGATTAAGTCTTTCTCCACCTCGGTTTAGTCGATCAAAGATATTATCTACCACTTTGACATCAGGATTTTCTATATATTCAATACTAATAACATATCCCCAGAAGCCTGAAATAAACTCCTGAACTTCTTCATGTGAGGCTGCCAATGTCTTAATTTCATCAAAAGTTTTCCCGTTGAGCAGCTCTGAACCATAGTCATCTTTGCCGAATGTTATAGGTAATCTAACCTTACTTTCAATAAACTCAATTAATGCAAACAATCTCTGTTTACCATCAATTACATCATAATGGGTTTTACCATTCGATGTATCGATTCTTTGTTCCAAGAAAATAGGGGGCATCGGAAAGTTTTTTAAGACTGTATCGATTAGAAAGGACTTTTGTTCGTCACTCCATACATTATAATCTCGTTGATAAGGAGGATCAAAGTTATATTTGTTAAGCTGATAGTGTTCATAAAATATTGATATAGTTATTCCAGTTGTCTTTCTGTTATATCTATTCTTCATCGACTAGCCACCTCCATAATTGATTCAGATTGTCCTGTAGTAGCCTTTTGTTCAGAGTTATTTATAAGTTCAGACTTTTGATAATGAACATAATTTTTAAAAAGACTCGTAAGCACTGCATTAAAACTGCTTGGAGGATTGGGGTTAATTAAATTAACATCAACATTTGGGTTTATTCTTGTTATTATTTCGTCGATCTCCGCCCTATCAACATGCCAGTATGATATTCCAAAAATAATAAGTTTATCTCTACCCTGGGATTCTTGAACGTAATGATTAATTTTTTCCCTTAGTAATTTCACCCAACCCATACTAACCCTATTAGAGTCTCCAGCAGGTGGAATTATGGCATTAACAATTGGAAAGTCATTACTAAGGTCATATTTCACTTGAAATTGCGCCACATCTTGTGAAAAAAAGTCTGCTTCAGAATTTCTTATTGTAAATGGACCTTCTATTTTCACATTAAATGAAAAGCTTATTGATCCATGTGGTTTTATAATCTTGATCTTAGAATTTACATCTTGGAAGCCTTCTATATTGAAGTCCATGCCATTAATCATTAGAAGTCTCTCTAAGAAAATATCATAATTATAATTAATAATAACTATGTCATCATATTTATGTAGGCAATCTTTAAGATAATTTATGAACGGTATTTCAACTCGATTTAGATCTTCGTTTGTAATCTTTGAATTATAATAAGTAAATAAGTATCTTAAATATGTCGTTAGTTCCCCATATGCATTAATATATATATTATTCGTATTAGTAGAAGAGCCCTCATATTCTTGGACGTTTTGTAATCTAGATAAATTATATACGTTAATACAAGTAATAATGTCTTCAATTAACTTCATACTTTCTATACTATCCATGTTTGTGCGAGCACCGAGAGTCCAAAGAGCTTTACAATATTTATACGATAGAAAACCATTTGACTGAGAAGTCGGCCAAGGGACTTCTGCACCATATGAAAATAAATTCCTAACATCTATGCAGTCTGATTTCTCTATCTTATTTATTAAATCTATTGAAAAACCATTACCTAATAAAACATATAATCTACTAATGTCCTTTACCCCCCAAAAATAAATATAGGAATATTATACTAAACAGACTAATAATAAGCCATTTTTTATTTATTTTGTATTATTATGTATGTATCAATAATCACTCCATACCAATCACATTTTTGGTCACAAACTAAATGATTTTGTTGGAAATTACAGATAACTTAAAGAGATTGTGAGTTCAGTTTGCGTCGTATTTATTGGGCAATAACGACCACTTCGGAGTATGTGCAGATAAGAATCTATTTATCTTGACAGGTAAGTGGTCATAGGTAAAGAAATCAATAGCTTAGTTTTATTTTCTTAGCCCTTATGCGAACAAGGGTTATTTATTTTATCAAATAAATAGAGGTTACTTGGATTTAATGTCGAATTACGGAAAGCTAATCGGTCAGTTTTAGAAACTCATTTTCACCACGTTTAGGGGGCAACCATGTTAAAAAAAATATTAGATTTTTTTATGCCTTCATCAAAAAAAGAAGTCAAAAAAACTTCAACAAAACAACACAAAAAGCCAAATAGAAAGATTGAATCAACTCGTATTGGTGAATTAGGTGAACTCAAAATAAATATCCAGCTAGATCAGCTTCCAAAGGTTTGCAAATACTTGAGTGATATCCTAATAGTAAATTCCAAGTCCAAAACTGGGTATTCTCAAACCGATCACGTAGCTATTACGCCCTATGGTCTATTCATAATCGAAACCAAGAACTACAATGGTGAAATTAAAGGTAATAAAAATGATAAGTATTGGACTGTAAGCAACCGATTTAAAATGTATAATCCTTTTATGCAGAACTACGGACATATTAAAAAGTTAGAACAAATTTTAAGTGAGTTTAAACCCCTAACATTTATTTCAATGATCTCATTTACGATGCGATGCAGATTTAGCGTTGACCCAGAACTAAGAAAAATTCATTCTAATGATCTAATTGTGTACGATGTAGAACTTTTAGAATTCATACAGAGGAAGCTATTGAGATTCAAAGCGGAATCACCAGAACCTACACTTGGAGAGAGCCAAATAAATAGAATTTATGAAATCATTCAAAATGCTAATATTACCGATCCTATGATTAGAAATGAACACAACAAAAAAGCTTCCGAAAATAAGAAAGCCTCTACGAAGTAATAGTTGTTTATGGTCACAATTCTGGTCACAAACTTGCGTTTCTTATAGGATATTTACGGTTATTAAAAGAATTATAGTAGCTAATAAGCCTAATGAATTAATCTCCTAGGAAATATATAAGGAAATCAACAAACCTTTGCCAATTAATCTTGACAGGGTAGGGTCAGTGGTTCGAGCCCACTACAGGTCATACAGAGAAAGTCCTTACTTCGTAAGGACTTTTTTGCTTGCTTAGGACATTTAAGATACATGAATAAATGCCGAATTCGGCTCCGGTCAAATTTTAGTCAATAATACATTTTTTTGGTCAAAACTTGACTCTTCCATGCTTCTTTCCTCCAACAATAAAATAAAAGCCCACTCCGATTTGCTGAGTGCTCTGCCGAATCATTTCATTCTGCTTTAAGTCAAGAATATTTTTCCATACAATCGTGCAAACTATCGCCTAAAGGTGGTGAGTAATTTGGACGAAAAAGAAAATCATGAACCAACCATTGCGCCTGGTATGAGTGATCACCAAGAGCTCGAAGAAAAAGCTACAGAGGAAGAAGTAAGGGAAGGTGAATCGACTTCAGTAACGCAATTATATTTGGACCGCACTCCTGAAAAATAAGCATCGAATCCACTTTTGCCCCAGCCGGAGGAGTAATTTCCTCCTTATCTCCCCCTCTCATTTCCTTATTTCGATTCCTTATTATCCCGCCACTCTGGAGCTAAGCGCCTCTATTTTTTTGTTTTGGAATTGAAATATATATTGTGGATATAAGCCTTCTTATGGAGCATTTCCCTAAAAATAGTCATGCTACGACAACGAACTTCGAGAATCTTTTTACCTGAATTCGGATAATCTATTAATATATCAGACATTGATGGAGGTGCTTTGATTTGAAAGAGATTATTCAATGTGGTACCCGCTCTACGGATGAATTATGTAAACCATTATTTGAATCAAAAGCATCCAAAATTCGGTTTGAGATAGAGGATGATGATTCCTTGACCGAATCTGCTCTCGATTCAGAAGCATCGACAATCCAAGAAGGAGAAGAGGATAAGGAAGCGAAATTGGTCAAAACCCAAAATAAAATTATGTCTTTGTGGAATGAAATCCTTCATTAATTTGTAAATGGATGGCTGCTTTTGGGTGAAGCCCTCATGATCCATTCTAGGGTTAGGGCATCAGCAAATGAATAACTTCGATAAGCACAGGTAGCACTACCACTTTCCATAGAAAAGTGGATTCGAGCTCCTTAAGTCAAGACGCAAGCGTTAGCTGGCTTGAGAAAACGTAGAATAAGCTCATCCCGATCAATCGGAGATGAGCTTATCTTTACTTAAATAATAAGGACCCACATACTAACGTTTAAGAACCACGTCATCCGCAATGAACTGGCGAATTTCCGCCAATAATGATTTAGAGTCGAATGATCCCTTTTGAATAACATTCTTCACATAACCGTTCAATTTATTTCGATCTTCCGACGTGATTGTTTTCGCAGTCAGCACCACAATGGGAACTGCACTCCAAACCACTTGCCTACGCAGTTCTTCAATGAATTGGAAACCGTCCATTTCCGGCATCATCAGGTCAAGTAAGATAAGCGTAGGCACTTCCTTCTCCATACACTCCAATGCCAATCTGCCATTTCCAGCTTGAGTTACCCTATAGCCCTCTTTGTGCAGCAGCTTGGTCATCAGTTCACTTGTCGTCGTATCATCTTCGATAACGAGGATGGAGTGGTTGGTATGCTGAGGTACATATTTCTGCATCACATCGATCAGCCGTTCCCGTTGCACAGGTTTCGTCAAAAATTCGGAAGCGCCAAGCGCATAACCTAACTTCTTATCGTTTGTCATGGACCAAATTACAACGGGGATGTCTGCCAGCTCAGGGTCGCTCTTCAGTGCCGACAGCACACTCCATCCATCCATACTCGGCATAAGAATATCTAGACAGATCACTTGGGGGCGAAGCTTCCTGGCCAGTAGGAGCCCTTCCTGGCCACTTTCAGCGAACGCCATTGTCCATCCCTCTTTGGAGAGATAACGTTCCATCAATTGCTTGTTAAACGGCTCGTCATCGATGAGAAGAACGCTCACCTTACTGTCTTTTTCCACATTTACGAGCTCGGTTTCTGCAGATGTGGCCGTAGCAGCTTCTTGTTCTTTGGGAGTTGTTGGAATCCAGCATATAAAGGTGCTGCCGGCTCCAAACTCGCTTTCCACGCGAATGTCACCACCCATGATGTTGCAGAAGCGTTGACTGATTGCCAGGCCAAGTCCGGTGCCTCCATATTTTCGCGTTGTTGAAGAATCGGCTTGCGTGAACGGCTGAAACAACTTATCAAGCTGCTCCTGTGTCATCCCAATTCCCGTGTCTTTAACACGGAAACAATAACCCGCTTCGTCCCCTCGTGCTTGTGGGAATATATCGAAGTCGATATGGCCGGACTTGGTGAATTTACTTGCATTACTGAGCAAGTTGATCAAGATCTGACGCAGCTTCGTTACATCAGTTGTAATATTACCTTTCTCACAACGGGTTTCCACCTGATTGCCGTTCCCCTCAATCAATGGTGTGACTGTCATCATCACATCCTGAATAAGTTCGGACAACTCGTAGGTCTCCAGGTGAATTTCCATTTTGCCAGCTTCGATCTTCGAAATATCAAGGATATCATTAATAAGTGCAAGCAGATGATTTCCCGCCTTGCTGATTTTCCCGAGATCATCCACGAAGGTAGGCTCGTTAAGTTCCTCCGCTTCTTCTTTCAACATTTCGCTGTACCCGATGATGGCATTGAGTGGCGTTCGTAGTTCGTGACTCATATTGGCCAGAAATTGACTTTTGATCTTGTTCGCATTGATGGCTTCATCATGGGCTTTCTCAAGCTGAGCGGTGCGTTCCGCAACCAACTCTTCCAAATGCTCATTTAACTGCCGCAGTTCCTGATTAATGATATAAATTTCATCTGTTTTTTGCTGGATTTCGGAATCTTTATATGAAAATCGTCTGGAAATGTATATCCCAAGCAGCGATAATCCGAGTGTGAATAGAGTTCCGCCCGCTATGAAATAAGCAAGCCATTTCTGGTCCAATACCATGCCGGAAGATAGCTCCGTTTTTCCGCCCAAATGAAAGTCAGCGGCCATCATACCAGTATAATGCATACCTACGATTGCGGCTCCCATAATCAACCCGCTTCCGAGCTTCTTCCAACCATCACCGCTTTCCCCATCCTTGCGGAAATAAAAAGATAACCATAATGCTGCTATAGCTGCAGCCAAAGCGATAATAATAGAGAGCGTAAAATAGATGGGGTTATATGTAATATCAACCTGCATCGCAGCCATTCCAATGTAATGCATCACTGAAATACCTACCGCGAGCAGCAGTCCTCCAATGAGTAATTGTCGCAGGGTTAACTGATTGCGGCCGACAATATACAAAGCAATAAAGGATGCAACGATAGCTGCCAACATAGATATCAGAACAAGCGTCAAATCATAAGCGATAGGTACCGGAAGCGAGAAGGCAAGCATCCCGACAAAATGCATCGACCAAATGCCCATACCCATAGCCACGGCACCAAACAAGAGCCATAGCCAACGGTTTCTCCCATGGGATGTACTTATCCTCCCTGTCAAATCCAGAACTGTGTAAGAAGCTACAACTGCAACGATATATGAAAATATTACAAGTACCGTATCATGTGAACCATGAATATGCTCCACCTAAAATCCCTCTTTCCATTATATTGCCTCCAATCAGGCTCGCGGGCCAAGGAAAGCTTTTTCCTCACCGCCACCAGACAAAGGTAAGTTCAACATGCTTGATTTCAATCTGGCAAGCCACTCTTGTCCATCCTTTGCGAGCAACTCTAATCCTTTTTGCAAAATACCCCCCATCTATCTGACCGTCGAACATAGATATTATTCAAGAATGAAATGGACATTTAACCATTTTGCTTTTTCTACTCCCCTTCACATTCAAAAAAGATAATAGTTGCCGCTGGCGCAGGCAAGCCTATTATTAGTTCAAGTTATTTTATCATAACACTATACACTGTATCTCGGCATTTTGATTTTGAATTATTACTATTTATATCATCTGGGCGAAATTTTCCTGAGTCTCCTACTTACATATCACTAAATTTACATATTGTATACAATCATTTTATATAGAGGTGATGAAACAAACTTATACTAATACTTAACCACCCTTAGAAAGGAGAGGTAAATCATTCATTTCTATTATTATGATGAAGACAAGGAACTCAATGAAGAGTCTGTTGAAAATTCTTCTCCCAAGAATGAAGTACAACCGGTCGTGATATCCCTTCTTTATTTTAATGAAGTTATAGATGAGTAATCGAATATTTGAAAAGAAGCCTGGAGGAGACTGTATGATCGTATTCGACGTAATTGTGAACGGACAGATTCAAGAAACTTTACAACCTAAAGATCAAAGACTTCAGGAAATGTATTGGTTCATGGTAGATCAAGTTCAACTTATTAAAGAAAAATACGGAGAAAACTTCCAGATTTCAAAAAGAACAATGGAGGTTTACCCTCAATAAACGTTGATTTTCATTCACTTAGAGGTTGGCTTTCTTGCGAGACCCGAAAGGAAAACCTCCGGTTCAAACTATACGTTCTTATCTCAAAAAAATAGGTGAAGGAATAGTTCCTTCACCTGCCTTATCACTATATTCGGATAGTCTTTCCCCCTATTGTAATCTTGACTCGAGAGAGCCGAGTTTTTGCTTGATGCTGTCGATAAAAATTAAAATTCAGCTCCTTGATGTTGTCGGTCAAGTAAGCTGATTTTTTGCTGTCTTTCACTCTATACTTATTCAATGCTGCGATCATTTCGGTATCGGACTTTATTCCAATGCCGTGACCATAATACTTACCATCTTCCAACAAAACAACATTCTCCCCTCTCCACCATGGAGTTACGGGAGAGAAGTCGGGATTTTTGAAATACAGTAAATCACCAGCCTCGGCTTCCTCTTTATTGTTTTTTTCCAATAGTCGTAAGTTGCTGTTTAAATGCCAGTCAAATATTAGCAAATCCGCGAACAGCTTATTAAATTCCTCAGGATCGATTGAATCCAATATTGCTTTGTATAATACGATAAGGACAGCGGTTGAGCACTCAAACGCATACTTTTTACCGTTCGAGAATATATCATTTATCGCATTTTGTGGAGTAACCCCATCCTTCAGCTGAAATCCTCCGGACCCCGTAAGTTTCCAAAAATCTTCATTGCAGCGTGATTCTTTAAAACTTGCGAAGCGGGCACCGGATTTACTCAGCAGCCGAGCGGCTGCCACAATTCGAGCGCGCATATGCAGCTCAAATATAAGCTCATCCACAGTTTCATAACGCTGTTCAGTAGGACTACTTTTCTTTTTTTGGAAAATGATCCGCTCCTGCTCGGAAAGCATACTCTCGTCGAAATCAGCAAGTTTGTTCCCGGAGATAACGATCATGGGCTATCCCTCTTTTTCATGTAGTTTCTCTTAGTGTATGGCCCATATTAGAATAGGTGACTGGAATCTCATTGACTGTTAATTTGTTAAATTATTCACAGAAGATTTTGGCTCAATCTGGTAGAATAATGTCGAATAATATCGAATAAGGGTGGATGCTCTCTGGACAACCAAGGCGTGACTCAAGAAGAACTATCGCTACTCCTTTTCGGAAACAATGATAAGGCGCAAACTTTTGAGCTAACAAAAGATAATGATTATTTACCAAGAGCAAAGCGGCGCAGAAAAAAGAAAGTATGGATAAATCGATTTTTTACAAAGTAGATAAGAAGTACTTGTGAGACCACGTTCATTTAACTGCAACTTTCTGGAAATACAGAGCGTATACTTAATAACCAAGTAAAAGGAGATTGTTTATGAACCCCTCTGCGCTTTGTATGATTGGTGTTGCATGTTTAGGGTTTGCTTTTGCAGGAAAGGATCTTTGGAACTCAGCTCCTGCGTTTGGTTGGCTCCTTGCTGTGTTCTTTTTCTCAGGCGCTTTTTTTAGTGCCCTTAAAAGAAGACGCTAATGACACAACCTCTAGAAGAACGTGCCCCGATGACGACCATTGCCAGGAACATGAAAAAAGATTGCCAACCATCTACCCAAACGGGCTCGATAAGCGGCAATCTTTTATTTCATTTAGCCTTACTTAACTAGTGCGAAATAAATGACATACAACCAACTCAGCAGGCCGTGAATAATGGCCCAGAGAATGGATTTGTTTGTAGTGTAGGAAATAACCATTGCCAATGCTGTACCGAAGCTGATACCGGTCTTGACATAATCTGAACCCTTCAATTTCGTCACCCCTTAAAAAGATTATTGCCAACTTGTATTATTTATCATCGCTATAGAATCATTTCCCCTCATAATCCTTCCGTATAGATGATATTCGCATGTAAACGAAAATAGCCCATTCAGATTAAATGAGCTGCATTATGTTTTCAACCATAGATAAGTGGAACAATTTAAGTTTATCGTTCTGTTTTTAATAAGGCTTCGATTTCGCTTTTCAATAATAAATATCTATGGGCACTTCTCATAACTTTAACTTTTGTAAGTCCTTTTTCAACTACATATTCCTTCATCTTGTCCTTGGACAGGTTAAATAAATTTCCTGCCTCAGTAACTGTCATCACTTCTTTGTTGCTTGTGTTTTCGAAAGTCTTTTTCAATTTTTGATTCCAATCCTCAAAGACTGCCATCATGTATGCCCCCTCTTCTTTGAAAAGAATATACCTGTTACTTATTACACAGAACTATTCTCCGCATCTGCTGTACTTTAACCTAGTATACCATGTATTGACCAATAAACTGTAAAACAAACGAAAAGTATAACTGCTCGCTTTTTGGCCGTCACAATTAATATTTCTTTTACGTATGGCTAATACTCCAATTACATTCGCCAATTACAATGAAGACATCTCAGGGTGCCGGAGGTATCGATATTATGAGGAAAACAAAATTACTTGCGATTATCTGCTTGGCTTCTTTATCTATCCTGGTTATAAATGAACTGAAAAGTAATTTCGTACTCGTAAATCCTATCCCAGCCGATCCATTTGAATATGAATTTGAGTTGTTAAATGGACAAGTCATAGCAAATCCATACGGCGTTACAAAATAATAACTTTGGGATTCAGCTTCCTAAGAGGGCCGCAAAAGCGGTTCTCTTTTTTTTAATTTAATTAGTGTTAATACCTTATTTATTTGGTAAAATTAACCTAAAGGGTCCGAATCCATAAAGGAGATGTTTATCGTGAGTAATGATCACCAAAAACCAGTTTACTATGATGGAAGCGGCGTCCTCTCAATGCCTGTCAGATTATTTGAAATCAAGGATATAGTGATCAAGCCAACTAATATTGCAATTGAACCCCTGCTTTTCCCTGTATTTCCTCATCCTATCCATTCTTAAAATTTTTCCATTTATTCTCACGCTGAACTTAATGTTAACTTCATTATATTATGTTATTCACAGACCGATATATTACAGCAGAAGAGTTATTGATTAGGGGGCTTCCTGCCCTCTTTTTTTATTTCACAAAAGTTCATTAAATTTGGATATTCAGTTTGTAGTTGGTTACCCTAAGATTAAAAACCACACTGCATAAGGAGTATATTATGATTAGTAATCGTGAAATTAAGGGCCAGATCGATGAGCTGACTGAGCATAATCAAATGCTGACTCAAGAGCTGCAAGAAATTAAAGAAATGCTGCAAAATCAGGACTCTAGCCAGAAGCAAGCACAAAATAAAAATAAAAGCGATCAACAAAATCAAAGCAGCAATAGCAGCAGTGACAGTCAAAGTGATAGCGGCGGAAATCAAAACGAAAGTAACGATAATCAAATATTTAATATCGCCAATGATTTTATAAAGCTTAAAGGTTTAATAAGCAGTCTAGAGAAGAAAATGCAAGATTACACTTCAAATAGTTCGAATAGCTCCAACAATAAAAGTTTAACAGAAGAGGACGTTATTAACTTAATGCTAACAATGATGAATGGAATGATTGATTGGACAGTGGATTTTGTATCCAGTCAGAATAATAAAACGTCCAGCCCTCTTCAGTAGCTTCAACTATACATGACTAAATGGACCTGACCCTGTAGAGGGAAAGGTCTATTTTTTATGACAAATAATATTTATTAAGAAATCTGTTAATAATGGATACTATCTACTGGAAGGATGTGCTGTTTATGAAAACAATCAAGCGTATTCCACTACTGTATCCTATTTTTTTCACCTCACAGCTTGTTAAATATACAGGAATTATTATTTTCCTTATCGTCTGCTCGATTCCTAAAGGAACCTATCATTTTACCCGCTACGCTTTAGGTTACTGGAGATGTGACTGCTGCAATAAAACTTATTGGGCTAACCATGAATACTCCTTATCAGGCCATTCCGATCATAAAAACTGCCACAATTGCTATAGCCCCAAATATATGGACTGAAATGAATGTATGAGCCCAATAGAATGGCCCTCAATCCTTTACACCGGAGGATCAAGGGCCTAATTATTTATTTAGCGTTGCCAAAGCTATTAATACCTACCACTTTACAAATATAGCGGCCATCCAGCTCTTTGCGTAAAACTTCCCAAAAAACATTCGTTTGCCCCTCCATCTGGCCGCGTGATTTAAACACTTTTCCTTTAGGCAACTCCACTTTGGATCTCACTTTAAGCGTCTCAATATCTCCGAGTTCATAGCCTATTTCTATCATCGTTATCTCCTTGTTGTGGGAACCGGTTATTTGGGTTTGGTCAATATGTGCGAATGAATGCTCTTAGTACTAACTTTCATATATTCGACAATATTTGGAATTTTCCTTTTTTAAATTATTAATTAAATTGTCAGAATCTTTAAAATAATTAGCTTGACTTGAAAATGCTTACAAATATAAGCTTTATTTGTAATATTCTTTAGAGAAAAAAATTAGGAGAGTGACTGTTATGAGTAATTATGTGCTAAAGACTGAGGTAGAGATCGATCCGTCAAACAGCTGCCTTGATGATTACAACAGATTCATTACACTATCATCTAAAGAGCTAGACACTCTCCAAAAGGATTATACTTCAGAGCTTCACAAACTCCAAATTGAATTTGACAATCTTCTGGATGAATTAAGATCAATGATCAAGACTTATCCATCAACCAACTACTTAAATTGTGCTTGACCTAACTATGCTTGCTAACATTATATTAATGTGAAGACCTGACCCCGTTTAAAGAGTCAGGTCTTTTGTACATAAAAAACCCCTCTTATTAATATAATTCGAGGGGATTGTCATCTATTTTATAAAATGCTCATGCGTTCGCTTTTGTATTTCTTCAATCCATTACAAGCTGTTTCCAATTGGCTATATACATGAGCTTCACGGGATGAATCTGTCATCATCTCACAGGCCCGTACCAGACTATCAATGACACTGAATAGCTCAGGGTCCGTTCGATAACAATCGAATGTTAAATCCTGCATCTCTTCGAGCTTTTCCTTATATCCTGCATAAGTATTCCATTGCATCATGTTAATCAATTCCCTTCTCCTAAGAATGAATTAAATTAATACATAATATATAAGGTTTAGTGTGTCTTAATTATCATTGTAGCGCTTACAATAATATTTTACAATATCTTTCAAAAATATATTAATCCAAAGCTCGTCTTTATGAAACATAGTAAACTGCTTCTTATCCATTTGGCAGCTCCCCCTTATATAAACCTTTCCCAAGCACCATGACTTTGGGTGTAGTTCTTTTTACTCATTAATATGCTAAAAATATGCTATAATCAAGAAATTAACACAATTCTAATGATTTTTTTATTTTTAGCTTCACTATTATAGAAAAAGGCTGATTACTTATGTCTAAAGCAAACAAAAGAGAATATTTTCGGATAGGACTAAAAATCCCACTCTCGGCTCAATTAAAAATTGTCGGCATTAACAATATTTTAGTCGATACCAAATATGCCCGTATTTTTGTAACCGATATTAGCGCAGGCGGTTTACGCGTCCACTCCAAATTAGACCTTCCCCTAAATATAGACCTGCTCCTGGAATTTATGTTTTCACTGTTTCATAGTGAATTGAAGGTTCTCGGTACTATAGTACGAAAGTCTGCCATATCATCCACCATGTACGAGTATGGTATCCGGTTCTCCTTGGATGAAAATCAGCATACTCTGCTTATGGGACATTTGAACCTTCTAAGCATTCGTCTGAGGCAATCCAATATTATTTCGAGCTGCAGCTTCTGTTCGGAGGAAGAAATGAAGCAATTTTATTCGGCTAAGTAATTCTTATAGTATGAAAAAAGAGGCAGTGCTAAAGCTGCCCCTTCTATCCCAAACATTCATTTTCCAATTACAGCTACACCTGTAGCCTAATTACTCCCTTAAAGCGTCTTTCAGCTTAGTAGACATGCTGCTAAGCGTCTTATTATAGTATAAATCCCGCAGCTTCTTCACTTCCTGCTTTAAACGAATGTTCTCTGTTTCCAGTGCATTCAACTGATCCAGCTTCAGAGCTTGCTGTTCAGAAGCATCAATCCATTGTACAAGATCCGGGTTTTCATAGCCCGCATCTTTACACAGCTGCTCCAATGCAGCTCGTAGTTGTTTATAATTGGCCTGGTATGTCTCTGGCATCGGTTGCCTCCACTTTACATTACTTCATCTTTAGTACAGTTCTACTGTTCTTGAAGCCTACATCCTGTACGTTCAAGGGTTAATATAAAAAATTTTACCACATTGCTCCCATTCCCTCCACACTGAACAGGAAAAAATCCATTCTGGCAACATAAATCGGCTTCTCAAGGGTCAATAATGATCAAAAAAAAGCATCCCTCCAATAGAAGAGAGACGCTTTATTCGCCTTTATTAAGGCTAGACGTATGCCTTGCCTCTGGTAAGAATACATGGAACACCTTTGCCAACCGCCCCGGGCTGTGACATTTTCTCCAGATAACGGAGCCCACGTTCACATTTTCTGCATTTATTGCATACATCGGAGGTCACTACCTTCATGTTAAAACGCTGCTTATCACCATTAGGCGGTGGCGTATTTTTCTTCTTCACTTTTTTGCCGCTCATCACGTTCACCTCAACATAAGTATTGATGTATACTATGTCACTTGAGGCGAATTGGCTACAGAAGGAGCGTTACATAGCGGGCTTACGAGGAGCAGGTACTCCACTTAACAGACGGCCGATACGAAAGCGGCTTAGTAGAACAGCCAAACCAACAGATAATAATATACATAAGACGAAAGCTATAAGTGTCCGTACGGATACATTCCAACCAGGGAATAAGGAGTCTGCTATGTAAGTTGCTGCAGTGAGCATCAGAGCATGAGCCAAATACGCGCTGTATGAATAATGTCCTAGAAATGTTAGCATCCTCTTAATCCATTGACCTGCCGATTGCTGAATAATAACTGAAATAATGCTCATCACGATCACAGAGAAAATTAAGAACAAGGCCATAAAAGGCTGCACCAGCAGCGTATCATTATATTGAATTACCAATCCGGATTTCGTTTGGAAGCTCGCAGTAATTTTATAAAGCAACAGCCCTGAAATGAACACATAAATGAAAATGAAACTCGCTTTCCAGTTCATGATCCGCCTTTTCCAGCCTTCAACATTCAATCCCACTACTGCACCCATCAAGAAATATAAATAAAAGTAAAGGGCATTGCGATCTGCATATTCCGTAAATAACGAGCTCAAGACGGGAATATGTAGCATCTCAGCAGCATTACCTATCACTGAAACCTGCCCAGTAAGCAGCACATAACCAATAGTCAAAAGCCCAAATCCTACTGCTAGCTGCCATGGCTTGCATGATCGACGGATTCGTAACAAAGCTTTTTGAATCAACGGGAATAAGAAATACAGTTGAATAACCATAGCCACATACCAGAGGTGATAGCATGCCGTACCCGTGAATAGGTACAAGACGATCTGTTTAGTTTCCTTCCACAGCTCGAAATGATCGCCCCCGAAGATTAGCGCATACACAATCGACCAGACCGCATAAGGCAGTACGATATCTTTACACCGTTTCCATACGAAAGCTCCATAAGCAATATCTTCTTTATAATTATAGAAAAGCACCAGCCCGGTAATAAAAATAAATAAAGGCACGGCAAATTTAGCTGCAATTAAAAAAACGGCGAGCATGACGCCATCCTGTAAGCCCGCCTCCGGCAAATATGCATAGTGTCCAATGGCATGCTGAAGCACAACGGCCAGAAAAGCGAAGCCGCGCATATATTGAATTTCTTCAATTTTGGCCTGTTTGGCCATAACGATTCTGCTCCTCTCGATGTCATCTTGATGGAATCGATCCAAAGTTAGCGGGTTGATTGGAAAAATTCAATCCATTCCCCATCTGGACCATGAAAGAAAAAATAACGTGAGCCATTCGGCAGCGTTATAATCTCTGAATCAATAAGCTTAACATGCTGAAGCAGCTTAATACGTTCGAATTCTTCCTCCACATTGTCGACAGTGAAAGCAATATGATGAACTTTCCCTTCCTGCGGCAGCTTATCGTTATACCCCTGGATAAGCTCAACTTCGGTTTCACCGGATTGATCGAATCCAAGAAATGCAAGTTGAATAACCCCATTGGTATGAAGCAGCGTGTCTTTTAATACGAGCCCTACCACTTCCCGGTAAAACCGGATTGATTGCTGTAAATCGGACACCATAATTCCTATATGCTCAATTTTTTTCCGTGCCATATGGTTACCTCCCAATTATTGTTTATTATCCATCTTATCCAATATTGGACACGTATACAACTCAGGTCGACCTTTCATTCAAAAGAGTTGGTAATTCACTTGTAATTATTTCGTAACTTCGATATAGTTAGTTATAGAAGAACATGGTGTTATACTACTTAAGGAGTGATTTTATGATCCGTATTTATCCTTCAACTTCCCGCCATTCTTCCGATCATGGCTGGCTGCAGAGCAATTTCAGCTTTTCCTTCGGCGATTATTACGATCCCGATAATACAGAGTTCGGGCCGCTGCGGGTGTATAACGATGATGTGATCGCTGGGCATCGAGGCTTTGGAGCACATCCTCATCGGGAGATGGAGATTGTGAGCATCGTCTTGGAAGGACAGCTTAAACATGAGGATAGCACCGGACACACAGCGATTACCGGCTTCGGCGGCGTGCAGCGTATGTCCGCAGGTACTGGAATCATTCATTCCGAAGTAAATCCGTCGGATGAGCCCGTTAGCTTACTGCAAATATGGTTCACACCGGATCAGCGCCAACTAGAACCCTCTTATGAGACCTCTAACTATGACCCTGCCAAGCTGACAAACAACTGGTTGCCTATCGTATCCAATCAATCAGGCCCTGGTGTAGCCCACATTCATCAGGATATGACTATCTATATGACCAAGCTTGAAGCAGGCAAATCCCTTTCCTTTCAACAGAAGGAAGGACGCAGAATCTATGTGCACATAATTGAAGGTACCGTTACCCTTAATGAAGGCAACCGCTTGAATCGCCGTGACGCAGCTCGAATTTCCGATTTATCTTCTCTTACCGTAAATAGCGAACAGGATTCCATGCTGTTGCTGATTGATTTGCCATAATCGATTGAAAGAAAGGAGATGATGGCCTCATGCAAGCCGAAACGAAAAAACATTTATATATAAAACATGCCGTAGGCAGCCGAATGTTATTTGATGTTTCCGGAAGGAATAAAACATTCGAATTATCGGATTGTTCAGGAGGCTGGAAGATTGTCATAGCTGACGTGGAACCGGAAACTGCCCAGCTTCTGGTATCCAACGATATGGAGCTTAATATTTTTTATTTTGTAGAGCAGCCTGGACAGCCCGTCCAAAAAAACTGGTTATATGATAAGGATCGTCCATTAATTTCCTATGATAATGTTTCGCGCCAATGTGTAATTCAGGTCGACTCCAAAATGGACTATAATAACGAAAAAGTGTGACCAATCAATCCCTCCATCCCGCTCTGAACGGTTGTTATTTGTATACACAATCTTACAAAAAAACCGCCAATCATCTAAACTCTCAGATGATTGGCGGTTTGGCCGTTCTTAGGAGCCTAACACTTTTTTACCGCGAGGTTTCGTGCCCACAGCATCAGGCTCCAAAGTAATGCCTATCGTATCGAATTCACTCTCTGCAGGATTCAGATCATGCGTCAAAACGCCGCTCCCATCGTCATTAACCCTGAAGGTCCCCCCGTTGAACCTGGTTCCTTTCTTGACGATCCAGACCTGGTAAGCTTGATCTCCCGCATTTTCTCTAAGACCATTGACCTGTACTACCAACTGCTGCTGCTGCCCCTGCTGCTTGATCCAGCAATGACCATTCGCTGCAGGCATATTAGGGTCGAAGGCTTTCAGTGCATATTGCTCTACTACCTGTGCAGGAGCCGCAATTTTACTGCCTGAAGGGAAACGTGCTATACCGTATTCATTGAGTCCCCAGCCCACCGTAGCCCCTACCAGTATGCATACGACTGCCGCAGCGGCAAATGACCATCTACTTCGCCTTGGAGCCGATCTAATTTTGTTCACTAATGGAGCCGCTTCTGGCTCGGTCACTATTTGCCCGATTGAATTCACAGACTCATGAATCTCTTGCAAAATATGATTCAGCATTTGTTCTTTAACCGAATCCTGAAGCTCCACTTCCTCCATCTCAAAGGGGAGTGTTCGCCAGATCTGTTGCAGTTCTATTAATTCATCTCTGCACACCTGACAAGAACTCAAGTGAAGATTGAAGGTTTCTTCCTCTTCTGGCGGTAATTCTTTCAGGAAGTAGGGAAATACTTGCTCGCAGAGGTTATTTCCTTCAGTCATGGCCGTTCACTCCTCTCCGTCAGGTTTCAGTTGCTTGCGTAAAGTTTTTAACGCTTGATGCAATCTGCTTTTTACCGTTCCCAAAGGCTCTCCGTTACTCTCAGCAATTTCATTTAACGTATAGCCCTCCCAATAGAAAAGGCGAATAAGCTTGGCTTGGCTTTCCGTTAAAAAGCCGTAGGCCGCCTCGATCTGCTGTTTAAGCAGCATACGTGAGATTGCATCCTGAAGCTCATCCTGCTTATACAAGCCTGCGAGCTCAGCTTCCGTCGAGGTTTGTTCAAAAGAGACAAGACATTCCTGCTTACGCTGCTTTCTGAGTTGATCTATAGTGACATTTCTAGTCACAGTAATAAGCCAGTTAACAAACTGGCCTTTGCTCGGATCATAGCCCTTCTCCGTCGTCCAGATGCGGGTGAATACCAATTGTACGATATCCTGAGCGAACTGGGGATCACTTCCCGCTCCTGATTTGACGGCAAACGAGTAGACGAGCCGCACGTAGCGTTCATATAACATACGCAGAGCAGCGCTTTGCTTTTCTTTTATCTGCTGCATCAATTGCTCATCCGAATATAGCTGCACGTGATCGGCGCTCCTCAAGTCGCTAAGGACTCCCTCAATATAAGTAACGAATAAAATAGCCTTACAGTTTATTGTTATCTTCTTATATTTATAATTTTTTTGCAATAGGTTGGCCCTTTGTTTGCATAAAAAAAGCCCGATAACCCGGGTTACCCCAGTTATCGGACTCGCCTTGAATCACTTGACTATAATCGTAGCTTTCATTCCTTCCTTATGTGGTTGGCAATAGTAAGTGTATACACCAGGTTTTGTGATCGTAATGGATTCCGATTCTCCCTTGCCCAGCAGCTTCGTTTCAAACACCGGCTTACCATCTTCATTTAGCAAGTCGGACACCGCATTATGCATGACTGGATCGTTATTTGTAAAAGTAATAGTTGAGCCGGCCTCAACAGTAAGTTCTTTCTCAGAAAAAGCAAATTTGGCAATTTCAATTGAGTATGATTTAGGGTCAGCTTTAACGGCTGGCTTTGCGGCGGCAGTCGGATCAATTACATACCACACCTTGCCGACATCTTGACCTTTTACCTCGCCAGGCTTCATGTCTTTAACATAATAATACAATGGCCAGCCTTGGTAAGTAGTTTGCTTAGTGCCGTCTTCACGAGTTATGGTTGCGAAATCAGCGGCTTTCAACTCGCCCATTACAGGCAGATGTTCCGTATAGAAGATCGGCCAGTTAACTTCGCAATTGCCTTTACAAACGCTTAAATTTGTCGAGTCCTTCGTATACAAATACAATGCCATCCCTCTGGAGTCTGCTATATACTTGCCTAGCCCTTCCTGACTGGCAACTGTAACCGCAGAATGATTCAGGACCATCCATACTTGATTTACGCCCTGCCCTTTGACATCCCCAGCTTTTTCGTCCTTGGCATAGTAATATAATGGCCATCCCTGGTATGTAGTCTGCTTTTTGCCATCCTCGCGAACAATTGTCTTGAAGTCGGCCGCTTTCAACTCGCTTGGAACCTGGATACTCTCCGAATAATAAATCGGCCAGTTCGTTGCGCATTGGTCTTTACAAGTACTTACATCCGTTGTGTCCTTCATGAACATATATAATGTCTTGCCCGCTCCGTCTACCAAATAAGAGCCAAGCGCTGCATCCGTTGCTATACGGATTGATGCATACTGTGCGCCAGACGCTTTTGCAGCATCAACGACCTTTTGTTCGACCAATGTATCGAGCAGCGTCTTGCTGCCCCCCTTTACTTTCACTTTCAAAGCTTCAACTGTAGCGGTTGCAATATGCCCATTACGAAGCGAACCCGCATTCGCTACTTGCGACAATCCTAAGCTACCCGAAAAAGCCACTGTTTTGTCATATGTAAAATCGCTATCTTGCTTGTAGCCTAGTGATTCCAGCAGTACTTTGTAGTATTGCTGTGCGGTTATTTGTCCAGCAGGCTCGAACTTACCGTTGCCGATTCCCGACCAACCCAGCTGCGGGTTCGCTTTCAAATAAGCAAGTATAGACTTGTTGCTGTCGCTTACCAGATTAGCATCGGTGAAGTTGTCTTTACCGCTGAAGCTGGCAGCGGCTGTTTCCAATCCTTTTAGACGAAGAAATAAAATAGCTGCCTGCAGTCTTGTAGTCGCTTTGGCCAAATATGCGTCGCTTACACCATTGCCATCACCTTGCAGTACGCCTAAATCTGCGACAATTTGTACATCCGTTTTAACTTGGCTAGGAGTTGCTGCTTCCGCTGCCCATGCTGGAAATGCGCTGCCAAGCATGAAAGCACCTGCCAATAACCATGCTGCTGCTTTGCTTCTTTTGCCCATACGAATTCATACCTCCCAAGAATAATAAAATTATGTTCAATTAATCTACTCATCTCAGGAAACGTACATAGTAATGAAAGGGTTTTATCACAAGTAAAAAATATATCCTGAACTTCAATTGCAATCAATAGATCGTCTTATGGTGCCAAGATAATTACATGAATCTCATGTGGACATTAACGATAATTCGAACCATAGGAAAAAGAGCCCTACGTGGAAATACCACACAGAGCTCCTTATGTACTATTGTTTAAATGTTCTCTACAATAGGAGTAGAGGATTGTGATGCCGAAGGCGGGACTCGAACCCGCACGATAGTCACCTACCGCAGGATTTTAAGTCCTGTGCGTCTGCCATTCCGCCACTTCGGCAAAGGCATAACTTAAAACCAACTATTATCGTACTTCCACGTTTGTATAGGATAAGTCCATACAATGATTAATTCAAGGGAATTGGGGTTATGGGCCCTGAGGGACTCGAACCCCCGACCAATCGGTTATGAGCCGACCGCTCTAACCAACTGAGCTAAGGGCCCTTGATGAATTGGTTGCGGGGGCAGGATTTGAACCTGCGGCCTTCGGGTTATGAGCCCGACGAGCTACCGGGCTGCTCCACCCCGCGTTGGTTGGTTAGCCTGTCATAGCGACGAGACTTATTGTACAACAGATGAAAAAGAAATGTCAAGGAAATATTTTCACATTATTTTATATTAAATAACGCACGCCAAATCGACCCTTTTTTGACCGGAATACTTCAACCTCTTGAGGGCATTCATAACCGTAAATCCACCAATCTTCTTCCATTCGTTTAGCCAAACATCCTGCTTGAAATTTACTCTCGTATAATTTAACCCAATAAATCCAATTCATAAGGTCTCACTCCACTTTATTAAATGTATATTACTGCTTATGGGGCATATGGTTAGCATAACCAAAAAGAAGTTCCCTTATTTGATTCAGGAAACAAATTTTCCCCACTTGGAGAGGCGATTAATCAAAGGTATAATATTACATAAGATATGCACATGCTTACCATATCAGTGTATTACGTTGTCTCAACATGTGCTTTCTAAAGATTACTTAGTGCATATTTGAGCTCACGCATTTCATCTCAGTTTGAGCCCGCCAGGGCATTTTAGGAGGTGACCCATATGTTATATGGCATAGCAGTTTTTCCATCACAAGAAATTAAAGAATTTGCGAATCATTATCGAAGAAGATACGACCCGCAATTTGCATCTATCGAGCCGCATTTGACGCTTCGTGCACGTGAAGACTGGACAGAAGAGCAGCTGCATAAGGTCCATAGCCATTTGAAGCATGTAACGGCAGCCTGCAAGCCACTTGAGCTTCATTTCAACCGGTTCTCCACCTTTTTCCCGGTTAATAATGTAATCTACATGGCTTTATCCGATCCTGAACCACTGGAGGCTTTATACAACCTGTTATGCAGCGGGGTTCTTGAGGAAATGAACAAACCCTACGCCTTTACACCCCATCTGACCGTAGCTCAAAATTTGGACGATGATGAGCTGCATGATGTGTTCGCCAGTCTTAGACCGAAATCTTTGGACATGGGCTGTACCATCGATCGTATAATGCTCTTGAAGCTATCAGATGATGGTATATGGCAGCCATTGGAACAATTTGCATTGGGTGTTTAAATCAATCCTAAGCCTTTGTNCTTAAACGTAAGAGCAACTCTTGTTCCCTAAACAAACAAGCCGACCCTAGAGGGTCGGCTTGTTTGTTTAGGGAACTATTCAATAGGGATAAGGACGGAAACTATTGAGTAAACACTCCAAGCAATCGTTTGGAGTCACCCGCAGGTGTTGAGAACCATTCATACAGCTTAATCGTTAAAGGACGTTCCAACTGCTCGGAAGTCGCGTCCAGCATAATGTTATTTTCACCTGTTATAAGACGGTTAGCACCGATAAAGCTAATTTGCTTTGTTCCTATTAAATTATTCGTAGAGTTGTAAATTTCCAACTGCAGCTTGGAGAAGCTTGCATCAACCTGTATTTGCTCGGCCCTCTTCAATTCAAGATCAAATCTGGCTTTGTACGAATAAGTCATATCACCTTTACGATTATACAAAGGTGAAACTGTCCAATAATTGATTTTCGCATCAAATGGGTACACGCTGAACTTATCGTTGCCATCCATTTGCTGCAGATTGATTCCGTATGCCGCAATTGTTGTTTTGTATGGCGCAGCTTTTTGTGTATCATTGACTCTTATGACAAGACCTGTGCCCTTTTCAGAAGCCGGAAGTGTGAAAGCATAGTTGATAACTAATCCAGAATTTGGCAATATTCGCTGAGTTGCTATGTTTTGGCGATTACCTGTATAGGTAAATCCGTCGGAGCTTACCAGATCGGTTTGGAATACAGGAACAGCTATTGGCTGATCGCTCTTGTTAAAGAGTTTGAATTTAGCAGTAACACTCTTGGACCCTTCGTCTTCATTGTCATTCATGTGCATTTCAACTACGGAAACATTTAAATTCGGATGAATTAATTCACTCAACGTATCAAATTTCATCGTCTCACCCATTTGGTAAGATGAATATGATGCCGGTGTGGAAACATTAGGTAGAAGTATGCTCAATCTGCCAACATTGTACTTGACCGTTACGGGCTGTCCTCCTTGACCACCACTCGATTGTGAGAACTGTTCAGGTGTCAATACATTGATGCTGGACAATACGGTGTCATTATCCGTAGGGACGGCATAGTGAATATATTTTTTTTCATTAGCCTCAAGGATAATCTCGTCTTGTTCAATTTTTTTACCTGAAAAGGACTGGGTTTCCGACCTACCGTCAATTACAAATTCAGGAAGTTTTTCACGCTGCTGAGCAGGATTCGTTACCAGAAATTGAACGACCTGAACCGTTCCCTTATCCGTTACTTCCTTCTCAATGCTAACCGGCTGGTATTGAAGCGGTGAAAGCAAGGATGGAACCGCAAACGGTTCGCCCCACTTCTTAACTGCTGCAGGATTCGTAATTGGCATGTCACTGCCCTTCCAAGCTTGACCATTGATAGGTACGGATACCATTAACGTTTCCTTCTTCGGGTACACGTAATAGTCTACATCGGTCCAGTTAACCTCAGACAGAGTAACTGTATCCGTACGATCAATATCGCTCAAATAGCTCAGCTCAGTATTGGCCTTAGGCTGAATGGACTTAGGATTCGAGGCGCTTGCCTGCAAGGTGTATTCCACGCCTTCATTCGTTTTCACACGCACCTCATATTCCGGTACACGGGAGATAGAGGAACCGTTATTCCTCATTCTTACTATAACGCCAATCCTTGTTCCTCCGAGCACACGTTCGTTCAAAACACTCTTAATCTCCACACTCAAAATATCATTAAGCTGATAGGATGTGCTCCCAAGTGCTTCTGCAGCACTGTCTACTGGTTCTGCTGCTATAGCTGCATAGCTTGATGTCATTAGTGAAGTAGATATAACTACAGATGCTACTGTCTTTTTCCAATTTATTTTCACTTGTTTCTCCTCCAGTTAGTAGAAATTATTTCGCTAATTGAACTTTTTCTTTATCCTTCAGCTGATTTTGTCCGAATATGATTAGCTGCTCCCCTTCCTTAACCCCGGAAAGCACCTCTTGATTCGTTTCATTCAAGCGTCCCAGCTGTACCTTGCGTTTCTCTGCCGTGTCGCCCACAAGCACGAATACGAAAGTATCCCCGCCTTCGCGCACCACACTTAGTGTTGGTACTGTAATAACCACTTCGTCCTTCTCCTCTGTCAATAAAAGCTGTACCTTGCTGCCTGGTTTAAGCTTCGTATTCGCATTAGGCACTTCCAACTCTAACGAGTAAGATTTCGATTGAGTGCTCATAACATTAGCTAAGTAGCTGACCGTTCCTTTTAGCTTTTCTGTGCTGCCTGGAATATAAAAGCTCAATTCGTTTTTGCCGCGAACTAATGCAGCAGACGCCTCAGTTAATTCAGCTTTAATTTTAATAGGGTCCAGCTGTTGAACCTGTGCGGCTCTAAACCCACCGGACAAGCTCATGCCCACCTCGATAGGAAGCTCAGTTAACACACCGCTGACCGGAGCTTTTAGCTCCAGATTGTCTAAAGTACGATCAGCTTCGCGAACAGAAAGAGTGGATGATTCCATTTGAGTTTCCAGTTGTGACAAAGAATTTGTTGTTTCCAAAGTGTTCAGCTTATTTTTGGCGCTTTCCAAATCCAGCTTGATGTTGTTGAACTGCGTTTCCATTTGATCTAATTGGAACTTGGTAATAAGACCCAAATCATAGTCATTGCGTGCTTTGCTGTAATTTTTTTCGGCGTCTTTTACGGCTGTCTCTGTTTTAGTTACGGCATTTTGCAAATCAACCTTTGAGTTAGCCAAATCTTCCTTGGCTTTTGTCAGCTGCTGAGAGGCACTTTTTACACCCAGGACTCCTCTTTGCTTTTGCAATTGCACATCAGTAGGGTCCAACTTAACAATAACTTCACCCTTTTGAACGGAATCTCCACGTTTCTTATAAATTTCCAGCACATCGCCATTTACTTTCGTTACTATATCCATGGAGATTGAAGAAACAATGTCAGCAACTTGCTCCTGTGGATCTCCAATTGACTTTTTAGAAATCTTATCTACCTTTACTGTCTTTAAGACCGTTTCTGCAGCATTTGGCTGTGGCTGGGCAGCCGGACTGGTGCAGCCTGTTATTAGAGCTGCGCTCAAGACAACGGCACCCACCACTTTCGTACTTTGTTTAACTGTATTCATGAGTGTCAAGTTCATTTGCCGATTCTCCTTTTCCTTATATCCCTAATAGTTATTAGTGTGTAACGGGAGCTGACTGGGATGCAGACTCAGTATCCGCTTGATTCTTTTTATTAACTAGTCTTGATGCTCTGCGTTTTAATCCTTCTATTAATTCATAAACAATCGGTACAACAAGCAAAGTAAGGAAGGTTGAAGTTGTCAATCCGCCGATAACAACAACCGCCAAGCCCTTCGAAATAATTGTACCTTTGGATAATCCAAGTCCTAGTGGTGTAAGAGCCAGAACAGTAGCTCCCGCTGTCATTATAATCGGTCTCAAGCGTGTCATTCCCGCTTCTACTAAAGCATCACGAACGCTGTAACCAGCTTCACGCAGCTGCTGCACGCGGTCTACAAGTACAATCGCATTCGTTACAACGACACCTATCAGCATGAGGAAGCCGATCAAGGATGTAATGTTTATCGATTCTTTAGTGAATAGAAGCCCGAACAAACCGCCGATCGCCGCAAGAGGAAGCGAGAATAGTATCGCGAACGGCGCGCTCGCATTACCAAAAGCAAGCACCATAACCAAATATACAATAAATATGGAAGCACCCATGGCAATAAACATTTCACCAAAGCTCTTCTGAATATCGTCAGTTACCCCTTTAACTTCAGTCCGGACGCCCGAAGGAAGCTCTACCGATTTTAGAGCAGCAGCAACCTTCTGACTGACGCCTCCCTTATCCACATTATCAATTTTGGCCGTTACGCTGACGATCTGTTCTTGCGCTTCACGACCGATTGCCACTGGCGCATCGATTTGGCGTATTTTTGCAATATCATTAATGGATACTGTCAAGCCAGTCGCCGTTTTGATCGTAAACTGACCCACCTTTTCAATGGAATCTTTAAAGCGGGAGTCCAGCATTACCTTCGTTTCATAAGTAATATTATCAAACTTCAGATCTCCGATCGCTTCTTCAGCCAACCAACTGCGAACAGTCTCCATTATTTGTGGTGAGGTTAATCCATACATTCTGGCTTTATTTTGATCAACCGTAATTTCTACCTCTGTTTTGGATTCACTTAGACTATCTTTTATATCTATCAGCTCAGGGAATTCTTTCATTTTCTCTCTTACCGCTGCTGCACCCGCCTTTAATTGGTTAAGATCCTCACCTTTCAAGGCGTAAGAGAAATCCGCTCCTCCACTAGGAGGCCCTCCGGAAAGCAGCATTACTTCAACATTCGCACTTTTTGGTACTGCATATTCGATGTTTAGTTTTAAATCTTTCACAACCTGTTTAGCATCCGATGCTTTGGAAACTTCAGCAAAAAACTGAGAACGGTATGGAATCCGGTCCGAACCGCCATTGTAACCCGTTAGTGATTCGATATATACGAAGGTGGGCTTTCCGGCAGAATCTTTTGATTCTCGCATCATGGCTTCAATTTCTTTTACTTTGGCGTCCATCGTTTCCAATTTCGTTTCACGTGGCATTTTGATCGTAACCTGCATTAACTTATCTGCTTCACTCTCCGGCATAAAGCCTACTGCCAAGTTAGGAATAGTTACAACAAGTGTTACTATAAACATGAGGAATGCAAGCAAAAGTGTTTTAATTCGGTTTCTTAGTGACCAGTTCAATGCTTTTTTATAAGTTAATGCCATTTTTCCTACATGATTTTCATCGTGATGAGGAATTTTCTTACTGTTCATTACCAATAGCTTAGCCAGCATAGGAATTACCGTTAATGCCACAATCAAAGAAGACATCAGGGCACATACCAGGGTAATTGCGAAGGGCCGGAACACTTCTCCGAGCACGCCGCTTACCATAGCAATCGGTGCGAATACCCCTACCGTAGTAATAGTAGAAGATGTAATCGCTGAGGCTACCTGCTTGGTCGCCAGCTTGATGACAGATTCATTACGATCCTGCGCTTTCAACAGCTGGCTGTATATATTTTCAATAACGACTATACTGTCATCTACGACCCGTCCTACGGCAATCGCCATACCGCCCAAAGTCATAATGTTTAATGAAATATTAAGTGGAGCCATCAACAATAGCGTAGTTAAAATAGATAAAGGAATGGAGACCAAGACGATCAAGGTCATACGAATATTTCTTAAAAAGAGTAAGATCATTACGGAAGCCAGAATGGCACCAAGCGAGCCTTCCTGTAACATTCCGCGTACCGAATCTTTAACATCAACCGCAGAGTTGTAAATGGTATGGAACGTAATATTCGGATAAGCTATCTTCCATTGTGCCATTAGCTTATCTGCATCATCAGCAAATTGTACGGCATTAGCATTTTTTGTTTTAAATAAATGGATCCCAATCGCCGGCTTGCCGTCCAATCTTGAAATGAAGGTTGATTCTTGAATCGCTTCTATTTTGGCAAACTGCTTCAACAGTAAAGTGTCACCAGATGGTGCGCTGATTTTCATATTTTCCAAATTGTAAATCGTGTTCAATTCCGTTTTTACGCGAACCATTTGTGTATTTCCACTAAAATCAACGGATCCCGTAGGACTTGACATCAATGCAGCCTTGATGCTGCCTGCAACCTGTCCCGGTGTAAGGCCATAGTTGTTAATTGAGTTGGCATCGAGTTTCAGAGTTAATACCGCCTCCTGATTCCCGATCGAATCGACATGGTCAATCCCTTTGATGCCGTTAAAGCCTGGTAAAATAACGTCCTTGTATACCTTATCGAGATCATTCTGGTTCATACCGTTGTTGGCATAAGCCGACAAGTAATAAACCGGTTCCGATGCAAAGCCCATGGTAGCTACTTTAGGCTTTTCGGAGCTCTGTGGCAGCTTAACGTTAGAAATCAGGCTTTCAACATCTTTCTTAACATCATCGGGCTTCTTGTCTTGCTCCAGCTCGATAACCACCTGTGAAAAATTGTCGCTTGAGTTAGAGGTTAATTTCTTAATCCCTTCCAAACTGGCAATCGCTTTTTCAAGCGGCTTTGTTACATCCTCCAGCACATCTTTAGGCGGCGCTGTATATTGGGTCGTAACAATGACAACCGGGAACGTAATGTCCGGCATACTTTCCATCTTGAGCGTGGTCGCTGCATAGGTCCCGCCCCCAAACAGCAGCAGAATCAAAATGATAACAGCTGCGACGTTTTTCATCGAAAACTCAGTTAACTTATTCATCTCTCTACTCCTCCATTACTTTTGCTGACTTTTTAGACGAAGATTTTTTGGCTACCCCTTCAATTTTATAATTAAAAAATGGGAATACTTATTCACTTGGTGGAAACAGCCGTTCTCGTCTTTCATTCCATTCCTCCTCCAAGCCATCCAAACGATTCAAAAACATCTGGTGCAGCTCTTTCATTTCGATAAATCTTCGTTTAGAAATGTCATGAGATTGCCGCTCTGGCTGTTCAATATTTTCCAAGCTGTTAAACAGATGTAAAGTTGATTCAATTTGCTGCAAAACGCGCCTCATTTTAATAATGCTGTTCTGAACCGCGGTCATACTGAAATCTTCGGATATGTAATAATAATCTTTGCGGTCGCTGCTGGTGGGCAGTTTTTGGCACATTAAATGCTTTTCAAGAGTTCTCACCTGAACGCTGATTGCTGCTTTAGTGACACCGAGTTGATCCGCCATTTCTTGAAGACTGACCGGTTCCGCTGCAAAAAGCAAATAAGCAAAAATTCTCCCAACCAATGGGCTGAATCCTTCATTTTCAAAGCTCAGTGACATGTGGTCGCTCATTTGCTGCTTAAGGCTGGAAAATGAATGATCTGATGGTTTCATAGCAATCCCCTCAATTTTGCACATTATGATCGTTAAGATTGTTGTTAACGATAATAACATAAAACCTTTTGAAAAATGTGTCAATACATTTTTAGAAAAATTAACCAAAGGTTCATAAATGGGACCAACCTCAATAAACCGCCCTATCATGCTTATCGCATTGTCGACAGGGCGGTTTATTCTAATTTTTGTTATTAATCTGTAGTTGAGAACCAATCAATTTTTTTAGTAGCCAGCAGCTTTTTCTGACCCTGGAACGAGTCGTATATGCTGAGCTTGTAGGTTTTAAGCGTTTCTAATTTATAGATAAGATCTTGGTCACGCTCGATAATTTTAACGCCGTCATGCTTGCCCAGCTTCAGCTTCGTAATGTTAACATCATCACCAGTACTTTCAACAATAGAGTCGCTAGTATCAAAGTCTTTAAAATCAAATTCTCTGCTAAACGTTTTATTGCCGTTTTCATCTTCTAAACCAATAATCAACTTGCGGCCTTCTGTATTGGATTCCATCAATAAATTTTTGGTTAGTTCATAGTTAAAGGTGAGCTTCAGTTGGCCTTGCAGCAACCAGGTGTTAATATGGTTCATTGAGAACGTATACGGCAATATGTCGACATTCATCAAATCATCCTGAACAGTCCGAATTTCGTTCGGCAGCCAGAAAGCTGCGGCATTAACATAAGCATTAGGTACGGCATCCTTCTCGGTATATTTATCGTCCGTTACTGCCTCCCCTATCATAATATGCACATTGGAGGACTGGAAGCCTCTAGGGAGCGTTCCAGATAGAAACAGTAAGGCAGAGGCGTTAGGACCGATCTTTTTCTTAATTTCTGATACAGCTGCAGGATATACGGTACCATCCGTCGTCTTGAATTGAGCGACCAGCTTGGATATATCCGTGAATCGTTTCTCCAGGTTCGTAGCTTCAAGCTGGACAGTGAAAATATCGGCTGTGTCACCTGAGTAGGTTTTGATGCTTCTTACGTTGTAGCTCGCATTGCGACCTACGTTTGTCATCTTGTGTGTTTCTCCGACATTCAGATAAGGGATATTCAGCAGCTCGGAGCTATGCGCAAACTCCAGCAGCTCCTCCTTCTCCGTTTCACTTGTCTTCTCCTCAAGAACGAGCTTAACCGTAGTAAATTCATAGGTGTAAGGCATTTTTCCAATGAATTGAAAATTAGCCGAAGCCCCTTTGGCCAGCCCGATCGTTTTATCCGTCTTGATCAGCTTGGCTTCTACCTTCACGTTATCATCCAGCATGAAATAACCGGCCAAATCAGGAAGAGGAAGCGCCTCTACTCCCTTATTCAGCAAAGTAATATTAGCCGCCAAAATATCCTGGTCCTCCCAAGGTAAACGTTGGAACGAGTTCAGCTTGGTTGTGTAGGTGCCCTTCTTGTTTGAAAAGTTATATTCAATACCCGTAGCAACCGTATCCGTGGCCGATACAGGCGGAAGCTGGAAATAAGCAATCGGCAGATTAAGCTTTAATTCAGCAGACTCCTGGACAATTACCAGCTGCCAGCCTTCTGTACTGACGGCAATCGGAACGGAGCCGGATAGCTCCACCTCTTCTTTTACTTGAGGATTAATGGTTAATTCTTTATTTTTCTTCGCATCCAGCGGGTACATGTACCCTTCTGCTGTACGCAGCAAGTATTGATACCCTGGAACTTTAGCAGAACGATTGCCTATATTCTCCATGTTTAGGATGACGGTTGGCGAATAGTTCTTCTCATTTTTGGTCAGAAGCACTTTTTTTATCGATGTTTTCACTTCGGTTCCAGTCATATTAATTGCATGTGAATCATCTGCCGGTGTCACAGTCGAATAATTGTCAGGAACAGCAATATCCCCTATCTTACGTTCGAAATTGGGCTGGCTGAAATCCCATTTTATGAATTCGAACATCAGATCATTAAGCTCTGTAGTCTCATTAAGAGCTGCATAAAAGTTTATATCCTGCACGGATTTGGCCGAAATTTTGTTTTTGTCTTTATCCTGGGGCAGTACTCGGACCGATATTTGATTTCCGGACTTTGTCAGCACATGAACCCAGTAATCAATGAAGAGTAAATCGGTACTGCTTTCATTATGGACACTCACTGTAAAAGTAACGGTCTTGCCTTTCTGCTCAGTAAGCATAATAACATTCTTCAGTTCAAAAAAACTGCCGCCGTTCAACGATACTGTCCCGAGAGATGGAGCACTGCCTGTAGATAAAGTTGATGAACTTCCATTTGAGGACGGAGCTGACGAGCTGTCAGCGGCAAATGCCGGGACAGCACTGCCGAAGCTCAGTACAGCTGCTATTAATAGTACAACGGTTGCATTCTTCTTACTTCTCATGGTGTAATTACCCTCTTCCTCCATTTATGGGTCCATCGGGGTTATTTTTGAGCTGCTGGAGCATCGCGTCGCCATCGGTCTGCCATTTTTTCAATGCATCCCGAACTTGAATTTTTCCTTGGGTTACATCGTTAAACAAACGCCGTCCAATATCTTGCACTTGATACAGATTTCGGTTGTCTCTATAAATCTTGCTATCCGGTTGAGGAGCCGGTGTTAGTGTTGTGAAAGCTTCGATGTGGAATTGCACACCATCTTTAGGTTTGATGTACTTTTTACGGGTAACAATCTGGTAAGAGCTGCTTGACTTGAGACGAGCCCAATCCTCACCATTAATAAACTTAATGAACTTCCAGGCATCCTCAATATTTTGAGCCTTGGCATTGACTCCCATGATCCCATTCATTCCGATTTGGCCGCCCATATCCGGCGCTTCAGGATGGACAGGTAATGTTACAACATCCCAGTCGATTGGTGTAAATCCTTTTACATTTTGAGCATTTTTATTGGCATTATTGATTTGACTGATTTGCCCATAATTAATAATCGACATAGCCACCCGACTTGACAAGAAGTCGTCGAATTGGAACGGGTTAAATACCTCACCACTCGCACTGTTCATGGCACGACTTTTCATCATCGCCGGCTCTTGCTGACTAGGTGTCACTTTGTCCTGCGATAGCTGGAGCATCTTCTTCCATACTTTTTCCCACTGGTCGGTATCAACGGTCATATGCTCGGCTTTCTCATCGAACATACTCAGCTGCAAGGGAGCCGTGTACATTTGCATCGAGTAAAACATATCCCCCATGGATTGGGTAGAAAACGAGAAGCCATATTTGCGGTCTTCTCCCTCCCCTTTAGTTAAACGTTTTGCCAGATCAAATGTTTCATCCCAAGTCATTTTATCTTTCGGATAAGCTACGCCCGCTTCGTCAAACATCCTTTTATTATAAATAAGAGCGGATGAACTAAAGTTCGGCGCCAGCGCATACAGCTTGCCATCGCCCATCTTCTTTAATCCGTCAATTACAGCCGGAACCATATCCGAGGTATCGAATTTATCCTTGGTGATCATAGGGTCCAACTGCGTTAATAGATTGCCCCCGATCAATTCACCAAGCTGGTCATAGCCTACCATCACGACATCCGGCGGATTAGCGCCCTGCATCACTTCTTTAAGCTTAACCATTGGATCAACTGGCTTTGCATTAGGGTCCTGCCTTCCGTAGCGGAAGCTTTCATCCATCGTAGGTATCATTTCCAGCTTGATAGTTGGATTGGCAAATTCAAAAACCTCCGTAAACTGCTGGCGGAAATATTCATCATCACCATATCCGAAGCTCGTTGCGATTCTAAGCACTCTTTCCGTCTTGCTGTCACCGCTTTGCGTCTTGCTGCATGCAGCCAATAAAGGCAAGGTAAGACTCGTACATACGGATAATACCAAAGCTTTTTTTACATAGGGTTTCATTCTAGCACTCCTCCAAATATATCATTCTTAAATCTGTATAAAATATAGTACTATAATGCTTTAGGTGGGCGTATTATGATTTTCTCCCCATCAAATTCCATCGAAGCTTTGTTATCAATTTTGAGTGCTTGCAGGTAGGCTTTTGGAATTTGCATTCTCCCCGCTCGGTCTAATACGACATATTCCTCATGCGCATCTTGAATGGTATTCGAATGCGGCCCATCAGAGGCCCCAAACTCTACCTGATCCAAATTCGGATTGCGTTTGATAAATTCCGTGCTGGTCATGCCATCGCGGATAGCTACTACACGATCCACTTTACCGGCAAGCGCCATATCATGGGTAACAATAACGATTGTGACTCCAAGCTCCTGGTTCAACTTACGGAAAATATCCATAATCATATCGGAGGTTTTCGTATCGACAGAGCCAGTTGGCTCATCAGCCAGCAGAAGCGACGGTCTGTTAGCCAGAGAGATGGCAATAGCGACACGCTGCTGCTCCCCACCTGACAACTGCTGAAGCTTATTGCCCATCCGTTCCTTAAGCCCAACCCATTCAAGCAGCTGCTTGGCATAAGCCCGGTCATACTGACCGCTCAGCATCATTGGCATTTCAACATTTTCCAACGCTGATAAATAGGGCACTAAATTGCGCGCGTTATTCTGCCATATGAAGCCAACCGTTTTACGTTTATACTGTACAAGCTCTTCGTCGCTGATCTTTAGCAAATTCCATTCTCCAACCTGTACCTGGCCGGCCGAGGGACGATCAAGACCACCCAAAATGTTGAGTAGCGTTGATTTACCACTGCCGCTGTTTCCAATGATCGCCATCATTTCGCCGTTGGTAATAGAGATGTTAAGCCCTTTTAATGCAACAACTTCGATATCATCCGTTTTGTAAATTTTGACGAGCTCTTCACATAAAATCACCGCTTATTTCTCCTCTCCGAGTTTCACGGCTTGATGCACCCTCAGCCTACGTATATGAAGGAACAATAATCCTGCTCCCGTAAGCATCATAAAAGCTACCACAATATAAAGTTGATCTGTATCTCTCGCGTTAAATACGACCCGGAAAGGCGGAACCTGAGTCTTAACATTCTCTGCAGTTTGCAAGAAAGGCAGGAATAAATAGCTGGTCAGCTTGCCGATTCCAACTCCAAGTGCAATTGAAAGCCCTGCAGTAAAGCCTTGCTCGAGAAGGAGCATGCCCGTCAGCTGTCTACGGGACAGACCCATTGCCCTAAGCACCCCAAACTGCACAACCCGGCTGGAGAGATTGAAGAACCAGTACAGAATGTAACCAACCAATGACACAAGCACGGATACAAGGAAGCCGAGACTCAGAATCCCGAATACACCGCCTCTGGCAGGATGTTTGTTCTGCGTTATAAGCTCGTTGCGGACATCCTTCATACTTGCTATTTGAATTTGCTTCGCATTCAACGCTTCAATAAGCGGTGCTGCCTTCGCCCCATCTTTCATCTTTAGCCAAACCTCATAAGGTGTAACGGGTGCTTGATCATAAATATAATCCAAATTAGCAATGAAGAACGGCATCTGATCCGGATATTGACTCGGCCAATAAGGCACAGTTGCTACGACAACAAATTCAACCAGCTGCTGCTGGATGGAAATGCTAATGATATCGCCTTCCTTGATGTGGTTCTTCTCAGCAAAGGAGGTTGGCACAATAACAGCCTGCTCATAGGTTCCCAACAGGTTCAAATATTGATAAGGATGCGCCTTGAACAAGTCATTCCGGAACCAGGCCACCTTCGCAAAATCAACATTATCAATCCCCATCAGCATCCCCTGTCCAAAGGATTTGCCGGATACTACAACATTACCTTTAGTACGCAAAACGCGGGCTGCATGTTCAACTCCCTCCATCTGCTGGTACACTACAAAGGGCGGCTCAACGTACCGCAATTTAGGAGGTGGTTCTTCCATCCCACCTCCAGGGTTCCCCCCGCCGGCTCCGCCGCCCTGCTGTCCACCGCCAGAATTGCCCCCGGATCCTCCACTGCCTCCCTGCGACCCACCTGCCCCGCCGTTTCCGCCTGAGCCATTACCGGAGCCGCCAGCTCCTCCATTTTGTCCGCCGGATTGATCCTGTGGCAGGTCGTCAGAAACACCATCCCAGACAGCCTGAATGACAATGTCCGTTCCATAAGCATAAAGCGTTCGATCTGTTGAGTTCAGATCAATCGTCCGGGCCGCCGAGGAGTTATATACGCCGAGACCTAATGTCAAGATCAACAATAGCATCAGCGGATAATACGATTGTGCGGAACGAGACAGCTGTGTCAATGTCAAGTAAACCGGAACTGGCAAGAAGCGCTTGCCCAACCAATTCCACAGCTTTAGCAGCCAAGGAAAGATGCGAAGAAAAAATAACCCTAACGCAATAATGGACAATGCCGGTACAAAAAATAACAAAGGATGTACCTGCAGCTGATCGGTGGTCAATCCGGTTTGAGCGGATAACACTTGCCGTTGGTCAAACAAATAGTAGCCATAGCCCACAATTCCGATCAGCAGTACATCCAGAAACCATTTTTGCCAAAATGGAGACCGATCCGAACGGGCCAGCTTTTGCTTATAGCTAACAATTGACGCCCGTGCAAATACAACTGCGGGTATGACACTCGCAAGCAAAGCTATTACAACGGCAACCACGCCATAGGTTATAGCTTCGACCGATACACCTATCGGTACTGATTGACGATCCACAAAGGTCAGGAATCCGCTTGAGGAGCCAATGCTCTTAGCCATGAACCAGCCAAGAACTGGACCGATAATCAATGCTGCAACTCCGAGCAGCAGTCCTTCCAGTAAATATATACCAATAATTTGCCTTGTGCTGCCCCCCCTGCTGCGCAGAACAGCAATGACACTGCGCTGGCGGTCCAACGACTGTCGGGCATTCATCACAATATAATAGAACACCATTGCAATCATCGGGGCTGCTAATGTAAATAGCAGGATTTGAAGCTGTAAGCTTTGTGTTTTGAATTCCTTAAGAATCGGGATAAACGACAGGTCTACCCTAGTGTTTTTCAATTTTTGATACAAGGTGACATCAAGTCGCTCCAGCGTATTTTCCAACGGCGACAGCTGGCTCGTTTGAATATTACGTAAATCAAATGCGTAGTACCAATTCGCCAGGTTCAAAGGAATTTTTTTCTGCTTCAATATGTAATCTTGAAAACCGGACTCGCTCATAAAAAAAGTATTAATGAGGCCTTCCATCCCTTGAAACCAGTAAGGATCATTATCATCCTTGGCCTTAATGGTGCCGGCTACCCTAATCTTTAGCGGAGCAATACCAAGCCCTCCACTGATCGGATACGTAAACACATCCCCGATATGTATATCATTACGATACATGGCTTCTTCCAAAATAACCGCTTCAACAATACCACCGGTTACTTGATCAGAGAACCATGCACCCTGCTTAATTTCGGCACGTTCCTTCAGGCTGTTTTGTGATAACAGAGTCATCTGCCGCTTTTTGCTGGGATCTACCTTCTGGGGATCATCCGGAGTCAGCTGAGAAGCCCTAATGGAATAGCTCTTGACGTAAGCTTGGTATGGAAATGCGATGTCCTTAGGAAGTTCATTCTGTATGTATTGGTCTGCATCGTTCAATGAGTCCAGATCAGCCTTGTCATTGCCCGCCACTTGAAAGCGGATCAGCACGGAGCCGGCAGGTAAGCCGCCTGTTTTCTCTTGCAGAGACTTAGTGACGACCCTTTTCAAAGAACCGTCCGCGTACATGGGAATGCTCGTCGTAAAAGCTACCGCCATTATCAAGCCAAGCAAGGAGCTTAAAGTCAACCAGCGCGTATTCCACATTTTACGGTATAAAAAACGAAGCATTGGGATTGACATTATCGGCCCACTACTTTCTGTCCAGACGTTAGTCCTTTAATAATCTCGACGTCAGTAGCCGTTTGCTGACCTATTTCCACATCCACTTCCTTCTTATTTCCTTGTTCATCTACGACCTGTACATAATTACGACCCGAGTAGGAACGCAGTGCAGCTAATGGAATAGTGATTGCTTTTTCTTTGCGCTGGGTAATAACGGATACGCTTAGAGGCGTTCCTCTATTCAATCCTTGAGGCAGAGCATCCAGCTGTACGACTAAATAATTATCTATCGTATCTATAGGCTTCGGCTGTCCATTGCCTCCATTATTGCCTTGAATATAGCCTCCGTTATTATTCCCATTGCCATTACCATTGTCCACCTTAGGAATGGGCAGCTGCGTAACTTTCCCCTTGTGCTGGCCGGCTCCATTAATATCAACAACCGCCTCCATTCCGACGGAAACCTTCTTCAAATCCTCGGTGTTCAATGTTGCCACAACCGTTAACTGCGATAAATCTGCTATTGTCGCAACAACATCATAGGCTTGGGCGGAATCCCCTTTTTTCATATAGATCGTAACGACTGTCCCCGCAAAAGGTGCAGCCAATTTGGCATTCGCAATTGTGGTTTCGAGCTTAACCAATTCTTCTCGTCTCAGCTCAAAATCTATTTTGGCCTGCTCCAGCGCCTCAGCGCTCATTTCATCCGCTTTGCGCATGGATTCAATCATAGCCAGCTCATCCTTGCGTGTTTGCAGCCTTTGCTGCTTCAGCTTGCTCTCCTGCTCGGTGACATCCAGCTCGGCAATGATCTGTCCTTGCTCCACCTTGTCGCCATTCTTTACATTCATAGCTTTTATGCGGCGGTTGGCTTCGTCGGTAAAATACAAATCCTCTTCCTTGGTTGCCATCATTCTGCCGGAGCCTCTAACCTTTGTTTCCAATGTTTCAGTTTTTACTACATATTCCGGCTTCTTAGACAGCTTGGGAGGCGCGATAGCTGGAAGTGTCTCCTCCTCATCCTCCTTGGGCAGCAGCGAACAGCCGGAACCAACTGCCAATAAGGCAGCCATACATGCGATTAAAACAGGCCTCGCGGCTCGTCTATGTGTTAATAAATTTCCCATCCACCATTTCGAATACATGGTCGGCAACCTCCATAATTGTCGGATCGTGTGTTGTCATACATATGGTAACTTGCTCGGTTTGAATAATATCACGGAAAACGGCCATTACCTGTGCCCCCATTTGGGAATCCAGCTCGGCCGTTGGCTCATCCGCTAATAAGAGACTCGGCCGGTGGGCAATCGCTTTAGCAATAGCAACACGCTGCTGCTCGCCTCCCGATAGCTCGAAGGGACGATGGTGCATTCGCTTGCCTAGCCCTACCAAATCAAGGCAGTGAGCTGTACGTTTTTTCCATTCAGAACGAGGCACATTAGCCATTCGGAGTGCCAGCTCTACATTTTCCCAAGCCGACAGCAGCGGCATCAAAGCAAATGACTGGAATATAAACCCAATTTCCTTGCGCCGTACCAATGTCCTCTGGTCGTCACCGCTTTGATGGAATGGATGCCCCATGAAAACAATCTCTCCCTTATTAGGCTGATCCAATCCGCCAATCATATTAAGCAGTGTAGTCTTCCCTGAGCCCGACCGACCCTTCAGCATAACAAGCTGCATCGGAAACAAGGCCATATCGATTCCCTTCAGAACATCCAATTGACGACCTCCTACTGAAAAAGAACGTTCTACACCCGTTACAGTAAGCAGAGGTTTGGTCTCATCAAATTGGCGTGGGGCGAATAAAGATCCGCCGCTTGAAGAAGCTGATGATTCTGAAGCATTCTTATCAATTAGCATTGATAATTCCGCTGCGTCCGTTTCACCAAGAGATCCCCTCAAATCATCTTGTCCCGATACTTTTGTTACATTTTGATTCATTCCATCTGTTTCTGATTCTGATATCACCTCTGTAGAAACCTGTGCCGTGGAATCAGGATCCCGCTTCGCTGCGGTACTTCTGGTTATGCTTTTGGATCGAAGCCAACCCATCATCTCGCAATGCCCTCCTGCCGGTAATATCTATGTATCAAGTGCCTTTGATATATTCCCAATTATAGACGACTTAAATCTTCTAAAAGTTACAATATATATCAATAAAAATTATTTTTGAATATATGCGATCGTTATTTCCATTTATTTCCATTTTAGTGGGACCTATAAGGGAAATTAGTTTCATGGCCTTTTTTTGGTGTAAACTCATACTTTTGTTGGGGAGGGCTGGATGTGGGGCCACCGATTATTTAAGTGAATCTATTAAGTTTTTTTACAGGGGACTTATTCTTCCCATAATGAATCAGTCAAAGTATTAGCGGACGTAATCATTCCGCTATGGCATGGAAAACACAAAAAACAGAGAGTTAACGGAAGACCTAATTCCGTTATCTCTCTGTTTATTTGCATAGTACTCGTCATTCCCCCACATAGCCTTAGCGCATAGAGCGAAACTTCTGCGAATGCTCCTTCGCTTGCTCCACAGTTGTGATGCGGTTGCGGCCCCATTCCATCAAAATTCGATCAATGTAGCGGAAGTGCACCTTACCGGCAAACACAGCTTCCTTCAATCCGGCCAGAATAAGCTGTTCTGGATACTGATCCTTGTCGAGCCACCCTGTAATGGACTCAAGCTCCATAGGAGTGAGCGGACGACCAAATTCCTTCTCGAAAATGCTGAAAATATCTTTGCGCACCACCGGCTCGATTTGCTCCCGCGCCTTCTGCCGCTCCATCTGCTCATCATACCAGCAGCCTGCCAGCCGTTCCAGCAATGGGCTGAAGTTATATTTCTCGCACTGCATCCCGGTGACAAGATCAATGTCTTCATCTATTGTCAGCAGCCCTTCCTTCAACAACTTCTGAAGTGCTGCGATAACTTTCTCCGGACCTACGGACATCCGTCCTTGCAATTCCTCCAGCGTAGGGAAATCTTTACGCTCTTTTTCGATTAAGGCCATCACATGAATCATTAGCATGACCTCAACCTCATTCAATTTCAATTGAGAGTAATACTTCAGCAGCAGGTAGGGAACTTCAATGTTCCCTTCCCTCCAGCCTGCCACAAATGCGTTCTGCAGGCCAATCCGCTCAGCTTCGTTTCGTTTCATCCGTTCACCTCTTTATTCGATACTTCTATGGATACAGCCTATATAGCAGCCTTGGAAAAGGTATCGTCTCCCGTACATGATCCAAGCCGCAAATCCAGGCTACTGTGCGTTCCAAGCCCAGCCCGAAGCCGGAATGCGGTACAGAGCCGTATTTGCGCAAATCCAGATACCATTGATACGCTTCTTTGGACAGTTCATGCTCCGTAAAGCGTTCCTCCATCAGCTCCGGATCATCGATCCGCTGGCTGCCTCCGATAATTTCTCCGTAGCCTTCCGGCGCAATCATATCGGCACATAACACCACTTCAGGACGGTTAGGATCCGGCTTCATATAGAATGCTTTAATTTCAGTCGGCCAATGAGTAATAAATACCGGCCTGTCATAGTTTGCTGCAATAGCTGTTTCATGAGGAGCCCCAAAGTCCTCTCCCCACTCGAATTCATGACCGTTCGCCTTCAAGAAATCAACCGCTTCATCATAGGTAATACGCGGAAAAGGGGCCGTGATTCTCGCAAGCTTCGTTACATCTCGTTCGAGTACCTCGAGCTCCTTCGAGCAATGCTTCAGCACAGATTCAATAATATAGGAGACGAACTGCTCCTGCACCTCTAGATTTTCCTCATGCCCTACAAAAGCCATCTCAGGCTCAATCATCCAAAATTCGATGAGATGACGGCGCGTTTTGGATTTTTCAGCGCGAAACGTCGGGCCGAATGAATAAACACGGCCAAGCGCCATCGCTGCGGCTTCCATATACAGCTGTCCACTTTGAGTCAAATATGCATCCTCATCAAAATATTTGGTGTGGAACAAATTCGTTGTTCCCTCACATGAGGATGGCGTCAAAATCGGCGGATCCACCAGTTGGAAGCCTCGTTCGTCAAAAAACTGCTGAATAGCACGAATAATTTGCGCACGCACAACAAGAATCGCCCGCTGCCGGGGAGTACGAATCCACAGATGACGGTGATCCATCAAATAGTCGACTCCGTGCTCCTTGGGTGTAATCGGATAATCGCTCGTAATTTGGATGATCTCGACTCCAGTAACATTCAGCTCAAAGCCGCCTTTACTTCTCGTGTCTTCACGCACTGTTCCGGTCACGTACAACGAGCTTTCTTGAGTCAGCTTTGCCGCAGCCTCCCATACCTCTGGCGCTACTTCACTTTTAACAACTACACCCTGGATATAACCGGAGCCATCACGCAGCTGTAAAAACTGAATTTTACCGCTTGAACGCTTGTTGTGCAGCCAGCAGCCAATCGTGACGGTATCATTTATATGCTTATCAACATCACGGATCATGGATAATTTTCGACTCATGTGGACCAATCATCCTCTCTAATTGTATTTCCAACCTTTTGTATGCCTGGCTAAACCCTTCATTTATTATACTACATCTTCCTTGCGGTCTAAAATCAGCCGATGCGTGTCGCGGGCGATCACCAGCTCTTCGTTGGTTGGAATTACCATCACCTGTATACGTGAATCTCCCGTAGAGATGATGCGTTCCTCGTCGGATCTCTGAACATTAGCTTCTTCATCCAGTTTTAAACCAAGGAAAGTCAAGTTGCGGCATACGGCTTCCCGCAGTTCGGCCGAGTTTTCCCCGACTCCCGCTGTGAAAACCAATATATCCAATCCATTCATTGCAGCTGCATAGGCGCCAATATATTTACGCAGCCGGTATTCATACATTTCAAATGCAAGCGTAGCATTCCGGTCACCGGCTTCCATCGCCCTTACAATTTCCCTCATGTCGCCGCTTATGCCTGATATCGCCATTAAGCCGCTATGCTTATTGAGCATCAAATTAACCTCATTGAGAGTAAGCTCTTCCTTACCCATAGCGAACGGGACAATAGCCGGATCAATATCCCCGCTGCGAGTTCCCATCATGAGCCCTTCAAGAGGTGTCATACCCATACTTGTATCTACGGAGCGTCCGTTCAATATAGCTGCACAGCTTGCCCCATTGCCGATATGGCAGGTCACAAGCTTTAGTTTATTTAATGGCTTTTGGACTAAAGCTGCCGCTCTCTCGCTGACATAAGCATGAGAAGTACCATGAAAGCCATATCTGCGAATTTGATGCTTCTTATACAGCACCATTGGAATCGGATATAAATAAGATTGCGGCGGCATAGTTTGATGGAAAGCTGTGTCAAACACAACGACCTGGGCTACATCTGGCATATTATTCTCAACCGCTTGAATTCCTAGCAAATGCGCTGGATTATGAAGCGGCGCGAGATCGAATAATCGTTTGATCTCCCGTTTTACTTCCTCATTGACGATAACCGAGCTTGAGAATGATTCACCGCCATGCACAACCCGATGCCCCACGGCATCGATTTCTCCCATCGATGACAGTACTCCATGGTCTTTATGCATAAGCATGCCGAGAACCTTTTGGATAGCTGTCGTATGCTCCAGAACCTCAGCTACTTCCCTGATTCCTTGCCCATCTGCAGGATCATAGCTAATAATTGCAGAATCCATGCCGATCCGTTCTACTTTCCCTTTTGCCAGAACCTCTTCATTATCCATATTGTACAGTTGAAATTTTAATGACGAGCTTCCTGCATTGATAACTAAAATATTCACAAGCGGTCGCCCTCCCTGTCGTAGCTGAAAAATCCTTGTCCTGTTTTTGTACCCAGCTGTCCAGCACGCACCATTTGCTTCAGCAATACAGACGGTCTGTATTTTACATCCCCAAACTCCCGGAACATCCGTTCCATGGCATCCAGGACGGAATCCAACCCGAAGCGATCCGCCATCTCCAATGGGCCGTAATGAAAATCATAGCCAAGCCTCATCGCTGAATCAATATCCTCAGCAGTTGCCACCCGCTCCGATAAAGTATGCATAGCCTCATTAATAAGCACGCAAATCAGTCTAGTAGTTACAAATCCAGGTGATTCATATACTTGAATGCCGCGCTTTTGAATCGTATTTTCAACAAATTGCTTCGTAAGCGAAAATGTCTGCTCGGAGGTTTTCAACCCGCGAATGATTTCTACCAAATGAACCTTGGATACGGGATGCAGAAAATGAACCCCAATTACTCGTTCCGGCTGTGTCGTAACAGCCGCAATCTCGGTCAAGCTAAGCGTGGACGTGTTGCTGGCAAGAATGACCTGCGTAGGACATATTGCATCCAATTGCTGAAAGAGCATTTTTTTCTGGTCTAGATCCTCGCTGATAGTCTCAATAACCATCTCGCAATCAGCCAATTTTTGCATATCTATCTCTTTATGTATTCTGGACATAATCAGCTTCTTCTCCGAAGTAGTAATCGCCCACTTCTCCAGCCGCTTATCAAGGCTCATTTCGATATATTCGAAAGCCTGCTCTAACTTCAACGGAGTCCTCTCCATGAGAAAAACTTCCAAACCTTGCTCCGCCAACATCTCAGCTATTCCCTGGCCCATTGTACCGGCTCCGATAACGCCAATTTTATTAAATTGCATAGCTTAATCTCCCCCTGCCAAACAACAATAACTACGGCTCATTCCTTCATTCAAGCTGGAACTACCGTAACCATCTTATTATACAACAACCTTGTATTGAAATGAAAAACCTCACACCGTTTAATTAAAAAAAGAAAGGTAAGCCAGAGCAGCTGAACCACCCTGACTTACCTTGTTCATACCTTATTGTACTAGTCTTGCATTCTTACTTGACAAGTACGTTCTGTTTAGTAGCTTGCGATTCGAATGCCGCCAAAATAACGTTCAACGATTTCAAGCCCTCTTCACCGGAAATGCTTGGAGGCGTATTCGTCACAATGCTGTTGATGAATGCATCAATAACACCACTTGCCGTTTGCTTATCATTGGTTGCCATTGCACCGACCCGATGCTTCTCAACGGAGCCGTCACGAAGTTCTACGATCACTTGATCCTCGGGATGAGTTCCGATATGCATAGCACCGTTCTCGCACCATAACACAGTGCTGTTGTCTTGACCTTTATAGTAGGTCCAGCTGGCTACCAGCGTACCGATTGTTCCACTTTTCATACGAAGCAAGCAGGTCGAGTTGTCATCACATTCTGTTCCATCTTTATGAATCGTTCCAACAAATGCGGCAACCTCGGTCACCTCATCTTCCAGCAGCCAACGGATCAAATCGGACTTATGTACGCCAAGGTCTCCCATTGCCCCCATAATCGCTTCTTCCTTGCGGAAGAACCAGCTATTGCGTCCATCAATACTCCAGCCTTCCGGGCCTGGATGTCCGAACGATGTACGGAATGTCAATACTTTACCCAGCTTACCCGTTTGCAAAATTTCTTTCGCTTTTACATGCGGGGGCATCAAACGTTGGTTGTGGCCGACCATCAGGAATACGCCATTTTTCTTAGCGGCCTCAATCATTGCCAAACCTTCTTCGTAAGTTGTTGCCATTGGCTTCTCTACCAGAACATGCGCACCTGCGTTGGCAACGGCGATCGAAACCGGAGCATGGAGTACATTCGGCAGATTGACGCTTACTGCATCCGGCTTCTCTGCTTGCAGCATTTCTTCATAATTCATATAAGCTTTTGCTCCGTATTGATTGGCATAATGTTCAGCACGTTCCGTTACGATATCGCAAAAAGCTACCAGTTCAACGTTCGGATTAGCTGCATACTCAGGAATATGACGATGCTTGGAAATCGAACCGCAACCTATTACAGCAACTCTGACTTTACCCATGATTAATATGCACCCCTGTTATAATTGTTTATAATTTAGACAAATAATTTTCTTTCACCCAGTTCAAGCTCGTAGCAACGCTTTCTAACGGAGGATTTGCACAGCGATCCTGTTCAACAATCAGCCATTCAACCCCGGCATCGGACGACGCCTGAATTACTTCGGGCAAATCAACCTCGCCAAGTCCCAGCTCGACTGTATCCATTTGATTTTCTGCGCCGCGGTTAAAATCCTTCAAATGCAGCAGCGGTAATCTTCCGGCATACGTGTTAATATAGGCAAGCGGATCTTGACCCGCATATTTGACCCAGCAAACATCCATCTCAACTTTAACAATATCTGCAGAGGTTGTTGAGTACAAAGCGTCGAACACAAACTCATCATCAATGTTTTCTTCAAACTCAAATGCATGATTATGATAACCGAACTGTAATCCCGCTTCTTTAATTTGATGGCCAGCCTGCTCAAAAAAAGCAAACAGTGCCTTCCAAGCCTCAGCATCCTTGCGGTCTTCCAATGCAATATGAGGACAAATGAAATAAGGGGCGCCGATTGTTTTCAAGTAAGCGATTTCTTTTTCAAGGTTTTCACGCATATTTTTAAGACTTACATGAGCCCCAATTGCTTTTAAGTTGAGTTCTTTAAGTAAATCTCTCAGTTCTTCTGCTTCCAAGCCACCGTATCCGGCGAATTCCACACCTTCGTATCCAAGCTCAGCTACCTTGCGCAGCGTACCACGGAAATCTTGAGCCAAGTCATCACGCAATGTGTATAGCTGTAAGCCAACTCCCATTCTTCTCATGCAGACGCACACTCCTTAAAAGTTTTTGGATTTGATACCATTGTACCTACAAATGCCCTATAATGACTATGAACGATGTGCTTCCAACATGAACTATTTGGCTACAAAGTAGACGAGGTGTTTATTATGATCTCCCAGATCCTAACCTGCGGATATTCTTATCACTCACAAAAGTTTCATAACAGCCATAGCGATGGCGTTCCCTGCTATTTATTCCGGCTTCAGACAGAAGGCTGCAGCTATGCCTTGGTTGGAGGCAGTATGACCCTTATCGAAACAGGTGACCTGCTCCTTTTTAAACCTGGCGATAAATACGACCTGCGTGTAGAAGAACATACTAATTCCATGCAGCAAACCCTTGTTTCCAGCGGAGATTATTATATTTTATGCAAGGGTGAATGGATTGACGAATGGTGGAGCAGCTCCAGGAAGCCACAGAAAGTCCGCATCGCTGTCAATGAACCGCTGCTCACTCTATGGCGGCAAATAATTTTGGAGAAACGCCGCTTTGAGGATGAAAACAAACAATTATCCGAATATTTACTGCGAGCCTTATGCCTTCACATTGAGCGCGCTGTAGCCGATCATATTTCATTCCGTGGCAGCTCTTTCCTAGCAACCCGGATGAAAAGCTTCATAGAGGAGCATGCGGTACTCCCTTTCAAAGTCGAGGATGTGGCTCAGCATGTCGGTATCAGTGTATCCCGCGCCGTCCATTTGTTTAAGGAATGCTTCGGTAAGACCATCATCCAATACGCGCAGGAAATCCGCCTCTCTTCATCCATTGAGAGAATGGTTTACACCACTATGACACTGGAGCAGATTGCCGAAACAACGGGCTTTGGCAGTTATTCCTATTTCCACAGAGTCTTTCGAGATAAATACGGCTTATCTCCAAAAGCATATAGGGTTAAATTTGCTGAAGGCGGAATTGATGAGCACAAGCCATTATAGCTGTGAACTAAACAACCAGCTTTTTTGGTTATATTCAAGTTATCCATATCGAATCGTCTGTCTCCCATGCTATATTGAAGGCAGCCTTCATCAATCAACAATTTAGGCCATGGAGCTGCTCCACGGTTCTTTTTTTATTTAAGCAGTAGGCTCTGGAAAGGAATACCAATATTATGAATCCAAGTCTTCTCTCTCGAAATATTCCTCTATTTTACTTGTATCAGTTTTTAAATTCATTTATTCTGGACCGTGGTATTTGGATGCTCTACTTGGCTGCTCGCGGCTTCACCTTAACCGAAATCGGCATTATTGAAGCGTTATATCATGCGGTCATTTTTATATTTGAGGTACCTACAGGTTATATCGCCGACCGCTTTGGAAATCGGACCAGCTTGCTGCTCTCCCAAGTACTTGGTCTGCTTGCATCTGGATGTCTGGTTCTCGCTTCCGATCCCCTTTATATTGTTGCCGGCTTCATACTTGGGGCTTTTGTAGGTACACTTCAATCCGGCGCTACCAGTGCATTGGTGTATGAAACGCTTAAAATGCAGGGTAAAGAGGATGCATTTAAGAAGCTTATTTCAAGGCTGTCTGCTATCGTTCTTATATCGATGGGGCTCAGTGGCAGTGCTGGCGGTTTTTTATCCGACCTTCATTGGGAATGGGTTTACATAGGTAAAATGATCATCCATTTAATCTCGTTTCTTATAGTTCTTATGATCATAGAACCACTGCACATTGGGAGCAAAGATGCGGGGAGCGAATCGTTACTCTCAGGGGTAACCAAACTATCCTTTGTCAACCAATTGCGCGAAGGGGCTTCATTCATACGGGGAAGCCGCCCTTTTCTAACTATGAGCTTATTTGGCGCACTGCTCTACTCCATGTCGTGGTCCATTTCTTTTTACAGCCAAATATTGTTTCAAAAAAACGGCCTCGCCAACTCAACTATAGGAACGGTTAATGGTTTGGAAACATGGATCTCAGCGGCCATTACTGCTGTTGCTTATCTCGGTGAACGTTGGCTCGGCAAAAAGATTTCTCTGATTCTAAGCGCTTCAGGATTTGCCTGCTGCCTGGTGCTGTTTTCCGCGAGTGAAGGCTCCGTTATGATTATCAGCTGCTTTTTCCTGCTATCTATTTTTATCAGCTATTTGGAGCCTCTATTGGAAGCCTATCTGAATGAGCTTGTCCCCTCCTCTATGCGCGCTACGATGCTTTCTGTATTTAATATGATGGTATCTGCCGGTATGATGGTTACCTTCTTGCTGCTTGGCGTACTAGGGGATCATATGGGTGTGTTCATTGCTCTTCGATCGGTTCTCATCGTGTGGATACCACTGCTCGTCCTTACCATGTTATGGTGTCTCAAAAATAATCTTAGTAAAAGTGCAAGCCTCTCGAATGTTGAGTAATACCAAATAGGATAAGTAAGGCTTCTATCCGACAACTCGTTGTTCTATAATATGGATGGAGTGTAAAATCACAGTCCGGTTGGTAGTCCGGGCGCATAGGAGCAGCAGCTTATGTAAGTAGCCTTCCCCCCTCGGGATGTCCGTCACTCTATTATTTCTATAGAGGGGGAAGCTGGATGAAGCTTACCGTATATTTTGATGATGGGTTGCAATTATGGGTGGGAGTAGTAGAAGCAGAAGAAAATAACCATTTGAAAGCCTGCCGGCACATGTTTGGTCAAGAGCCTAAAGCTGAAGAAATTATTGCTTTCATTAATTTTCAAATGCTACCGCTGCTTCACAAAACAACACAAGCAATTGAGGTCTCGAAGACTAAGAAAAAAAGCACTGCCAATCCAAAACGGCTTTTAAAGCAAGCTGCTCTAGAGCTCAAACAACGCGGTGGATCGACCTATGCACAGCTGGTGATCAAACAAGAGCTGGAGCACAGGAAGGTTGAACGCAAAAAACGATCAAAGCAGCTCATAGAGCAGCAAAAAGAATTAAAGTATGCCTTAAAGGTTCAAAAAGCAAAGCAGAAGCATCGTGGAAAATAGTCAATTTTCATACAAGTGAATTCTTGCAATCCCAAAAGCAACTGGTCTCCTGCGGGGGGCGGTTGCTTTTCTCCTATACGCAAAAATAGCTGTTGAGAGGATTACCTCCCAACAGCTATTTCATTATTTTAAAACTTATTTGTAAGCTAGTCTTGCTTGATGAGCGGCTTCATAAGCGCCGATTTTATCATCATGCTGAAGCGTCAAGCCAATGTCGTCCAAACCTTGCAGCAGGAACTGACGGCGATGCTCATCCAGATCAAACTCAATGCTAAGACCTTGATCATCGGTAATCAGATTGTTTTCCAGATCAATAGTCAGCTTGTAGCCTTCTGTTTTAGCTGTGCGCTGGAACAACTCTTCCACTTGCTCTTCGCTCAGCTTGATAGGCAGAATGCCGTTTTTGAAGCAGTTGTTGTAAAAGATATCGGCATAAGAAGGTGCAATGACAACTTTGAAGCCGTAATCTTGAATCGCCCATGGCGCATGCTCACGAGAAGAACCGCAACCAAAGTTCGCACGGGAAATCAAGACGGAAGATCCTTGATAACGCGGCTGATTCAATGAAAAGTCAGGAATGACATTCCCTTGATTATCAAAACGCCATTCAAAGAACAAGAACTGGCCAAAGCCGGTACGCTCGATCCGTTTCAAAAATTGCTTAGGAATAATCGCATCTGTATCTACGTTTACGCGGTCTACCGGACCTACAAGGCCGGTATGCTTTTTAAAAGCTTCCATGTCGTTCGTCTCCTCACATGAGTGACAACCAACTTCGGTCTGTCTGAAGTAACGGCTGCACTAAAGTTAAATTTTAGGCTTGCTGCTTCACTTTAAAGTTCCAATCGCGCACGTCAACGAAATGCCCTTTGATAGCAGCCGCGGCAGCCATAGCCGGGGATACCAGGTGAGTACGTCCGTCACGTCCTTGACGACCTTCAAAGTTCCGGTTAGAAGTTGATGCACAACGTTGGCCCGGCTTCAATACATCCGGATTCATCGCTAAGCACATACTGCAGCCGGCGTCACGCCATTCGAAGCCCGCTTCGATGAAAATTTGGTCCAAGCCTTCTTTTTCAGCTTGAATTTTTACGCGTCCTGAGCCAGGAACAACGATAGCCGTTAAGCTGGAAGAAACTTTGTGACCTTGAGCAACCGCTGCCGCCGCACGCAGATCTTCGATACGGCCATTCGTACAGGAACCGATAAACACATAATCAACAGCCAATTCAGTCATCGGAGTACCTGGTGTTAAGCCCATGTATTCGATTGCTTTTTCAGCAGCTTTTCTTTCGTTTTCTGTTGCGAAGCTTGTTGGATCTGGTACAAGCGAAGTAATATCAGCACCCATACCAGGGCTTGTTCCCCAGGTAACTTGCGGGATTAGAGTGCTTGCATCAAATTCAACGACACGGTCAAATTGAGCACCTTCATCGGTAATAAGCTTCTTCCACTCGGCAACTGCATGATCAAACGCTTCGCCTTGCGGTACATATTCACGTCCACGCAGGTATTCAAATGTTTTTTCATCCGGTGCGATCAAGCCGGCTCTTGCTCCGCCTTCAATCGACATGTTGCAAACAGTCATACGCTCTTCCATGGAAAGGTTGCGGATAGCTTCACCTGTGTATTCAATAACATAGCCAGTAGCAAAATCCGTACCATACTTGCCGATTACACCAAGAATCAAGTCCTTAGCCGTAATGCCAGGATTTAAGCTTCCGATGATGCGAACTTCCAAAGTTTTAGCCTTTGATTGCTGCAAGCATTGTGTTGCCATTACGTGCTCAACTTCACTTGTACCGATACCGAATGCAAGTGCGCCAAATGCACCGTGAGTAGATGTATGGCTGTCGCCGCAAACAATCGTTTTACCCGGATGAGTCAAACCAATCTCAGGTCCCATAACGTGTACAACGCCTTGGTCGATGTTGTCCAAATCGAACAGCTTCACGCCAAAATCCTTACAGTTTTGTGACAACGTATCAATTTGCTGCTTGGAGATAGGATCTGTAATGTTGAAACGGTCTTTCGTAGGTACATTGTGGTCCATAGTAGCAAATGTCAGGTCAGGACGACGAACCTTGCGGCCGCTTAAACGAAGACCTTCAAATGCTTGCGGGGACGTTACCTCATGCACAAGCTGCAAGTCGATATAAATGATGCTCGGCTTGCCCTCTTCCTGATGAATAACATGGTTGTCCCAGATCTTTTCGAACAAAGTTTTTGCCATCAGTTTCACCTCATTATCATGAATGCGAATCAATTCATTTTATTTTATTATACTAGCATTACTTTATTGATTGATCCAAGATATAATATCTATAAGCTTGATAGATGTTTCCTATAATTTGTGCCTATAAAGGAGTAATCTTACATGGAACTAAGACAGTTGCAGTACGCGCTGCAAATAGCAATAGAAAAAAACTTTTCCAGAGCAGCGGAGAAGCTTCATATCGCCCAGCCCTCTCTCAGTCAGCAGCTATCCAAGTTGGAGAAGGAAATCGGTGTGCTGCTGTTCCATCGAACCACTAACTCCGTTGAGGTAACTCATGCCGGCCTGCTGTTCATGGAGAAAGCGCAAGCGATTCTCGACATGGTTGAGCAATTGAAGCGGGAAATGGAGGATATATCGCAAATGCGTAAAGGCAAGCTCATTGTAGGCAGTTTGCCGATTACCGGAGCTCATGTGCTGCCGCTTGTGCTGCCCGTATTTCAAGCGAGCTACCCTGAAATCGAAATTATGCTGATGGAGGAGACTTCCGCAAACCTGGAGCATATGACAGCGAACGGTCAGATTGATATCTCCTTGCTATCTTTGCCACTTCAAGATGAGGCATTAACTTATGTCCCTTTAATAGAAGAAGAAATAGTTTTAGCTGTGCCTCCACAGCATCGGTTAGCTCAGTCCGCAAAAAATCCGCAGCAAACAATTGAGCTTAACGACCTGCGTGATGAACCCTTTATCGCATTGAAAAAAGGGCAAGGTTTCCGGCAAATTACTATTGAGCTGTGTGAGAATGCCGGCTTTACGCCCAGAATCGTTTTCGAGAGCAGCAATATCGAAACGGTGCAGTCGCTAGTTGCCGCAGGAATGGGGATCGCATTCGTCCCCCACATGGTATCTCGCGGGGGATGGAGCGAGCTTGCGCCGCGTTATTTGTCACTGTCACATCGTCCAACAAGAACGCTCGTCATCACATACCGCAAAGGGCGGTACTTATCCAAAGCGGTAGAAGCCTTTATGACAACCTTCCGTGAGGTTGTGGAAAAACAGCAGCAAGAGAAACGCGGCTGAACCAGCCCACTCCGTTTGAATAAGCGGTAGCCGAACAAGGAGCTGTCCCTTATGTCATTTTGAGACAGCATACCCACTTTATCCTGAATATAGCGTTGCAAATGAACCCTCAATTTCGCTTTGAAGTTGGAGGAATAAGCCCCTTATAATATAAATTGGATAAAACCTTGGTTTTTCTGATGCAACTCATTGGGTGTGAGTCTATGATTTTCGAACCGACTGCCGAAAGAAATGCAATAGATGGAAATTTTCAGGCTGTCGAGAAAGTCTCGGCAGTCTTTTTTTTCTTTAATACAATTCACCAATTCACCGCGTTAATTTGATATAATATAGTAAATAAGTTGGAAAGTGGTGA
>NZ_JBHTGY010000054.1:0-56471 GCF_042676305.1 Paenibacillus sp. GCM10027630 | reverse complement strand
TGTCAAGTCCTATTTTTCATCTTCAGGCAAAAAAAGAGCGGGCTATCTTTTCGATAACCAGCTCTTTTTTGATATTTAGCCCTATGCCTTAACTTAATGACATTGGCCGAGCGCTTCTCTCTTTTCTGTATGCTGCAAGGACGATGGTCCAAGATGAGCTCTTAGTATGGCAATAATATTCAGCCAACCAAAAGTTTTACAGCTCGTCATGCTAGTCTGCATAATTGTCCAAGTCCCCACATAGACATGTTATCAGTTGCTATTTACTATGTGCTGGAGGGGATTGAAATGCGGCGAGTCACGTGGGTGATTGCCTTAGTGATGTGCTTAAGCCTTGTGTTGGCGGGGTGCGGCAAGAAGGATGCAGGATCAGTAGTTAAGGATTTGGACACGATGTTGAACAAGTTGGACAGTTATCAAGGCAGTGGGCGTATGATCCTGCATACGGGTCAGGAGCCGCAGGAGTATCAAGTGGATGTATGGTATCAGAACCCTCATTATTACCGCATTTCTTTGAAAAATGATAAGAAGGATATCACACAGATCGTGCTGCGCAACGATGATGGAGTATTTGTTTTGACGCCGCATTTGAACAAGAGCTTCCGCTTCCAGAGCGATTGGCCAGAGAATCAAGGGCAGGTGTATTTGTATCAGTCTTTGGTTCAGAGCATTCTACTGGATAATGAACGTCAATTTACAACAGATGATAAAGGGTATGTGTTCGATGTGTTGGCGAATTATCAGAACGGTTCGTTGGCGCGGCAGAAGATTTGGTTGGATAAAAAGACTTATGCTCCTCAGCACGTTGAAGTATCCGACTCCAATGCAAATGTCATGGTAATTGTGGATTTCAATCAGTTTGAGTTTAGTAAGAAGTTTGAAAAGGATTCGTTCGATATGCAGCGCAACATGACAAGCTGGAAGATCGAGACTTTGCCAACTATGGCAGCCGCTCCAGCGGGCGATGCTAAGGCAGCTGATGCCGGCAAAGTCGGAACAACAGCTGCAAATAGCGGCAAGGCCGGGGCAGCTGGCGCAGCGGCAGGTCCAGCAGGCGCCACAGGGGCGGCAGCAGGGCAAGGAGCAAGCGCGGGAACCGCGGGCACTAGTGGAGCCGCAGCGGGTCAAGCTGCGGGAACTGGAGCCGCCGCAGCTACTGGAACGGCGGCAGGCAAGGACGGTGCCGCTGACCAAGGCAAGGCAGCAGGTCCGGCAGCAGCCACCGGCGCCCCAGCGGGCCAAGCGACAGGCGCAGGCACTGCGGCGGCAGGGCAAGCCGCGGGCACCAAGGCAGGAGCGGCAGCGGCACCAGGCACTGGAGCCAACGGTGGAGCGCCGGCAGCAGCTACAACCAGCAATGGAGCGCAGAGCAAGGCAGGAGCTGCTGCTACCGGCACAGCCGTTAGCGGAGCCGCAGCGGTCACTCCTGCAGATGCAGCCAAGCAAAAAGCAGCCGCTCAGAAGCAATTCGGAGTGATAGAGCCTTACTATACACCTAGCGGTGTAAAGCGCCAGGATGTTAATGAGATTAAGCTTGGCGAAGAGAAAGCGGTCATGCTGCGCTACTCCGGCAAATATAACTATACATTGGTGGAATCACATCCTCAGACACAGACGGTGTCAGTTCTTCCAGGGGATATCGTAGACTTGGGCTACACCTTGGCGGTTGTAACGGGTGATGAGAAAAAGACATTAATGTGGACTTACGACGGAGTGGAGTTCAGGCTGTCAACCGGGGATCTCCCGATGACAGAGATGATTAAGGTAGCTCAAGCAGTACAGGGCGAAATGGGCAAGTGAGGGAAATGAGCGGCTCCTTTCAATGGGGTGATCGTTTAATGCCGGAAACAAATTGCTTCTATAAATAAGCCCGCTGGATATCATTACCGAAAATGCAACTAACGTTTCCCTGATAATTTCCTATTCAATATTTTGTACATTGACACTCGTGTGAGATGGGATTACCATAAGTTTATTGAAAAAATCATCATACGGCACGTTGAGGGGGAAGCTCCCTGTACAGGGGGCTTCCCTTGATTGTCATAGAGAAGGTGGACTTATGGATTCGTTTTTTCGGCCAACGAGGGTAGAGATTTCATTGGATGCTTTACGAACCAATTTGAATGAATTTAGGCGGGTATTGCCTGCACATGTAAAAATGATGGCTGTGGTCAAAGCGGACGCTTACGGGCATGGAGCCGTCGAGGTTAGCCGAGAGGCGCTTCGCTGTGGTGTTGAGTACATAGCGGTAGCTTTTTTGGATGAGGGCTTGGAATTGCGCCAGGCTGGTATTACAGCACCGATCTTGGTATTGGGCTATACACCTCCAGAAGGCCTTGAGGCGGCTTGGGAACACGATATAACGGTTAATGTGTACAGCCATGAGGTATTGGATGTTTTTGAACGTTTAGAGCCACGAGAGAAGCCGCTGTCTATTCATGTGAAAATCGATTCAGGGATGAATCGACTGGGCTTATCTACGGAAGCTGAGGCTATTGAGCTTATAGAGAGGGCGCTTGCGATCCCGGGACTGAATATCGAGGGGCTGTTTACCCATTATGCATGTGCGGATGAAACAGATAAAACCTTTACCATAGAGCAGCATCAGAGGTTTGACCGGGTAGTGCAATATTTTCGCGACCGAGGGATAGAATTTGCATATGTGCATGCAGGCAACAGCGCTGCGGCAATTGATTCGCCTGAGCTAACGTATAATATGGTACGTCTGGGTATTAGCATGTACGGGATGTATCCGTCTAAAGAGGTTAATCATGAACTGATTGAGCTGCAGCCTGTACTTAGCATTAAGAGTGGGGTTGTCATGGTGAAAACAATACCGCCCGATTCAGGCATCAGCTATGGGACGATATACCGTACCACTGAAGAAGAAACGATTGCAACTTTGCCTATTGGATATGCTGACGGTTATTCACGCATGTTGACTGGGAAGGCTCAGGTTCTGGTAAAAGGGGAGCGGGTTCCGGTCGTCGGCAGAATTTGCATGGATCAATGTATGGTGAATGTGACGGGGCTTGCCGATATTCATAGTGAGGAAGAAGTAGTTATTCTGGGTATGCAAGGCACGGAACGGATAACCGCGGAGGAGCATGCTGACTGGTTGGGTACGGTCAATTATGAGATTACTTGTATGATTTCGCATCGTGTTCCTAGAATCTATATCCGTGATGGTGTCGTAGTGTCTACAGTCAACCCGCTGCTCCGGCAGGGCTCAAGTTCTCGAGAGTAGCAAGCTTGGTGTAAATTGCCAACCATTAATTTGTTAAAGCTGGAGAGGATTTTCAGGTTCAACCGCGAATAAGTATACTACATACTTCTGTGGAATTGAGATTATGTGGTGAAAACAGGTATAACATAATTGCTATACTTAGTGCATATACTCATTTTGTATAATTTTGCTGTATATTCGCCATAATGGTAATAAGGTTTGTATGTTTTTGGGGGTGCATGCTTGGTGTCCAACGCACATAACACGAAACGAATAATGATTAGCTTACCGGATTATTTATTGCAAGAAGTAGATGGTATCGTGGAAAAGGAAAACTCCAATCGCAGCGAATTTATTCGCCAGGCGATGAAGCTTTATTTGGTGGAAAGAAAGAAACGTCACCTGAGGGAATCGATGCAGCGGGGTTACATGGAAATGGCAAAGATCAATTTAAACATGGCCTCGGAGGCATTTCAGGCGGAGGAAGAAGCAGATAACACTCTGGATCGTTTAGTTAGCGGGGTGTAACTGTGATTGTCAAACGTGGCGATGTTTTTTTTGCGGATCTATCACCTGTCGTTGGATCGGAGCAGGGAGGCATCAGGCCTGTTCTGATTATTCAAAATGATATTGGCAATCGTTTCAGTCCGACGGTCATCGTTGCGGCTATTACAGCACAGATTCAAAAGGCAAAGCTGCCTACGCACGTAGAGATTGATGCGGAGGCGCATGGTTTTGACCGGGATTCTGTCATTTTGCTTGAGCAAATTCGCACGATTGATAAGCAGCGTCTCACAGATAAAATTACTCACCTAGATGAAGAGACGATGCGCAAAGTAGATGATGCATTGCAAATTAGCGTGGGACTGATTGAGTTTTAATGCATTTTATGGATTGAAGCGAGGGGCCGCGTGAGGGGCTTCTCTTTTTTTTGCTTCAGATTGTCGAAAAAACAATGTTTTCCTACTATAGAGGAGGTCTACCCTATATGACGATGTCGAAGGAAGAAGTGTTGCAGTTGGAAGAAACAAAAGACAAGGTAGAGATAACTGACGAAATGAAGGCGGCGATTCAGGAGAGGATTCAAAAGCAAATTGCCGCAGAACTGCAGCTGGCAATAGGCAAGGTGCGCACGACAGTTGGACTGCTGGATGAAGGTAATACCATTCCTTTTATCGCACGTTACCGTAAGGAAATGACTGGGGAGCTGGACGAAAATCAGCTGAGAGATATCGAGGAGCGTTTAACGTATTTGCGTAACCTGGAGTCTCGGAAGCTGGAGGTTATTCGGCTTATTGATGAGCAAGGCAAGCTGACGGATGAGCTAAGGGTATCTATAGAGCAGTCGGTCAAGCTTCAAGAGCTGGAGGACCTGTACCGGCCTTATCGTCAAAAACGCAAAACACGTGCCAGCGTCGCCAAGGAAAAAGGACTCGAGCCGTTGGCCCAGTGGATTTTGTCTCAACCTCGCCAAGGGGATTTACTGGTGGAGGCTGAGAACTATGTGAGCGAAGACAAGGGGGTAGCCACCGCGGCGGAAGCTGTACAGGGGGCTATGGACATAATAGCGGAACAAATCGCCGATGATGCTAAAGTGCGGGCATGGGTGCGTAAATATACATATGATCAAGGACTGATCCGGACTGAAGCAAAGAATGCAGAGCAGGAGTCCGTATACGAAATGTATTACAGCTATCAGGAGCCGGTTCGCAAGCTGCCGCCCCATCGTATTCTGGCAATCAATCGCGGAGAGCGCGAGGATGTGTTGAAGGTGGCGATGGACGTTCAGACCGACCGCATTCATGAGTATATGGGGCGTCAGCTGGTGAAAGGTCCTTCCGTCGTAAAAGATACGTTGACCGCCGTCATTGAAGATGCATACAAGCGTCTGCTGGCCCCGTCAATTGAACGTGAGGTACGTAATGAAATGACGGAAATGGCTGAGGAAAAAGCGATTGAGGTGTTTGCCGAAAATTTGCGTAACCTTTTGCTGCAAGCGCCGGTAAAAGGAAAGGTAGTGCTGGGCGTCGATCCTGCGTTTCGGACAGGCTGCAAGCTGGCGGTTGTTGATGATACAGGCAAAATGCTGGAAATCGCCGTAACGTACCCGACTCCGCCTAACAATAAAGTAACGGAAGCAAAAGCCAAGTTTCGCAAGCTGATTGAAACCTATGGAGTTGAGCTGATCGTAATCGGTAACGGTACGGCATCGAGGGAAACGGAGCAATTCGTGGCTGAGCTTATAAGTGAGATCAAGGATCGCAGCCTGCAATACTTGATCGTTAACGAAGCCGGAGCGAGCGTATATTCCGCCTCCAAGCTGGCAGCAGGGGAGTTCCCGGACCTGGACGTGGCTGAACGCAGTGCGATCTCAATTGCGAGACGTCTTCAGGACCCACTGGCTGAGCTGGTTAAGATAGAACCGAAGGCTATCGGCGTAGGCCAGTATCAGCATGATGTAACGCAAAAGCGGCTGGATGAGAGCTTAACCTTCGTAGTAGAGTCGGCGGTTAACCATGTAGGAGTAGATGTTAATACCGCTTCTCCATCGCTGCTATCCTATGTTTCGGGTATCAACAGCACATTGGCCAAAAATATTGTGAAGTACCGCGAGGAAAATGGCAAGTTTACAAGCCGTGCGCAGCTTCAAAAGGTACCGAGGCTCGGAGCGAAGGCTTATGAGCAATGTGCGGGCTTTCTGCGGATTAGTGATGGGAAAAATCCGCTCGACAGCACGCCGATTCATCCGGAATCGTACGCCGCGGTGGATACTCTGTTTCGCGAGCTGAAGCTCGAGCTTACACAAGTGGGCACCCAGCAGCTCAAGGAGATGCTGCAGCAGGTAGAAGCCGCAGAGCTGGCGACCAAGCTGGGCGTAGGGGTGCCTACGCTGCGAGACATTCTGGACAGCCTCCAGCGTCCTGGACGCGATCCGCGGGATGAGCTGCCAGCGCCGATATTCCGCACCGATGTGCTGCAGCTTGAAGATTTGAAAGCGGGTATGGAGCTTCAGGGAACGGTTCGTAATGTTATTGATTTCGGGGCGTTCGTTGATATTGGGATTAAGAACGATGGTCTCGTCCACATTTCTCAATTGAGTAATACATTCGTCAAACATCCTAAAGATGTCGTGTCTGTTGGCGATACGGTGACCGTATGGGTGTTGAGCGTTGATTTGAAAAAAGGCCGTGTCAGCTTGACGATGAAAAACCCGTCATAAGCTTGCGTTACACGTACACAAAAAAACAGAGCACGAGATAGGAGGGTTACCTTCCAGTCTGCTGCTCTGTTTTTTTCATTAAGGAGTCCTATGCTAATGGAGTTGAGAGGACGAAGATTCCTCCGCATCGCTCCGCCGCGTCCGATAGAAAAACCAACAGTCGTTCAACAGCCTTACTTGTCTGTGGTTTTTGTTGTAGAATGCGCGCATTAGTTGATTGCATAACCATTGTGGCAAACGTAACAGCCCCTTCCCGCTAACCTATTATGCGTGCTTAAAGGCCCTTCTCATGCTGCTCAAACAGGGGGCTTTAAACCGTTATCATAGTATAGGATATGGTCGGGTGGGCTTATGGGTGCAGGTCCTAATTAGCCAGTTCTTCTTCGTCCTCGTACCATTGCTCCAATTGAGCTTGCAGCGCACGAATTTCAGTTAGAAGGGATACTAACGGATAGGCTTCCTCCTTGATGGAGGAAAAGGTTTTTTCCAATTCATTAATGTATTCCAGACCGTGGTGCAGCTTGTGCTCTTCAGTAACAATATCCAGTTCATCACATTCCGCGATGACTTTGGGTAGAGCAGGTACATTGGATGCTGTTAATTTGTCGAGTTCTTTATGCAAACGTTTGTTTAGGGCGGTTAGTTGGTACGTATGTGTTGCAGGCAGCTCAACAAATTCAACGTGGTCGTTAAGCTGTAGAACAGCATATCTCATTTTGGACATGGGTGAGGCTCCTCTCGGGCGTTTGCTTGGGTTTATAGAAATTCCGATAGAAATAATACCTACTTGACAGTGTAGCCTATGATGCGGTTACAATTCAAGTGAGATTATGAAACAGACCGAGGTGGCAAGATCATGAAGGACGAGCAATTGCAGGAGTGGGTGGAACGAGTTTCAATAACATCGTTCGGGCGCCCTTTTGTGCACCAGGCCCGGTTCAATCGCAGGCTTACTTCAACTGGAGGCAGATATTTCACCAAGTCGCATGATATTGAAATCAGCTGGCAGCAGTATGAGCAGTTTGGTGCAGACGATGTCGAAAAAATTATCAAGCATGAACTGTGCCATTATCACCTGCACATACTGAAGCGAGGCTACCAGCATCGGGATGCGGAATTCAAGTCGCTGCTGCAGCAGGTAGGGGGCACACGGTTCTGCAAATCACTCCCGACAGCCAAGCGCCGCGAGCCATATCGTTACAAGCTTGTATGTACAAGCTGCCCGACCGAATATTTGCGAAAAAGAAAGATGGATCCACGAAAATATGCTTGTGGAAATTGTCGGGGTAAATTGAAGCTTCTGAAGCTTGACTTGAAGGAGCATTCATGATAAATTAAAAATTGTCTTTCCCTGATAGCTCAGTTGGTAGAGCACTCGACTGTTAATCGAGTTGTCACAGGTTCGAGTCCTGTTCGGGGAGCCATTTCTTTTTGGAGAGATACCCAAGTGGCTATAAGGGGACCCTCTGCTAAGGGGTTAGACTGCGTAAGTGGTGCGAGGGTTCGAATCCCTCTCTCTCCGTAGAAGAAGAACCGCCTGTGAAGGCGGTTTTTCTGCGTTTAAGGAGAGAGGTTCGAACCCGAGAAGAGGGGGCGTCGGAGCGGCTATGTCGGCCGCGAAGTCTCGCGATCGAAGAGCGAGCATCCCTCTCTCTCCGTAGAAGAAGAACCACCTGTGAAGGCGGTTTTTCTACGTTTAAGGAGAGGGGTTCGAACCCGAGAAGAGGGGGCGTCGAAGCGGCTATGCCAGCCGCGAAGTCTCGCGATCGAAGAGCGAGCATCCCGAATGTAAGAAAAAGCTTGTCATTCAACAGGCATTCCGCTATAATAACACTTGTCGTCAAAAAGAGACAAGATAGATTTAAGCAAATAAGGCCCGTTGGTCAAGTGGTTAAGACACCTCCCTTTCACGGAGGTAACAGGGGTTCGAGTCCCCTACGGGTCACCATATTCCTCGAATGGTAAACCGGCAAGCAATTGTTTTGAATTCATATTACGCGGTCGTGGTGGAACGGCAGACACGCCATCTTGAGGGGGTGGTGTCCCATGGACGTGCGGGTTCAAATCCCGCCGACCGCATACTCTTGGAAACCTTGCACAGTAATTTTTTGGACATTGCTCAATAGAAGAAAGATTATTAGATATTCGCAGTAAACAAGGCAACAACTTGAGAAGCAGTTAATTCGCTTCCTGGGTTGTTGCCTATTTATTTTTGAAAAGCTAATAACGAAGTTTAACTGCTGAAACGAAATGGCTTGAGTTTAAAGAAGACAAACCGGGTAATGACTTCGGTAAGCTTGGAATTATGTTCTTGCTATTGGCTATGGTTATAAAGGCAGTTGAATATGCCTGATTACAGCCATATTCTCATCGAAGATAATCAATGATGGTTATGATTATATAACTTAAATAAATGCGAACAGAACACTAAACCGTGGCAAACCCAGACGCTTTCATCTTTGGTCTCCCTTTCGGCTGTAAGTTTTGGTGTTCAGGTTTGCTCTCAGTATAGGAGTGAAGCGCAGGGGCAGCATATGTTTACTTTCTTCGGGGATGTACATTCTTTTATGATTGCTCCATGGATAATTTTCAGAAAGATGAATAGTTATTGCAAAGTGTGTAGAATGGCAGAGTAATCCTTACAGTCTGTGTTATAATGACATCATTTGGAAAAGGGAGGCTCTGACTTGCATAAGCTCTGGTCTATTCAACGTAACAAAGACAGCTCTGTTTTTATTCTGTCCTTATTCATTCTCGTCACCTTCCTGTATGAAAGCAGCATCCGATCCGAATATATGAAGGAAAGGGAATTTATTTACCAGAAATACCATGAGAAGGCATATTCTTCTCTATACTTATTCACGGAACGGCTGCAAACCTTATACCGTCAGGTACTTATTAAATTGGAGGCGACTGGATATGATTACCGTATTGCATGACCGTTTCAACCAATTCTCGATTGGACCATTTCCTTATGACCCGAAACATTCTGCTATCGGTGAATACCATTATTACCCCTCGGAAGGGAATAAGGGTGGGTGGTATGATCCTGTTGTTTATTATGGATGGCTCGGGCCTACATGGATTGTGACAGAGGATGCAGGCGTCAAGTATATGGAGCAGACTAGGCCTCAGGCGGCAATTACAGCTCATTGGCCACTACTTGTAAAGGGGGATGAAAGCTGGAGTGATTACACGATGGAAGCAACTGTAAGGCCGTTATCGACGGGCTCTCACGTGGGCATTCTATTCCGCTACCAGCATGGCAGACGTTACTACTTTCTAGGCTTTGAAAAGGGCAGGCTTATACTGCTGAAGCGAGATCAACAGCATATTACTGAGTTGGCTTCGATTCCGTTTGCTTATAATAGTGATACGTGTTATAGACTAAAGGTCGCTTGCAACGGCGCTGAACTCACTGCAAGCGTAGATGGCAAGGTATTGCTGCTTGTCGAGGATGCAAGCTATGAGAATGGGAAGATTGGGCTGTCATCACGGATGCCTGCCCAATATAGCGACATTGTCATAACGATGACCGAGCAGCAGCATGCGGACTGGATGACTGCAGTTAATGTCACTTCTTTGAAGCTGGCACAATTACGTAGTGAATACCCGCAGCCGCGCTTATGGAAAACGATTGATTTCAAGAACTTCGGAACCGCTCGCCAGATTCGTTTTGGCCATCTAAAGGGTGGGAATGAGCTTCAGCTAGTACTCGCTCAGCATCAGAAACGGGGTCATAAGGATGCCTATGCACATATTAGCTGCCTAACTGCAATTACGCTTGAAGGTGAAGTCCTCTGGCAGCTTGGAGAGCCAAGTACGTTGACTGACCACTTGTTGCTATCGGCAGATTTGCCTTTCCAAGTATGCGACATCGATGGTGACGGCTTCGACGAGGTGATTGTTGCACGCAACTTCCGTCTACAAATTCTGGACGGACGGACTGGGGAGGTTAAGCGTTCAATTCCGACACCGCTTTCCTCCGAGTCTACCGGAGAGCTGTTCAGTGTACCGTTCAACGAGTACGCCTTTGACCGGATTAATGTGGATATGATTCGGATTGCTAATTTCTCGGGCAAGCAAACACCTACGGATATTGTTATTAAAGACCGTTATAGCCGTGTCTGGGCTTATACCAACGAACTGGAGCCACTCTGGTCATTCCACGAAGGCATAACGGGTCATTTCCCTTATACGGCTGATGTGAACGGTGATGGCAAGGATGAGATGTTTGTTGGTTACCATCTGGTCGACCACGATGGCAAACTAATATTTACCTTACCTGTGGAAACTGATCATACCGATGAAATCTTGATCGGACATTGGGACCCGACCCGCAAAGAGCCGCTCATTGCCATCGCATCGGGAGAAGAAGGCTTTATGATCGCCGATTTACAGGGGAACTTGGTTCACAAGCATATGATCGGCCATGCCCAGCGTGTAAGTGTAGGCAATTATCGTCCGGAATTAGAAGGCTTGGAGTTGTGCGTCAGCACGTTCTGGGGAGAACAGGGCATTGTCTACTTCTTCGACGGTGAAGGACGACTTCTCCATCAATTCGAACCCACCTGCAATGGTAACGTCATTACTCCGGTAAATTGGACAGGTGACGGCAATGATCTTGTTTTGCTGAATGGAAACACGCAGCATGGAGGACTTATTGATGGACATGGCAGGCGAGTTGTTATATTCCCAGAGGATGGCCATCCCGACCTGTGCGCGGAGGTACTTGATCTGACTGGTGACGGGCGCGATGAGATTATGCTGTGGGACTCGCAGCGCATGTACATTTACACTCAGGACCGTGCTGCAACGCATAGCCCTGTTGCCGTGCCAAGCAAGTATCCCCTTTATAACGCATCGAACTACCGTGGAGAGTACCACTATCCTAAGTCTTAAAATGAGAAGCTGCTGTCTCCTTGCAACATGGTGCACTCATTGTAAAGGACATTTTTCAATCCAGGCATTTTGAAGAAGTTGATTTCTGTATTGTTGAACTGTGCCCCGGAGGGTGAACACTTTGAAAAAAAGTGCCCGCCCTCCGGGGTGCCATTCAAGCTTATCTAAAAAGAGAGACTCCCCAGCAAATATTTATTGAGGCTGGATTTCAGTTGTCGATCATAGGCAACCGAAAGCCTAATGAGTGCTTGAAACGTTGGCGGGCAGCTTATTCAGCGCTTGGAGAGAGTGGGCCTCTTGAAGAACGCCGTGATAAAGGTGCAAAGGGGAGAAAACCAGCTGAAGATTTGTCTATGGAAGAACAATTGAAACGTGCTGAAGCACGGATTCAATTGTTTGAAGCGGGGAATGACTTCAATAGAGGAAACATCCATTTTTATAACTCAGAACGTTACCAATGGGAATTAGAAAAGATGATCCCTGACGAATACAGGAATCATCTCTTAGTCGTGTAATGGTCCTAGGCGTTTATTTCAGCGTGTCTACAAACCGGGGCACAGTTCTCATGCAGCCTTTTTATTTCAGTGTGCTTTCAAACGCTCAACTTCCTCAATAGTCAGTCCAGAAAACTCAACAATCTCGTCCATGTCTTTGCCCTTAGCCAGCATCTTCCTTGCTACCTCAATGGCTTTCTTGTAGCGTCCTTCTTCTCGTCCTTTAGCTTCGCCTTCTTCGCGGGCTCCTTCAATCATCGACACCTCGTCATGCAAAGCTTTTTGACGCATTTCGTACAACCGCCGCGCTTCCGCATCCTGGCTTAAAAACTCCAGCGTATTCATCACTTTACGTAAGACTGGTTCGTTCATGGTCAGTACCTCCCAGTTCGATTTACTAGGACCCTTCAAAAACAGCAACCAATTCACTAAGCCACCCTCAATTGGGATAACTTGATCATCCAGTTTGGAGAGCTCTAGCATGTGAATTTCAATATCGTTAGTGAGTGGAATACCGCTGTGGTCTTCGTTTAAATGGAATACATTATGGTAACGATTATTTGGCAGGAAGGAGTAGTTAACAATATTAATTGTCACACACTTCTTCAACAGACGGTATCGTTGCCCTTCTACCAGTTGCCCAGAGTATTGTTTGCTCCAGTAGAACAATGTTCGCTTTTCGATCGTATTGGTTAAAGAGCTGCATCTCAATATTTATAAGTTCGCCCTCGGTTGTCTTTGCTTTAATATCAACGATGGATTGTTTGTCACGTGGTGAATCCTTATCTGTATAAGGATTCATTAGAATGATCTCCGTTAGCGGAGGCTCACCTGCTTCTACAAATGTGGTGTTCAAGAAAGTGAGCAGAACGTCTTTGTTCTCTTCACTGCCGAAAATCCGTTTAAACACGAAGTCATTTTTTGGATCAAGCAAGTCATTCAATATGATCAACTCCAATCCTCACTTATGAATATTATAACATAATAAACTTGTTCTGTTTTGTCACAAGATTGCTGCCGTAGTAGCATTAGCATACTGCAAATTATACTCGGAAATCAGGGTTTCAAAGGGGAAGGAAAACGTCCGAAAGCCTTATGGGAGCTAAGCTCTCGGATATTTACGGGCATCCGAGCCCCCCTTAAGAACGGCTCGACTAAAATCTAGTTATTTTTATTTAAATGCTGCTATTGTATAATATTTATACACTCGAATGGTAGGTGAACCGGATGAATGTAAACCATGCGGCAGTATTGCAGCAAAATTTGAACCTGACTATCACGCCAAAACTCATTCAATCCATGCATATATTGCAATTATCTTCAGCGGATTTAGTTAGCTACTTGCATGAGCAATCCTCTGAAAATCCGTTGCTTGAAGTCAGCTGGACCGAGAACAAGAGCCGTAGAAGCAAGGTAAAGCAAGCAGCTAACAATGGGAATATGGCTTTTGTAGAGCTTACCGCAAACGAACCCGATACGCTGGAGATGGTGCTGATAAGCCAGCTTCGCCTGACTGAGCTCAATAATCGCTCTTATAATATTGCAAAGTTTTTAGCTGGAAGCCTAAATGAAAGCGGTTTATTAGATATTTCACTTGAGGAAGCGGCATATTGCTTGCAAGTGGAGGTCACGGAAGTCGCAGTAGCACTAGAAGCCTTGCAAGCCTTAGAGCCTGCAGGGGTAGCAGCGAGAACGCTTCAAGAATGCTTGCTCATTCAACTCCAGCGGGCTGAGAAGGCCGATCGCTTGGCGGAAGTGCTGATTAGTAATCACATACATGAGCTAGGGTCTGGCAAATGGAAGCACCTGGCTCAAGTCCTGAATGTTTCTTTGGAGCAGGTAAAACAATCACTGGCATTTATTCGAACGCTAAATCCGCGTCCAGGTCTTCCTTACAGACACGAGCGTCAAGTTGATCTAAAACCGGATGCCACGATACAAAAGAAAAGCGACGAGTACGTTATTATGCTGCATGAGGATGGAATGCCTAAAGTGTCTTTAAATACACAAGTCCAGAAGCTTTGTGCTGAGAGCGATTGCAAGGAAACGGGAGATTACGCAAGAAAGCGTATTCAGACCGCGACGTGGCTGATCCAAAGCTTGGACCAAAGAAGGCAGACGCTTTACCGGGTGATTGAGGCGATTACTGAAGAGCAGCAGCTTTTTTTGGATAAAGGGTTATCTTATTTGAAGCCAATGAATTTGAAAACGATTGCTGATAAACTAGAGCTCCATCAATCCACGATAAGCCGCGCTATCCAGAACAAGGTGGTCCAAACGCCGCATGGCATGTTTGAATTGAAATTTTTCTTCGCGACTGGATTAATAACTGCAGATGGAGAAGCTGCTTCCGCTGAACGGATCAAATGTCGAATTCGGGAGCTAGTTGATGCAGAGAATAAAAGCAAGCCGCTCTCGGATCAACTGCTTACCGATACGCTAACCAGGGAGGGCCTTCAAATTTCCCGGAGAACGGTCATGAAGTATAGGGAGGAAATGCAAATTTTGTCTTCGCGGTTACGAGGGGCAGAGAGTGTAAACTAGCAGAGGCTGGAAACGAGAGTTTATTTCCAAAGTAAAGCCTTATCATACAAGTAGGAGGCAGATCAGAATGGCTTATTCTTTTGGAATTTTGACCGTTGATGACGAAGAGGATTTATGCCGTATCATCTCCCATAAGCTGAAAAAGTCAGGTTTTCGAACGTTTCAGGCGATAACTGGGGATGCGGCATTACAAATTGTCAAAGAAGAGGATATAGATGTTGTGATCCTTGATTATATGCTTCCTGACCTTACTGGACTAGAAGTGCTTCAGAAAATTAAAAGCGATTTTCCCCATGTGGAAGTGATAATGCTAACCGCATACGGAAATGTAGAGAATGCTGTTGATGCTATGAGGCTGGGGGCATTTGATTATCTTAATAAACCAAGCGAACTGGAATTGATTAAAGAAATTGTTGGGAAGGCATGCGATAAAAAACGTCTTCAGCTCGAAAATCGGGTTCTAAAGGAGCAGCTTGCGTCAACGAGCGACCACGAAGAGCTGGTATTTCAAAGCGAGAAAATGAAAGGTGTCCGTGAGCTTTTTAATAAAGTGAAGGAGACGGATGCATCCATCTTAATATTAGGGGAAAGTGGAGTTGGGAAAACAGCCCTATCCAAGTGGATACACAAGATTAGCCAACGCAAGGACAAGCCCTTCGTTTCCATTAATTGTGCGGCCATTCCTGACTCATTACTGGAAAGTGAGCTGTTCGGATACCAGAAGGGTGCTTTTACAGGCGCAACAGAATCAAGGGCAGGGAAATTTGAGGCTGCCGACGGCGGTACTATTTTTCTCGACGAAGTTGGGGAAATGCCTCTAGCCATGCAGGCGAAAATGCTCCACATCATCGAGGAAAAAACATTCATGAAGCTAGGGAGCAATTCCTACCGAAGCGTTGATGTGCGAATTATTACCGCAACGAATAAGGACATTAAGAAGCTTGTCAAGGAAGGGCAGTTCCGACAAGATTTGTATTACCGTTTGAATCTGGTTGAAATCGAAGTGCCGCCGCTAAGGGAACGAAGAGAAGATATTCCATACATGATTATTAATTATATCCATAAGCTTAATCATAAATACGGCAAGCAGGTGCAGCTGTCTGACGAAACGATTGCAATGCTTACGGCTCACGATTGGCCTGGGAACATCCGAGAGCTTCTCAATATGCTCGAAAGAATGCACATTGTTCATTCAAGCGGCATGATTCATTTGCATGAGATTTCGGGTGAACTCTTTTTCCCCCAGCATGTAGAGACTGAGCCTGTGGGCACCCGTAAAATAAAATCCGGTCAGTTGAATTTGCAGAAGGCTAGCACATCCTGCTGCTCCATGACCTCCTGCTTGAAAAATTCTCCCGATCGGATAATATTGCTGGTGCGATCATTAGTACAATATAAAATTTTAAGCTGGGGCATAGTACCACTCCCTCATAGTCCGTGATCAAAAGGGGGCTATTTAAACAACCCCTTATACTAATATAGAATATGCAGTAATAGATTGCTTGCTCTATGCTTAAGACTAAATAGAGTAGATTCAGGACATAACCCAGATCCATAACAACTTGCTGGCAAGTGTAAAAACGAAATAAAACCTCCCCCTGCTCATCAAGTAACACTGTAACGGAGTTACGATGTTAAGTGAGCATGGAGGAGGCTATTTGTTCGCGAGAAGAGCTTCAACCGGGTCAACCTGTCTCTGACCGATGAGTACAACTCAAAGTTGAATAAGCTATCAGTCCATTGCAATATGCGTACCATGACTTTGGCTGAGGTTATCGTTCGTCTCTGCCTGAACAACACCAACATCATTCAATATAGCCAACTTAGATGCAATATAAACCTGGAATGCTAAATTTATTAAACAAAATAGGGCTCATATACCTCATGCACCTTCAATAAAGCTTCAGGCTTGCCACTAAACCATGCCCATTCTCCCACACGCGGCTCCCCAGCTGAAGAGTAACGTATGGATTCATCCGGTTGGGACAACAAACGGCAGCGGTATAGAAAGGCGATAAAATGTCCCCTATCCCGTTTACTGATATCCAGATCCTGAACAAATCTGCAAGGCTCCAGATCGAAAGCGAGGTTGGCTCCCAGTTCAATCTGCCCTACTTTAATGATACGGTCCTCGAATCGCTCGTTATGCCGGATAACGCCGCCCGGAAGATGCCAGCCTCTACCGAATATCTCATCATCTCTCCATGTAAACAGCGTTCGATCCTCATCGTCTTTGATAAGCAGGTCTACAGAAATAAGGGGGGTCAACCGGCTCACAAACAAAAATAAATCCTCGGGAAGACCATCCCTGTCTTTAGTAACTTGGTTCTCAAGAAAATATATAGCTTCTTTATTGTTCATACGAGGGTTCCTCCAATGTTATAAAAGCATTCTGGCATCTATGTGAGAAGAATATATAAAAATCTTAATAAACGGAGCCGATATTTGCAATGGGTGGCACAGCTTTTTCATGCAGGTGACTTTTTGCACAACGAAAGATTAGTCTACTATTATTGGAATCCATTAATCAGGTTGTTATAATAAATAAGCAATCCGTAGGAGCAATATCGACCATCCATGATTGGAGGCTTGGCAATGGCAGTACTGGTTACAGGCGGAGCAGGCTATATAGGAAGTCATACATGTGTCGAGCTGCTTAACAACGGTTATGAAATCATAGTTGTGGATAGCCTAACGAACAGCAAGCCGGAAGCTTTGAAACGTATCCGTGAGCTTGCAGGTAAAGACTTTCCATTTCACCACTTGGATCTTTTGGACCGCTCGGCTGTTGAAGAGGTATTCGCTCACAGCAGCATAGAGGCGGTTATCCATTTAGCTGGACTTAAGGCCGTGGAGGAGTCGGTGGAGCTTCCTTTGCGCTATTATTATACTAACATTGCTGGAACGCTCATCCTTTGTGAAACGATGCAAAAGTACGGTGTCAAAAAACTGGTGTTCAGCTCTTCAGCTACCGTATATGGAATGTCGGAAAACGTTCCGATATCAGAGCATTTTCCACTGGCGGCAACCAATCCTTACGGACAGACGAAGCTTATGATCGAGCAGATTCTTCAGGATCTTTACATATCAGATAACAGCTGGAGCATTTCGCTTCTGCGTTATTTTAACCCTATTGGGGCTCATGCCAGCGGAAGAATTGGTGAGGACCCCAATGGAATACCTAACAATCTGATGCCTTATATTTCTCAAGTTGCGGTTGGAAAGCTGAAGGAGCTTATTATATTTGGCAGCGATTATCCGACAATGGACGGAACCGGAGTTAGAGATTATATTCATGTGGTCGATTTGGCTATTGGCCATTTGAAGGCGCTTGAAAAGGTAACGGTCAGCAGTGGAATCGAAGCCTATAATCTAGGTACTGGAAAAGGCTACAGTGTGCTGGAGATGGTTCGTGCATTCGAGCAAGCTTTTGGGGGGATGATTCCTTACCGTTTTGCAGAGCGCAGATCGGGAGATGTGGCCGTATGCTACGCGGACCCGTCTAAGGCAGAAGCGTTATTGGGTTGGGCTGCGGTTAGGGGAATTGAAGAGATGTGCGAGGACTCCTGGCGCTGGCAGGTCAATAACCCTAATGGATACGATGATTAATGCTTAATGGGATGAAAAGGTAACAGGCTAAAATATTAACACTGTAGCTGCAGTGTGTACGATGCCGTTTCTTTAGTAAAGTGTTGAACTATAAAGAGTCGGAATACCGCAGCCGATAATAAAGTGTGGGCCCTTGCTATCCCTTGGTATGCATCCAGAAAAAGAAATGAGTGATGACAATGGAAATCAACAGCGCTTTAGCCGCCGTGAGCAGCGGAGATGCCCTTCAGCAGGCGGTTGGAATCACCTTGCTTAACAAGGTGCAGGATACTCAAGCAGCCCAAGCGGCAGTGATGCTGCAGGATTTTGCTGCCGCACAGCATCCTTACCTGGGCAAGTCGTTGGACATTAAAATTTAATGCCCCTCAGAACCACCCGAAGAGCCTGAATCCCTTGGAAACAAAGGGTTCAGGCTCTTTGGCAATTAAGCTGATTCACGCTTAAAGTAAGTGGCTTACATATATAAATCATGTTCAATTCCACCAGGCTTTCTTGTTATAATAAATACATATAGGTCAGTGACCATTGTTTGTAAATTCGAAGGGCGGGGAACGGACATGAAAACTATTTTGCTGTCCAAATATTTTTCGCGATTGTTTTGGTACAGCGTGTTCATTGTCATCCTTCCCGTCATTGTGCTGGGGAGCTTCTCCTACTACAAGTCATCTGGCATCGCGCTGCAGAAAGTAAATGAAGGCAACTCGCAGATTACGCTGCAAACCGAACTTCGCGTTGAGCAATTTCTGAAAGCGGTTGATGCCGCATCGATGCAGCTCGTCACTTCGCCATTGGTAAATAACTCGCTGGATCGTGAGCTTTCTTACCGTGAGTTTCAAATGATTCAGGAGCTTCGTGAGTTCATGCAGCGTATTCAATCTTATGATCTGGGGATTCAAGATGTTCAACTCATTAACATGTCGCAAAAGTGGATTATTGAAAATAGCGGGATGTACCGTTTTGACGACTATGCAGTGAATATGGATATGGTATATATCAAAAACAGTAAAAACTCCTTCTGGTCTGCCTCATTCTCCAACAATCCCTTAACCTCAACGATCGGGAAAGGCTACGGTATTCATTTGATCCGCAAGCTACCCTTAAATTCCCAAGCTCCCACAATGGTAGTCGTTATTAAAATCGCACCAGGTGAAATCAGTAAATTAGTAGAAAATATTCCGGGAGGCGGCAAAACCTACGTTTTGGATGAGAATAATACCGTCTTGTCCAGTCCGGATGGCTCCATAAATGGACAGCACTTTCCCATGGATGAACCGCTTGGCAATATTATGAATCAACCAAACCCTCCGAACACATTCAAGGCGGTATGGATGGACAAGGATGTGTCCGTTAACCTCCTTCGATCTTCATATAATGATTGGAAATATGTTACCATGGCGCCCATTGTTGAGGTTACCCGCGAATCGAGAGCCATCGGCTGGATTACATTTCTGATTTGTTTAGGCATTGTTGCGGCTGCTTCTGTTATCACTTACCTGCACTCTAGGAGATTGTACCGTCCGATACTCAAGCTGTATGAAGCTGTCAAGGGAGCATCCGATCCAGACTCTGTTCCTCTAAGTGATCTGAGAACGCAGGACGAATTCCAGTTCATCAGCGAACGCTTCCAAACGATGAAGCTGACGCAAAATCAAATGGAAACGCAAATGCAGAGACATCTTCAGCAGTTGAAGGACTATTTTGTTGTCAAGCTGCTTCAAGGTGAGGTTATGACGACAGATATTAGTGAAAGCCTGAAAATGTTTCATTCTTCATCCGCTTGGAAAACCAAAGCTGTATTAGTCACCCAAATCGACACCTTCGAGGGCTGCCGATTTCGCGAATCAGATAAAGATTTATTGCTATTTGCTATCAATAATATGATTAGCGACATCATCCCTGCAGAAAACAGACTGAGCCCGATTCTGATCCATCCGTCACAGGTCACGTTGGTTGGGAGCGATACGGATGACAGGGAGGCATTTAAAAACAGCCTATATGTGACGGCAGAAAACATCCAGGCTACAATTCGTGGCTTCCTCGGACTCAAAATCAGTATCGGCGTCAGCCGGCCATACTCCAAGTGGAGCGATATGCCAAGAGCGTATCAGGAAGGTCTGGAAGCGCTAAAATACCGGATGAGAATAGGGCAGGAAGCGGTTATTTTTATTGAGGATCAACAGCCGGTCCAGCGTGTTAAGCCTAATTATCCGGAAGCTATTGTCGGGGATATGTTGGATGCGATTAAGCTGTTGGAAATCGAGCGGGTTGACGAGCTGCTCAGCCAATTTATTAAGGATGTTTTTTCCAAGGAATGCACCCATCAGGATTATCAGGTTTTTTCTGCAAGGCTTCTCATCGAATTGATCGATTTGGCTAACCAAATGGGAGTTACTTGGGATCTCGCGGGTGAAAGGCATCAATCGCTTTTTGAAAGACTGCTTGAAATGAATTCAGCATCCGAGATCGAGCATTGGTTTCGTGAAGACATTATCGGCAAGGTTGTTGAAGCGGTGGAGCAAGCAAGAGCAGCTCAGGATACAACTATAACCGATAAGGTGCTGAAAATAATCCACGAGTCGCTCGAAACGGACTTGACGCTTGAGGCGTGTGCGGTGCGGCTGCATTTTCATCCAAGCCATGTGAAGAGGGTGTTCCGCCGTGATGTGGGGGTCAGCTTCAGCGAATATGTATCGGCACATAGGCTTCAAACAGCCAAGAAATGGCTCACCCAGACGCAAATGAAAATAAATGAAATAGCGGAAAGGCTGCAGTACAACAATGCCCAGAATTTTATCCGCTACTTTCGCAAAATGGAAGGCATGACCCCAGGCAAGTACCGGGAGCAGTATAAAACCTGGATGTGACGAATGATGAAGGTCAAGGTCAAATAAGAACTGCTGGGATGAATCCGCATGTAAGCTATGTGCGGATTTTTTTCTGTTGAACGAGAGCGTATTTGGCTTCGTTCAATTAGTTACCACCTAATCGGCAGGCTAAAGGAACTGGAGTGCGTTAATTAGCTATGCAGACGCGATTATTCAAGTGAGACGGAACGTTGATCACTTATTTGCTTGAAACGGGGCATTTCGAGCCGGGCGGAGATGAAATAAAGCATTGTAGTTCCGTGTAATTATGAATTTGAAGGCTTGCAGGGCAAATAGAGGAATGACGTTCCGTTAAGAGCTTGAGTCGGAGCGAACGATCCCTACAGAGCAGATCGATTATCGAGGAACTGGTTGAATGTCCATTCCCCACTGGAGAATAAGGAAGCAGCACAGACCGAGTAGAACAAAAGAGGGAATGGGTATGGGGTGGAAAAGCGACAGCGTCCGCCTTTGAAATCGTATGTGTACCGCTAAATAAATTCATAGCATACGATTTCAACAGCGATTGGAACCCCATACCCAATTCCCTCCCAACGCACAAATGTAGGGGTCTGCACCCAAAATTCGATGATCTTCCCGGAAGTTTTTTCGAAATAGACTGCGCTCCTCTCGCACTACCGCTGCATTTATTTCCAAAATGATTAGATGATCTCAGATGATTATTGCTCCCTCCGTAGACTCGAATGATCTCTAGAGATTGTAGACGTTACAGGCGGGAGCCTCTATATTGATGGCAAGCGGCTCACTAATGCAGAATGGAGGGGTTAACCCATTGGATCGTTTGTACCTGCTCTCTTATGTATCCAAATATCGCTGGCTGTATTTGATGCTGGCACCCGGATTTTTTTACTTTGTCATCTTCAAATATATACCGATGTGGGGAGTTTTGATTGCTTTTCAAGATTATCAGGTGTTTCAGGGTTTTTTGGCTAGTAAATGGGTAGGGTTGAAGCATTTTGAACGTTTTTTTGAAGATCCGGTTTTTTGGATGCTGTTTCGCAATACATTCGTGCTTGCCTTCTATAACCTGGTCTTCTTTTTCCCTCTGCCTATAGTGATTGCTTTGATGCTCAATGAAGTGAGAAAAGAGCTGTTTAAGCGTACGGTGCAGACACTTATCTATATCCCCCACTTTATCTCATGGGTCGTTGTAGTCGGAATCGCCTATATCTTCTTCACAACAGAGGGCGGTATCGTAAATGAGTGGATCGCAGCACTTGGATGGGAGAAATTGAACTTTCTTGTTAGTGAAGCCTGGTTCCGTACGATGGTCGTTTCGGAGCTGATGTGGAAGGAAACCGGATGGGGAACAATCATTTTTCTCGCAGCACTAGCCGGGGTTGATCCACAGCTTTATGAAGCTGCACACATGGACGGCGCCAATCGGCTTAGACAGCTGTACCATATTACACTTCCGGCCATCCGCAGCACGATCATTATTTTGTTAATTCTTCGTCTGGGGAGCTTTCTTGACACCGGTTTTGAGCAAATTTTTCTGATGTTAAACCCGCTAAACCGTCAGGTAGGGGAAGTATTCGATACTTATGTGTACAGCATTGGTATACAGCAGGGGCTTTTCAGCTACAGCACCTCTGTTGGATTGTTCAAATCCGTGATCGGACTCGTTTTGGTGCTGAGTGCGAATTACATCGCCAAAAGGTTCGGGGAGGAAGGAGTTTACTAGCGGGTGGAAACTATGCAAAAGCAAGCTAAGGCCGGACAGAGGCCGTATATCGCGGTAAAACGAAAAGGTGGCAAATCGGTGGGCAGCCTGTTGTTCGATGGGATCAATTACTTGCTGCTGACAATGTTCGCGATTGCAACGATCATTCCGTTTCTTTATATTTTGGCAGGCTCTCTGACACCAGCGGACGAGTTAACTAAACAAGGCTTTGTCCTTATTCCTTCCCGTCTGACGTTAGACGCTTATAGTTATTTGTTGGCTTCCGAGGCGGTTATTCGGGGGTTAGGGGTTTCCATTTATATTACGGCGGTCGGTACTTTCATCAATATTTTGTTTACTGTGCTGATGGCTTACGCGTTAGCCCGCAAAGAACTGAAGGGTCGACAGCCTATCCTGCTAATGGTCATTTTCTCAATGCTGTTCAGCGGGGGGATGATCCCAACCTTCCTGATAGTCAAAACGATGGGGCTGCTGGACAGCTATTGGTCATTGATGATTCCCGGGGCGATTAACGCCTTCAACCTGATAGTTATGAAAAACTTTTTCCAACAGCTGCCTGAAGGCTTGGAGGAGTCGGCCAAAATGGACGGCTGCAATGATCTGGGTATTTTATTCCGTATAGTGATCCCCCTCTCGTTGCCGGTCATTGTCACCTTCGTCATGTTTTACGCAGTAGGCCATTGGAACAGCTATTTTACAGCCATCCTGTACATTAACGACACTGAGAAATGGCCGCTTCAGGTTCTTGTTCGGCAGCTGATCATTTTATCTCAGGGAGGTCTTGGCGAATCGAATCAGGACAGCTTTAACATTCCAGCGCAAACCGTGAACATGGCCATGATTGTCCTTTCCACACTTCCTATATTGATGGTGTATCCTTTTTTGCAGAAGCATTTTACCAAAGGGATTTTGCTGGGATCGGTTAAAGGTTGAGTCGTTTAAAAGTCCGTTTCAAAATGTAAGCTCAATTTAATTTATGGAGGGAAAGCAAAATGAACAAGAAGAAGCTTTTGTCCAAAAGCATAGGCTATATCAGTCCGGTTATTGTGCTTGCGGGTTTGCTGGCAGGATGTAGTGGGGGGAGCAACGCCGGTGGTGGGAAATCGGCAGATAAAGGTACGCCTTCCGTAGACGCTAATGCGCAGCAGACGAAGACTCCGCCTAAAGAACAAGCTAAAGAGCCTAAGAAAATCAGCCTGATGATGGTATATTATTTTGCCGAGCCACCTAAGAAAGACAACATTATGGTCAAAAAGATTGAAGAGATGACCAATACGAAGCTGGATATTACTTGGGTTCCGAACTCTGCTTATGATAATAAGGTGAATGCAACTATAGCCTCGGGCCAGCTTCCGATGGTAATGAATGTGCAAAACAACAAGCTTTCTACGATTCTATCCGGTGTTCGCTCCAATATGTTCTGGGAAGTTGGCGGTTACCTGAAGGACTATCCGAATTTAAAAAGCTTGTACAACGAGCAAACAACCTACAACGCCTCTATCGATGGGAAGCTGTACGGCATGCCGCATCAGCGTCCGCTTGGCCTGCAGATGCTGCTGTACCGCAAAGACTGGCTGAACAATCTGGGTATGAAGCCGCCGGAAACGATAGATGATGTTTATCAAATGGCCAAAGCATTTACGGAGCAGGACCCGGATAGGAATGGTAAAAAAGATACCTACGGGCTGGTCGAATTCATGCCCAAGCTGCTCAGCCAACAAGGCTTCGGCAACGCTCTCGCCTGGTTTGGGGCTCCTAACGGTTATGGGGTGAAGGATGGTAAGCTGTTCCCGGATTTCACCACGGATGAGTATATGGAGGCTATGAAGTTTTACCGTAAAATGTTCAGCGAAAAGCTGATGAACCAGGACTTCGCAGCCATTCAACAAGGGCAGGCATGGGATGCGATTGCCAAGGAAAAGGCGGGTCTATATCCGGCGGTTGTCGCTCATGCTACTATTCCTAACTGGGCGGCCTTATATCAGGCTAACCCGAATGCGAAGCTGGACTTCGTCACACGTATCAAAGGACCCAAAGGGGAGAGGGTGTTTGCCTCCAATGGATTTAACGGGATGTACATGTTCCCCAAATCAAGCATTAAATCGGAAAGTGAGCTGAAGGATACGCTTGAGTTTATCAATCAATTATCCGATCCGAAGGTGGAGCAGCTGCTCGTTAATGGTATTGAAGGGCGGCATTATAAGATGGAGAACGGCAAGCCGGTTCGACTCGATCAAAAGCTGTACGACGAAGAAGTAACATCGGTCATCGAGCTGCTGATCACGGATTGGAAGCCTAAGCTCATGACGGGTTCTCCAATGGATGAGAAGGTAAATAAAACGTATGTGGAAAACACATCTATAGCCGTAGCTAACCCGACTCTGCCTCTTGTCTCGAATACACAGATCGAAAAGGGCAGCGAGCTGGATAAATTAATAAATGATGCACGTGTCAAATACATTTATGGAGAGGTGGACGATGCTGGCTGGAAGAAGGCGATCGATCAGTGGAAGAGCAACGGGGGAGACAAGATCATTGATGAATTAAACGCGGAATATGCCAAATTTACGAAAAAGTGATATGTAAAGCTCAGGCGGTGCTGCTGTGGAAGGAATCATTAAAAACCGTGAATGAAAGCATGCTTTCAAAACAACTGCAAAGGAGCGAATCTCTTGGAAAATGGCTTAGGATCAGGAGTGAAGCCTAATGTGATCCTGATTACATCCGATCATCACCGCTGGGATTATATGGGCTGTGCAGGCGAGGAATCAATTAAGACCCCGAATTTGGACCGTTTGGCGGCTCGCGGAACAATGGTTAACCGGACTTATTGCAATGCCCCGCTCTGCGTTCCTTCACGTATTGCGATCACATCAGGCCGGTATCCAATGAATACCGGCTGCTTCACTAACCGCCATGCGATAAATCCGCAGATCCCGACGTTTCTGCATGCCTTGAGAGGGAATGGCTATCACACGGCGATGATCGGCAAGCTGCATCATCATGTCCATGTTTGGGATGGCGATTTTATCGCACATGAAGCGGATGTTCACACACTTGGATTCGAGCATGTGCACGAAACCTCAGGCAAGATGGGCAGCGGCAGCATCGGCTGCGAATGCCAATACACCCGCTTTCTGCGGGAGCAGGGCCTGCTCGAAGCCTACAGAAGCTGGACCGGCCGGTTCCGGCAGGGGAACGCTACGATGCAGCCGGAGGAGGCATGGCCCTGGGATAAGGAATTTACCCAGGATGCTTACATCGCTCGCAAAGCTTGCGAATTTCTGGAGCAGGTTTCACCGCATAAGCCGTTTTATCTTCATCTTGGTTTTGTTGGGCCACATGATCCTTATGATGCGCCACAAGCCTATAGGGATCTAAATGTAAGCGATATCAATATGGGGGATCGGATTCCTTCAGGTACAGCAGGGGAGGGCAGACGCCGTGAGCTCGCCAAGTGGCAAGCTTATGCTGCCTGCATTACGGAGGTGGATGATAGGATCGGGCGAGTGCTGGGCACCCTTGAGGTGGCAGGGAAGCTGGATCACACGGTCATCTTGTATACTTCGGATCACGGTGACAATGCAGGGGACCATGGCTTTTGGGGGAAAATCAATCTGTACGAGGGATCCGTTCATGTTCCGTTTATCGCCGCGGGTCCCGGGATTAGGCAAGGTGCAGCTAGCGAAGCGATTGCCGAGCTTATCGATATTGGGCAGACGGTATGTGATTTTGCAGGCTGCTCAAGCCATTATTTGGATCAGGGTTTGAGCTTGAAGCCTCTGCTGACAGGGGATGTGGAGACTCATCGGATGGATGCCTTCTGTGAGATGGGCAGCGATAAAATGCTCTATGACGGCAGATACAAGCTGATGTACGGCGACTTGACCCGGGACACGCGCAAGGAGCTGCAGGCGGCACCCTATCATGGCCCGGCCTTCGGGCGGCCGGTGAATTTGCCGCCCGATCGGATTTCGCTCTACGATTTACTCGAAGATCCTTACGAGCAGCGGAATCTTGCTGATGATCCAGAATTCCGCGACATTGTAGCGGAAATGAAAGAGAAGCTGCTGAACCGGCTGCTTCGCAATATGCAGAGTGTTCCCGATGACGCGGGAAGTGTTTTATAGATAGGTGAATGAGGAGTAAGTAAGTGAGGAGAGGGGAGCTTGAACAGTGAAAGATAATTGGTTCAGCAGTCATATACGCCAGGTGCATGTCGATTTTCATATGCCGGAATTTCCTTATGATGCGATTAAGGATTTTAATGCCGAGACCTTCGTAGCTGAGTTTGTCCGGGCAAAAGTTAACGTTATCGGTATTTTTACGAAATGTCATTTCGGTAATGCTTTTTACGACAACCAAGTAGGTCACAAGCACAGGGGGCTTGCTCAGGACTTTTTCGGAGAAGTGCTGGAGGAGGCCCATAAACACAATATTAAGGTGATTGCCTACTATTCATTGGGGACGGATGCTTATGCCGTAGAACATAACCCTGATTGGTATCAGATTGATAAGGACGGCAACAAACGTGGAGGTAAAGGAACGGTATGGGAGCTTCCGTGCATCAACAGCCCTTATCGTGAGGAGCTCGTGATCCCGCAGCTCAAAGAAATTACAGAGAAATATCCGATGGACGGTTATTTGATCGATATTCCCTATCTGTGGGATCACCATTGCTTCTGCCGGTATTGCCAAAAGAAGTTTTCAGAAGAATACAGTATGGAGCTGACACCTGAGCTGCTCGCATCCAACCCCAAGCTGGTCAATGGATTTGCGAAGCAATCCGCCGCCCGTTGTATGCAGGAAATTTACGATGTCGTTAAGGCTATTCGTCCGGAAGTGCTCGTTAACTGCAACGGTGCCTGGAAAATGGGTGAGCCTGCAGAAATTAATGCGACAAGCGATTACGGTCTATGGGAATCTCAGCCTGCATCGGGTACGTTTCTATGCCACTCAATCCGAGCTCGCTTTGTTCGCAGCCTTCCTGTTCCGGTCCAGATTATGACCGTACGATTTACGGAGGGCTGGGGGCTGATGAGCTGCAAAACAGCGGAGCAGCTGAAGTATGAGTTTGCGACAATTATGGCAAACGGCGGTGTCATTAATATTGGCGATCAGGTGCTGCCGAGCGGCAAGCTTCAAAGCGGTGTATACGATATTATCGGGGACGCTTTTTCGTTCATAGAGGAGAGGGAGCAGCTGTGTATCGGCTCCACTGCGACGAAGCACATAGCGCTGATTGGAAGCTACACGGAGAACTGGTATTTCGAGCAGGGTGACTCGGCGACTCTGGGTGCTGCCAAGATGCTGATTGAAGGGCATCACCAGTTTGACATTTTTTTCAATGATGACTTTCCTAATCTGTCGGCATATAAGGTTGTTGTACTGCCCGAAACGGTACGGTTAAACCAACAGTCTACTGAAAGGCTTGCTGAATTCGTGCGTCGGGGAGGTTTGCTGCTGGCGGCAGGGGAAGCTTCCTTGAACCAAGGTGGAGGCGGGGGGAGGACCAACTTCTTGTTGGCCGAGGTGCTTGGCGTGGATTATCTGGACAGAACTCCATATCCTTTTGCCTACATGACCGAAAATACTGAGCTATGGGAGGGTACCGCAGCGATCCCTCAGCTTGTTGAAGGGCCGTTTCTCAAGGTGAAATCTTCTACTTCAGAGGCTTTAAGCTACATACAGTGGCCGTTAACTGTTCCGGCGCCGCAGAGAGCATTCCGTCACCCTATTCCACCTGCGGGCAGGATCAGTGATTTTCCGGCAATCACCGCTAACCGATTTGGCCTTGGTGATGCATTGTATATATCAGGTCCTATATTTTCAACCTATTGGGATAACAACCACTTTTGGCTGCGGCGGATCGTCAATAATTTGTTGAACAAATACGATAGGGATAGGCCATTTACCGTTGAAGCTCCGCCTACTGTAGAAGCGAATCTGATGGAGAAGGACGGGGTTCGTTATCTTCATCTGATCAATTTCCATAATGGCCATTCAGGCAGCCGTAAACAATCATTTTATGATCCCATTGAATCCATAACTCCTGTGCACGATGTTAAAGTGATGTTTCATGATACCGCAATTAAAGAGGTCATCCAGTGGCCGGAAGGGGCGGTTTTGGATTTAAGCTTAGACTCAAAAGGCAATGGAATCCAAATCATTGTGCCAAAGCTTCATATTCACAGCGTTCTGGAGATGCGGTATTAGACGGAAAAAAGCAGTTGTCTGAGTAAGAGTACGATGAAGGGGTTCATGCCGTAAATAGTAGTGAAAAGGGGCTGTCCCAAAAGTCATTTTGAGACAACTCCTCCACCATTTTATCCTGAATAGATGGTTGCAAAAGAGCCCTCAATTCCACTTTAATAGATTGAAGGCTTTTTTGCACATTCTTGTGTATTCTTAGTGATGAATAAGATGAGGTCGCTTTCCAGCGCGTACTCATCGCGGGTATCGGGTTCGTNTGCTCACTCTGTGCAATTATCAGGAAAATGTCAAGTTAGTTACTCCGAAAATAGCGTTCCAAGTCTTATAGCTGGAATTCCTCCTGCTAATTCTACGTATTTTGGCTGATATCCACCATTTCACCTCTATTAGAGTTAGTTTTTCCAGTTAGATTGATTTCAGGCGATATCCACGCTGGATTAGCGTTACAATTTCCATCTATTTTCTTTCCTTCCGCAGCGGCCCCGACAAATCCTCAAGATTGAAAGCAGCCTTTGAACATCGCTTCTCGCCCCATCACTTAAGTAACATCCAAAAAGCGGCCGGACTCATTTTTGGATTTTCGCCCCCCCACTCTGATGGGAATTTCCCTACAAAAAAGACGCTTCCATTTCCGCTTATATGGTGGTTTTGGAGGCGTCTTTGTATATAGTTTGGGCTGATTCATTCACTGATACCCTTTTGGGAAAGCCTCTTGCGATTTTGCGTACAGCGGAGTGTGCGATCAAAATGGTGCAACGCTTGTGAAGCGGCTATCCTTTCAGCAGATGCTTAAATGCGCTGTAATCGACCTGCTGCTTATCTAAGTATGAAGTAAGGCTCCGATAATCCCGTTTGGGAGTTGCCAGAATATATCCTTTAATACAATGGTCCTGCGTGATCTGATCAGCATGGCTTTCCAGTGCAACTTGACCGATTTTGGCAGCAATGGAATGGCGTGCAATATCGCGAAATGGCGTAGGTACCGGATCGACGAGCATATTAAGAAACGTCTTGGAATCCTCCGTCCACAAATGGCGGGATGATTCAACGTAATGATTTTGCCAGTCGAGCTTGGATTTGCCGTCTTCCTTGGGCAATACCTTCATAAATTTGCGGAACATGAAGAAACCGCCTATGGACATAAAGGTAATGAGCACAAACACCCAAAAGAATATAAACCACATAAAAGCATTGTTCATCGTTAATGTCACCTCTAGATCCATTATACCTTAATTGGTTCTTCTTCAAAAGTAGTCTATCGTATCAGGAAGGGGCAATTATAAGGCGTTTTTTTGGAAAAAGGTGGAATCTATTTGTTATTTCTAGATTTATTCCGGCAATGCTAGTAAAATAGAAATAGTGTAAAAAACAAAGGAGTTGAACTTTTACGATGCCTACTATTGGTTCTCATGTATCGTTTTCTGATAAAGGTTTGTTGAATGCAGCGGAGGAAGCTATTTCCTATGGTTCGTCTACATTTATGATTTACACTGGAGCACCGCAAAATACGCGTCGCAAACCGATCGAATCGCAATTTATTGAAGAAGGCAAAGCATTGATGGACAAGCATGGCATTGGCGAAATAATCGTTCATGCCCCTTACATTATTAATTTAGGCTCTTATAAGGAAGATACCTTTGAGCTCGCTGTGCGCTTCTTGCAAGAAGAAATTCGCCGCACGGATTATATCGGTGTTAAGCAGATTGTTCTTCATCCAGGGGCTTACACGGAAAAAGATGCTGAATATGGCTTGAATCGGATTGCCGAAGGTTTGAATGAAGTGCTGGCAGGCGTTAAAGATACGAATGTAAATATTGCGCTGGAAACGATGGCGGGTAAAGGTACGGAGATGGGGCGCAGCTTTGAGGAGCTTGCTGCGATCATCGATAAGGTTGCCGATAACGGGAAGCTGTCCGTTTGTCTCGACACATGCCACGTTCATGATGCCGGATATGATATCGTTAATGATCTGGATGGCGTATTGGAGCATTTTGACAGAATCGTTGGACTGGATCGGATCGGGGTTGTGCATCTGAATGACAGCAAAAATCCGAAGGGCGCGAGCAAGGACCGTCATGCTCCGGTTGGAGCGGGATGGATCGGGTTCGAAGCGATGAATCGGGTTGTGCATCATGACAAGCTTAAAGCTTTGCCGCTTATCCTGGAGACCCCTTGGATCGGTAAGGAAGATAAAACGCAGCGTCCAATGTATGAGGCGGAAATCGCACTGCTGAGCGGAATGGCTGAGAAGCGTTTTGGCTCCAATTTCTTGGAGGATGTTGAGCGCATCGCCCATTTCTTCAATAAACGCGAGGTACATTCGAGAGACTATGTGCTGCAAACCTGGGAGGTTCTGAAAAACGACGCCAAAGCGAAAAAAGCGGATGGACGCGAGCCGATGGAACGCTTATTCGATCAGCTTGCTGAGGATCGCTTGTTCCCAGAGCTAAGCGAAGAACAAATCAATCACCGCTTAACAGCATGGCTTGCCGGTCAAAAGGTATTCCAGCTGTAGCAGCAATCTATGAAACTATGAGGAGCAATAATCTATTATGACACCGAACATAGCAATAAAAAGCAATCGGGAGGATCTGAAGAATCGCGCGAGGATGCTCGTATCCTGCCCGGACCAGCCTGGGATTGTTGCCGCTGTATCCCGGTTTTTATATGAGCATGGAGCTAATATCGTGCAATCTGACCAGTATACGATGGATCCCGAGGGCGGAATGTTTTATATCCGTATCGAGTTTGATTTGGAAAACCTGGATGCTCGACGCGAGCAGCTGAAGACGGATTTTGCGTCCGTCGCCGCTCAGTTTCAAATGAAATGGAGCATCAATCGTGCAGGACGCAAGAAGAAGCTTGCGATCTTTGTTTCCAAAGAGGATCACGCTTTGCTGGAGCTGCTGTGGCAGTGGCAGGCGGGTGATCTGGAAGCCGATATTGCGATGGTAATAAGCAATCATAACGATATGCGGAGCTTGGTTGAATCCTTTGGTATCGAATACCACCATATTCCGGTAACGGCCGAAACTAAGGCGGATGCGGAGAGAAAGCAGCTGGAGCTGGTAGTAGATCAAGTGGACGCAGTGGTGTTAGCGCGGTACATGCAGATCATTACGCCGAAATTCATAGAGCATTTCCCTAATCGTATCATCAATATTCACCATTCCTTCCTCCCTGCCTTTGTCGGCGGCAAGCCTTATGCGCAAGCACATAATCGCGGGGTCAAAATCATCGGAGCCACTGCGCATTATGTGACCGAGGAGCTGGACGGAGGCCCGATTATTGAGCAGGACGTCCAACGTGTCAGCCATCGCGACAATGTTGACGACCTTAAGCGTATCGGTCGGCATATTGAACGGATTGTGCTGGCGAGAGCGGTGTCGTGGCATGTAGAAGACCGTGTCATTGTGCATGGCAATAAGACGGTTGTGTTTAATTAATGAGAGCTGTCATCCTATCGATTTCATAATATAAAGCGGATTCGTTAACCCGGCAGGCAGCTGGGGGAGTGGGTCCGCTTTTTAATTTGTATTAATGTACTCCATGATCGGGGAGGGGGTGCGGATGCATCGAAGTCTGCTAGGAGCGTCTAAGGGTTTGAACGGAGCAAAAATTTCCGTTATTCCGTCTCCCTCCTCCAATTTGGGGCGATAGCGGAAGGCCGAATTCCTTTATGTAGGGCGAATACGAGTGCTATGCTCAAAAACAGAGTGATAACGGAACTCGCTATTCCGTTATCGCTCTGTTTTTGTGAGCTTTCCGGGTGATAAGGAAAAAAATACTTCCGATATGTACGACTTCCTTGGACGGGGCAGTTTTCGCTCTCAGGTACCCCAGATGTGAGTTTGCACATAGAGAAGGGTGATTTTTCATAATGGTCTGAATTGGAGGGAGTCGATACTCTTGCTTTATCCCGAATCTAGGCAGGTATGCTCGCTTTAGAGAGGAGGGCTGCCAGTTTTTTTATCCTCTATGGAAAATAAAAGGTAATTTTTTGTATGCTTTTTACCAAAATCGACATACTAAGACATGCCCCATTTTCTAAAACAAGGAGAGAACCTTATGAAAAAGAATCAATTCGCTAAACAAATGGTTTTAGCAACGATGATTGCTTCGACACTACTGTTTGTTGGCTGTAGCAAGGCTAACAATAAGGTCCAGCAGCAAAGCACCAATATGAACAATGGAACCATTCATCAGCAGGCAGCCACGGATAACCGAATCCAAATTGCCGACCAAGCTGTAGCGAACATTTTGAAACTGAACGAAGTTCGGCAAGCGAATGTGCTTGTTACAAACCGCAATGCCTATGTGGCTGCTGTATTGAAAAGTGGAGTTGAACTATCACGTGCTGAGGAGGATAAGATCGCTGCGCAGGTCAGAGCGGCAGACTCCAACATTCAAAATGTATACGTATCGACGAATCCGGATTTTGTAGGGCGCATCAATACGTATGTACAAGATGTTCGCCAAGGCAAACCCGTCTCCGGCTTCTTCAACGAATTCAGTGAAATGGTAAAACGACTATTTCCAAGCGCTCATTAAACAATAGCCGGAAAATGCATAGGGGCTGTCCCAAAAGACATTTTGAGACAACCCCTCCACCATTTTATCCTGAATAGATGGTAGCAAAAGAGCCCTCAATTCCACTTTAATAATTGAAGGCTTTTTTGCACATTCTTGTTCTTGTATATTCTTAGTGATGAATAAGATGAGGTCGCTTTCCAGCGCGTATTCATCGGGGGTATCGGGTTCGTGGTTCGGTTACGGCATTGCATGGCAGTCTGGCGCACTTCGTGCAATTATCAGGAAAATGTCACGTTAGTTATTCCGAAAATAGCGTTCCAAGTCTTATAGCTGGAATTCCTCATGCTAATTCTACGTATTTTGGCTGATACCGACCATTTCATCTATATTAGAGTTAGTTTTTCCAGTTAGATTGATTTCAGGGTGATATCCACGCTGGATTAGCGTGAGGATTTCCATCTATTTTCTTTCCTTTCGCAGCGGCCCCGACAAATCATGGTCTCCTCCAGATTGAAAGCAGCCTTTGAACATCGCTTCTCGCCCCATCACTTAAGTAACATCCAAAAAGCGGCCGGACTCATTTCTCGATTTTCGAACCCCTCACTCTGATGGGAATTTCCCTACAAAAAAGACGCTTCCATTTCCGCTTACATGGTGGTTTTGGAGGCGTCTTTGTACATAGTTTGGGACTCATTCATTCACTGATACCCTTTTGGTAGCCTTTTATTTGTTCACAGAGTCCCTAATCCTTGGTTGGGTATGTAACGTTTGGCTCCCAGCAAGTTCAAGAATGCTTAAAAACGAATGATCAACTTATCCTTTTAATCGAATGTTCGTTAATCAAAAATAAACTCAAATTAATGTTATATAAACTTACATAAAAATATTGAAATATTCGTTCAATTCATATAAATTAATAATATACGTTATTTTATATGACATGGAAGTTAACTATTTTTATTTTAAATCTATATATGGCTTTTTTAATGCAATTTAGTGTTATGTTCGTGTTATAAATGTAGTGAGGTAAAAAATTCGTAGGCTACAAAAGGTTCTTATAAGATCCGTTATTAAAAAATTATTCCTGGGGTGATAGTGTATGGAACGTTTATGGATAGCTAATGTAGATGACATTCCCAAGCTCAGATCAAGAACGGTACGAGTAGGGGGCACAGAGATTGCCATATTTAAGCTGTCGAACGGTGAGTTTTATGCGGTAGAGAATAAATGTCCTCACAAGAATGGGAAGCTTTCGGAAGGCATAGTATGCGACCACCACGTATTCTGTCCACTGCATGATTGGAAAATCGATGTGAAGGACGGCTTGGTGCAATCACCAGATGAGGGGTGTGTGACCACGTTCCCGATAGAGGTGGAAGCATCGGGTCAAGTGTATTTGATTGTGGGCAAAGACAGTTTATCCGCTTAGGATTCACGATCACATCATTCTATGTAAAAAAAGAGATTGACCATCGATGAAGCTCATTGATAGTCAATCTTTCTTTTTGCTCGTTGCTTTTGAATGGATTTTGCGATGGATAAGCTCATAACAGGCTGTACGGGCAGGCCGAACTCTCAGGAATCGGTAGAAAATCAACATTTAACAGCAGGGTGTAGACGCCGTTCCCGGTCAATGATTGGACAGCTTTAAAAAAGCTGCCCAGTATGCACCCTGCCATCAAATCGAACAGCATGCCGAGTGCCAGCCACAATCTTAAGCTTAAATCATTCATCTCTCAAGCGCCTTTAGGGTCACTGATTAAGGAATGCACAACGGTTTTGTTTTTGCCGGTACGTTTGGCTGTATAAAGGGAAGCGTCGGCGCCCTTGAACAGCGCCTCTTTACCATCGCCTTTGGCATAATTCTGCAATCCGATGCTTAATGTTGCCGCTTGGGATTCTAGCTCCGGATGAAGGCTCACGGCCAGCTTTTGGCGGACTTGCTCGACGATGGCGAGGGATTCCTCCAATGTTTTTTCGGTGAAAATAACAGCAAATTCCTCACCTCCGTAGCGCGCCACAAAATCATTGGGTGTGACCGTTTCTTTAATGATATTGGCTACCCGCTGCAGCATGATATCACCGACCCAATGGCCGTATGTGTCATTAATTTTTTTGAAATTATCGATGTCCATAATAGCCAATTGGAGTGAGAGCTGGTTGTGTTCGTTTTGCTCCACCAGCTTTTCCAAATATTCATGGAAGGTTTTATGATTGTAGAGATCGGTTAATGCATCGATTTTGGAAAGCCTGTCCATAATAATATTTTTTACCAGCAGCTCTTGTCTGGCTTCGGTTGCATGCTTCAAATTGTCGAGCAGCTCGATGCCGCTTGTAGTTATCGATAGTGCGATAATAGTTACGCCGATATACAAAAACAGTACTCCAAAAATATGGATGGGCTGCATAGAGAAACGAAGATCGGGAGATAACGCATACATACAGACAAAGCAAAGTAGAGTCAGTGAGAAAGCAAGCAGAATTCGGGTCTTGTTGAAGGAGAGAACAGAGGTCAGGATGGGAAAAATGTATATCGCTGGAACGATGCCGATAGTAGGATTGATATATATGATCGATGAGGCGTAGATGATTCCGGTTATGAGCAGCAAATTATCGCTTTGTACCTTGCGGTAACGGTACAGCATTTCCGTTATGCCAGTAACTGCGGCGAGCCCCAGGGTTTGAAGAATTAGCTGTTGCGTGAATATATTGGATACGGTTGAAGGCCCTAGACGGTGAATCCAATGCTCTAAAAGTACCGTTAGTATAATGGTCATCCAATATAAATTTAGCATCTTTCTATAGGTTTGACGTTTGTTAGCCAGTTCTACCAATAGATGGTTCATGATCGACTCCCATCGCTCAAAATAAACATAAAGCTCAAATAATCAAGTATTATATATTCGCCAGATTTTTGGCAATTCCTTCGGGTTTTGATTTATATTTTATATCATTTTTTCATATGTATTACTTTTTGAGTGGCAAACTGAAATGGACAATGGTAAAATGGTGCAAGTGAAATCTAGTGCGTTAGGTTTGTGCACACGTTAACATTAAGACCGACGCTTACAGTTTTAGTAAAAAACTGGTTTCCGGCTCTGCCGTCACACTAAAAACTTTAGGAGGTTCTATTAATGACAGTAGTTAATAAAGCGATCGAGCAATTGTCGATCGACACGATCCGCACGCTTTCCATAGATGCAATTGAGAAGGCCAAATCGGGTCACCCTGGTATGCCTATGGGCGCAGCGCCTATGGGATATTCGTTGTTTGCTAAATTTATGAACCATAACCCGGAGAATCCAACTTGGATTAACCGTGACCGTTTTGTTCTCTCTGCAGGACATGGCTCCATGCTGTTGTACAGCCTGCTTCATTTAAGCGGTTATGACCTGCCTATCGAAGAGCTGAAGCAGTTCCGTATGTGGGGAAGCAAAACACCTGGGCATCCGGAAGTTGGACATACTGCAGGGGTTGACGCTACAACGGGTCCGTTGGGACAAGGTTTTGGTATGGCGGTAGGTATGGCATTGGCTGAAGCCCAATTGGCAGCTACTTATAATAAAGGTCCATTTAACGTTGTAGACCACTACACCTATGTAATTTGCGGAGACGGAGACTTGATGGAGGGTCTTTCTTCAGAAGCGGCTTCTCTGGCGGGACACTTGAAGCTTGGCAAATTGGTAGTTCTGTATGATTCCAATGATATTTCCCTGGATGGAGAGTTAAACCTTTCATTCTCTGAAAATGTTATGAAACGGTTTGAAGGATACGGCTGGCAAGTGCTTCGCGTAGAGGAAGGCAACGATCTGGACGAAATCGGCAAAGCCGTTCAAGAAGCGCAAAATGATGACCGTCCGACACTTATTGAGGTGAAAACGGTAATCGGCTTCGGTAGCCCGAATAAAGCAGGTAAAGGTGGACATGTTGGTCCTCACGGTTCCCCACTTGGTGTTGATGAAGTAGCTTTGACTAAAAAAGCATACGGCTGGCCGGAAGATCAGCATTTCTATGTTCCAGCTGAAGTAAGCGCACATTTTGGCGAAGTGAAACAAAAAGGTATCGCAGCGAATGCGGCTTGGGAAAGCAAATTTGCTGAATACGCTAAAGCTTATCCAGAGCTTGCAAAGCAATTCGAAGCGGCTGTTAGCGGCGAGCTTCCAGAGGGCTGGGATAAAGACATTCCTGAAGCGGCTCCAGCTGAGAAAGGTACTCGAACTGCATCCGGTATCGTTCTAAATGCAATCGCTAAGAATGTACCTTGGCTGGTGGGTGGTTCCGCTGACTTGGAATCCTCAACGATGACACATTTGAAAGACCTTGGCGTAGTAACGGCTAAAGACTATAGCGGACAAAATGTATATTTTGGTGTACGTGAATTCGGTATGGGCGCAGCTGTTAACGGTATGCTTCTGCACGGTGGTTTGAAAGTATTTGGCGGTACGTTCTTCGTATTCTCCGACTACTTACGTCCGGCTATCCGTTTGGCTTCGATTATGGATGTACCAGCTATTTATGTGTTCACACATGACAGTATCGGCGTTGGCGAAGACGGTCCTACTCACGAGCCGATCGAGCAATTAGCGGCGCTTCGCGTAATCCCGGGTGTAACAGTTATTCGTCCTGCGGATGGCGACGAAACAGCTGCGGCATGGCGTTATGCAGTTGAGAACAAGAAGGGCCCAGTAGCTTTGATCTTCTCCCGTCAAGCAGCTCCTAAGCTGGCAGGCAGTGAGCAAGCCAAAGCATCCCTAAGTCGCGGAGCTTATGTATTGTCCGATGCTGCAGACGGTAAACCACAAGCGCAAATTCTTGCGACAGGTACAGAAGTTCAGCTTGCTATCGGCGCTCAGAAGCAGCTTGCAGAAGAGGGCATTCAAGTGCGTGTCATCAGTATTCCGAGCTGGGAGTTGTTCGACAAGCAGCCTCAGGATTACAAGGATTCCGTCCTGCTACCTGATGTAAAAGCGCGTCTAGCTGTTGAGATGGGCCATTCCTTCGGATGGGACCGTTATGTTGGCGATCAAGGCGAAGTGCTTGGCATCAATCGTTTTGGCGCTTCAGCTCCAGGTCCAATTGTTATTAAAGAATATGGCTTTACGGTTGAAAATGTAGTTGCTCGCGTGAAGCATCTTTTGAAATAAAGGTTTAGGCTGTTAAGTAAAGAAAATTATGAAGAGGCCGGACCTGATGGTTCGGCCTTCATTCCAAAGGAGAAAAGCAGAATAATGTCTCAATTCGAACAAGTAACGGTTGTCAAAAAAGCTAATATTTACTATGACGGCAAAGTAACAAGCCGCACAGTTATATTCGCAGATGAAACGAAAAAAACTTTGGGTATTATGCTTCCTGGAGAATATGAGTTCGGTACCGATGCAAAAGAAATTATGGAGATTCTCGCCGGTGAATTGACGGTTCAGCTTCCGGGTTCTACAGAATGGATTGAAATTAATGGTACGGGTGAATTTACAGTTGCTGCGAACTCCAAGTTCAAGCTAGTTGTGAAAACAGCGACGGACTATTGCTGCTCCTATATTGCTGAGTAAGCCGGTTATCCTGGCAACGCTTGCTATTGTTATAGCTTATGCTGCATCAAAAAATACCCTGTAACGCACGAGTTTCGCGCATTCACAGGGTATTTTTCTTTTATATATAGTTATAGCTTGCTTGCAAGGTATTCTTCGATTTTCAGGCGTACATAGGGAGCAAGTCCAGATAGCATGCAGCCGTAACGGAACTTCTCATTGTCGTTCTCGATGCGGATAACTCTGGCTGTAATTGGAGGAAGCTCGGCTTCCTGCGGGAAGTGAATAACAATGAACATATCTTGAGCCAGTGGGAAAGAGGATACGATCTGAATTCCGGATTCGGACAAGTCGTAAAGCGAGCCTTCGATGGTCTGGCCGGTAAAGGAACCTTCTTGCTCCCACTGATGCACCGACAGGTGCAGCGGAATATCCAGATGGACGCGAGTATTACGCCGTCTCTCGGCTCCTGAGAGCTTCTTGCCGACCTGAGCGTTCATCCATTCCTCATAGCATTGCACGATAGCGGACAGGTCATCTTCTCCGAAGCCTTTGCTAAGACCCATTTGGAAAACACCGGTAGCTGCTTTGAGCATAGGAGAAGGAAGCTGAAAATGGCTCGATACTTCGCTTGCCAGCAGCAAATCCTTAAGCATCAGCTGAAGCGAGAACTGAGTGCTGAAGTCACGATTCAAGATTTTATCGCTCTTCATCTCGGTGATACGGCTGTTAGCGCCACCTGATTTGACGATCTGCAAGAACTGCTCGGCGTCGATACCGGCTTTGGTAACAATGGATAGCCCCTCAATCAAGCTAAGTGCATTGATGGCAACCATAGTGTTATTAGCTAGCTTCGCATAAGCTCCCGAGCCTGAAGGGCCCAAATGAATGATCTTCGTTCCCATAGCTTCGAATACAGGGCGCATGTTCTCCGTTGCGGCATAGCTTCCTCCTACCATGAAGGCAAGAAGTCCAGCTTCTGCTTGCGGCTTGCTGCCGGTTACCGGAGCATCCAGAAATTCTACGGAGCGCTCAGACATAGCTACATGAATTTGCAGGCTTGTCTCAGGGGATACTGTGCTGCAGTCGATAACCGTTTGGCCTGCTTTAATTTCTTGTATGACACCATTAGGGCCCAATACTGCATCCAGAACGGCAGCATCGTTGCTCAGCATGGTAATGACCACGTCAACACCCTTCGCTGCTTCAGCAGGAGTGCTTGCAACGGTTGCTCCAAGCGCGACGAGCTCAACCGCTTTTTCTGAAGAACGGTTATAGACTGTGACGGTAAAGCCTTTGTTCAACAAGTTGGCAGCCATAGGCTTGCCCATAGTTCCCAACCCGATAAATGCTATCGTTTTCATCGAATCACCTCGAGTTTTATTGTAGCACTTCCCGTAATCAGTGTGAATGACATACTTGCTTTTACGTTGCCAATTAAAGTATTCTAATTTAAGTGTTAAATATGATTCTACTACGAAACAAGATTCTGCTCGTAGAAATAGGCAAGAAAAGCTTACCGCCAAGATACTCATGTATCTTTATTGAAAGGCTTTGAATACAAGCATTTCTTACAAAAACTATAAGGAGGTTGTTTTCATGAGCAACAAACTTACTTTTGACTACAGCAAAGCTCTTTCGTTTATTCAACAGCATGAGGTGGATTACTTAGCCGAGCCGGTTCGAATGGCGCATGAGCAATTACATAATCAAACGGGTGCGGGTTCTGATTACCTGGGATGGGTTGACCTGCCGGTCAACTATGACAAGGAAGAGTTCGCTCGTATACAGAAAGCGGCCAAGCAGATTCAATCTGATTCCGACGCCCTTGTAGTAATTGGTATTGGCGGTTCTTATCTGGGAGCGCGTGCAGCTATTGAAATGCTGACCCACTCTTTTTATAACCTGCTTCCTAAGGGCGAGCGTAAGACGCCGGAAATTTATTTTGTAGGCAATAATATCAGCTCCACCTATGTAACTCATTTGCTGAAGCTATTGGAAGGAAAAGATATTTCGGTTAACGTTATTTCCAAATCGGGGACAACGACCGAGCCAGCCATAGCATTTCGTATTTTCCGGGAGCTGTTGGAGAAGAAATATGGTAAAGAAGCAGCTCGTAAACGCATTTATGCAACAACTGACCGTGCGAGAGGCGCGTTAAAAACTCTTGCTAACGAAGAAGGCTACGAATCCTTCGTTATTCCTGACGATGTGGGTGGACGCTATTCCGTATTGACAGCAGTTGGACTGCTGCCGATTGCTACTGCAGGTGTTGATATCGAAGCTATTATGCGCGGCGCGGCGGATGCCAAAGAGGTTTACTCGAATCCGAGCTTGAGCGAGAATGAAAGCTATCAATATGCGGCAGTTCGTAATGCACTGTACCGTAAAGGTAAAACGACGGAAATCCTCGTTAACTACGAGCCGTCCCTGCACTTTATTTCGGAATGGTGGAAGCAGCTGTTCGGGGAAAGCGAAGGCAAAGATTACAAAGGGATTTTTCCTGCCGCTGTTGACTTCTCTACGGACCTGCATTCCATGGGGCAATTCATCCAGGACGGAAACCGGACACTTTTTGAAACGGTCATTCAGGTTGCTGAGGTGTCAGAGCAAATTACGATCGGGACGGATGCCGACAATTTGGACGGCTTAAACTTCCTGAGCGGTAAAACGATGGATTTCGTCAACAAAAAGGCATTCGAGGGAACCATGCTGGCTCATACGGATGGCGGCGTGCCGAACCTGATTGTGACACTTCCTGATACAAGTGCATACACATTTGGATATATGGTTTATTTCTTTGAAAAAGCTTGCGCTATCAGTGGATACCTGCTGGGTGTCAATCCTTTTGACCAACCGGGCGTAGAAGCATATAAAGCGAACATGTTCGCGCTGCTGGGCAAGCCGGGATACGAGAAAGAAAAAGCTGAGCTGGAAGCAAGATTGACCAAGTAATGTACGATGACAAAAGCGGTTCACCTTGAGGGTGTACTGCTTTTTTTCAGTTGATATCTTATAGTGGTTGTGAAAGAAAGGAGGATCATATTTATGCTGGCACATTATAAAACGGTTAAACAGTTTGGCGTCTCGGAGATTGTAATCAAAAAGTCTCGTTTTATCGGGCATGCGAAGCCTGTCTCGACGGAGGAGGAAGCTATACAGTTTATACAGAGTATCAAAAAGGAACACTCGATGGCTACACATAATTGCTCCGCTTATATGATTGGGGAGCGCGATGAGGTCCAAAAGCAGTCGGATGACGGTGAGCCCAGTGGAACGGCAGGGAAACCCATCCTTGAAGTGATTAAAAATCAGGGCTTGAAAAATATCGCAGTTGTGGTCACCCGGTACTTTGGCGGCATTATGCTCGGGGCAGGAGGCCTGATTCGCGCATATACCGATGGGGCTGTGGAAGGTATAGCCGCGGCAGTGCCGGTATATCAAGTTCTGCACCGTGAAGTGCATGTAGAAATTGATTATACGTGGCACGGGAAGGTGGAGAATGAGCTGCGCAGCCGCGAAATGCTGATGGGGGAAACGGCATTTACGGACAAAGTAACATTGACCTGCTTGCCAATTGCTGCAGAGGCGGAACATTTTGCGGCATGGATGACCGATGTCACTCAAGGGCAAGGAGTTATTGCGCTCGGAACGCAGCTGTATGTTGAACATGATGAATGGCCGCTGCCCTAGGTGGCGGAACTCTATTAATCTCTCTATTTTCTCTTGCGTTGCAGCAATAAAGTGATAAACTATTAAAGTGAGGGAATTATAGACGAGAGCGAGTTGAATCGTGTTGGCTAGAAAAGTAGTGGCGCAGGAACTTAGCCGAGATCGGATATTGGGGGAAGCGCGTCAGCTTTTTGCTGAGCACGGCTATCACACTTTAACGATGCGCAGCATCGCCAAAGAGATGGGATACAGTCATGGGGCGCTTTATTATCATTTTAAAGAAAAAGCGGAATTATTCTATGCATTGGTGACGGAAGATTTCAAAATGCTGTTGCACAGGCAGAAGGATATGCTCAGTCGAACCCGAATGGGCGATATAGGTCAACTGGAGAGGCTGATGCAAGAGTTTATCCGTTTTGGGCTGGAAAATCCTTATCATTATGAGATTATGTTTATGATTGACGATGTGGAGCTGCAGAATTACTCAAGAACCGAACAAGCGCAATGTCTGGAGCTGTTCGCTACGGTGGTGCGTTCAGTTATCGCACGTCAGCCGGGTAATGATTCTAAAATGTATAGTCTTCCCTGGAGCTTGTTCATGTCCATGCATGGCTTTATTTCTTATAATATCCGCTACCGCCAATCGTATGACGATGTCAAAAAGCTGGCTGAGCATCATGTAAGGTATTTATGCGAGGGATTGAATTCCAAATAGAATGAAGCCGCCTGTTAATAGGGCAGCTTATTTAACAATTAATATTAGATTGAATCGTGGAAGCGCATTATTATTCGCCAGCCTATCCCAATTGTCAGCTATGTATAAATTGAACAAGGCAATTGCGTGCCCTAGGTCCATCAAATTCGCAGAAGTATATACCTTGCCAACGACCTAGAATGAGGCGGCCCCCAGCGATTAATACAGTCTGAGAGGTGCCTGTGGTGATGGTCTTGAGATGTGCTGCAGTGTTGCCTTCCGCGTGCAAATACTTAGGATGCTCCCACGGGTATACTTCATCCAACCGCATCAAGATGTCACGTTTCACATCAGGATCTGCATTTTCATTAATAGTAATGCCGGCTGTTGTATGTGGTGAGTAAATGACAGCCATACCGTCATCGAATGACTCCTGCTTCAAGAGCTCAATGATAAGTTGGGTAATATCAATCATTTCATCGCGCCGTTTGGTTTGAATATGCAGCGTATGAATCATACAATCATCTCCTTATCCGTGTAAAAATCAGGTTGTATCGATGAATCATCAGCCTGATCCCATTATAATACAATGCGCGGTTCACCTCAAAACATGCTACAATGGAAAATATCTATGAAGGCGAGAGAGAGAATCGAGCTCAGCAGTCATTTGCAAGGGTTATCGTATTGTGCAGGAGAGGATGATAGTAGAATGGATTTATCGGAAAACACATTGGTGAATACCGAGTTTATGATGGAGGAAATAAAAACCAAGCTGCGGATGGCAACCGGAGCTGCACTTAGAGCTACTCAGCTTAACAATGAGCAATATGTCGATTTGAAGGATATCTATGAGATGGTAGCTAGTAAATCTCAATTCAGCATTAGTGAAATTGAAGCTATTACGACAGAGCTGGGCCGTCTGCGTAAACCGTAATAAAGCATGTATGTCAAAGGCTGTTGAGGGATTGAATTATCTCGGCAGCCTTTGACATATCTTTGGCCGATATGGGACAACTGAACAAGCAATATGCACTTTACCCCCGTACAATATAGCGTAGTTCCTTTTTATTATGGGTTAACAACCCGTCGCTAATATTAATGGAGGTGGACTCATTGCACAAAGCGGTTCGTAAACAAAATGTTCGCAAGTTGATTGGTAAAACCGTATATGCTCTGAAGAAGGACGGCAGTACGGTAAGTGGCAAGCTTGTTCGTATTAGTGGCAATCAACTATTTCTAGCACCGACAAAAGGTAAGCAAGTTAGAACTACAGCGCTAGTCCCGCTCGTTTTATTCGACTTGCTGGCTATCGGTACTTCACCGTTTGTCGGAGGTTTTGGAGGCTTTGGCGGTTTTGGTGATGGCTTTGGCTTCGGTCGACCGTTCGGCGGGTTTGGTTTCGGCAGCCCATTCTTCTTTTAAACGCAAAAAAAGCTTATCCGATATGCCCAACGGCAATCGGGTAAGCTTTTTTTTATGCAATTTATATGTTTCGGGGTGAGCGAAGCTTACCCCTTATTTCGATTTTCGCAAGGTAGAGGTATGGACTCGAACGTATGGAAGCCAATAGGTCTCGACGAGCCTACGGGTCTTCGACCGGTACGGATAGCACAAATCTATATACAGTATAGAGGAAGTCTCTCTCTCTTGCGGGGGTGGGAACATGATGAATATTTTTATCCACCTATGCTATGTCTTAGGATCCTCTAACATGAATTCCGCTGATTAACGGAACGTCAATGCTCTATTGTTTGAAAACCCATCCCATTTCATGAAGTCGCGGAACTACGATGCGTTATTCCGACTTTAATAGACTGAAATGCGATATTTTAAACAAATAAGAGATCGTAGTTCCGTTTCAGTTGAATAATAACGTTAAAACAATGAAATAGCGCACCTCACTTCCTTTTAAGCGAGTGATTTGCAGCTCGCAGCGCTATAGGGGATGAAGACACGCGACCGCTTTAGCTTTGGAGGTACATAGGGAACACTACAATGGGCAATAGGACTATGAATACCGGATCGAAGACCGGTTAGGAAGTAAGGAAGCAGCCCAAAGCTCAGAGTAGAACAAGAGAGGGAATGGGTGTGGAGTGGAGGAGCGGTAGCGTTCGCCTTTGAAGTTCGTGTTCCAACCGCTGCAAGCCAATAATTCAAGGAACACGACTTCAACAGCGGCCGGAATTCCATACCCAATTCCCTCCCCACGCACAAACGTATGGATATCCACAATAAAGGATCTAGCGGTGATCTGCCGCTAGGTTTTTCTTACGTGGAACCGAATACTTGGTTTCGCTGCTCTTTGCAGCAATTTTTAAGCTCGCCTCAAAGCAGCGCGAAGCAGACAAAGGAAGCTGTAACTTTGGACATAAACTTGCAGATGTTATGTACCGGCGTTATACAGCTTTTTGGAAATATATCGGACTGGATGAAACCGGACATTTTTGGTCATCGTTGAGACAGGCCATTCCCCAGGGCCATGCGCAGTATGTAAGGAGTCAGTGTATCGACAGGACAGGAACGGCTCAGTGAGGCAATTGAATGGTAAGTCATGAAATGTCCGTTTTTTGCTTTTTCATATACATCTATAATCAACTGTGTAGAGCAGCACCGAATAAGAGGAAAGAGCTGGAAGGAGGATTTATATGGCATGGTGGCATAATAACCAGCTGCGATTGATTCAGAATAATTTGAGAGAAATCGATGCGGATCTCGATGTCGATCTATTAATATCTCAGCTAAAACAATTTGATGCGAATGTGCTGATGCTTAACGCTGGAGGAATATTTGCATTTTATCCAAGTAAGCTGGAGCATCATTATGTGACTCCCTATTTAAAGAAGGATTTGCTAAGGGAGGCAATAGACAAGGCTCATGCGAATGGGATGCGTTTTATCGCCAGATTCGATTTCAGTAAAACCCATGAGAGCCTGTTCGCAGACAAGCCGGAATGGTATTACCGGACTAAGGAAGGCAAGGAAGTCAATTATCACGGGATTGTGCATACCTGCATTAATGGTGGCTACCAACAAGAGCATTCGCTAAAGATTATCGAAGAGGTTCTCGATAGCTACCCGGTTGACGGTATTTTCTTCAATATGTTTGGCTATCAAACTAAAGATTACAGCGGGAATGATTATGGTCTCTGCTATTGTGACAACTGCAAGCGAAGATTCCGGGCTATGTATGGCACTGGGTTGCCGGAGAACAGGGACCCGGACAATGAGGTATACCAGCAGTACAAAAAGTTCCAGGCCATTACGACAAAAGAAATTTTGGATTCCGTACATGAGCTGGTCAAACGGAAGAATCCGGAGATTGCGTTATGTACGTATCATACCCATCAGGTGGATATTGTCCGTAATGAATCCAACACCGCCCTTCACAGGCCTCATCCAGTATGGCAGTACTCAGCTTCAGAGAATGTGAAATCGATTGAGGACGGCTGGGATGACAAGCTGATCAGCAACTGCTGTATCAATGCGATTGATTTAACCTACCGGTTCACCGGCGTATCCGCCAATGAAGTGCAAATCCGGCTGTATGAAAGTATAGCCAGCGGCTCGGGGCTGGACTTCTGCATCATTGGCATATTTGATGGCTATCCGGATCAGGAGAACATAACAGCGGCACAGGAAGTATACCGGTTCCATAAGGAGAACGAGAAATATTTCGGGAGCTTGGGCTCCATGGCTGACGTGGCTCTGATCAAGCCCGACTCATTAGACCGTGCGAATCCGCAGGAATATTTCGGATGGTTCAAAATGCTGAAGGAGCAGCATATTCAGTTCGATGTCGTGCCTCAAGGCAGGCTATCGGCCAAGCTGGAGCAGCTTAAGGGCGTTCAAGCGGTAATCGTGCCGGGCATTCGAAATATGGACAACGCTCAATTAGCCGCCCTGAAGGAGCTGCAGCACAGCAGCGGTGTACGCATTATGGCTACAGGACATGCGTTGACAGGGGATGAACGGAACCGGGACATGCTGTACGAGCTGTTCCAGGCCAAGTATAGAGAGACCATAACGGATACGATTCCGGCATATTTGGAAACATCGGATAAAGAGGTGTTCCGCAGCTTTCCTGCTCGCGATTGGGTAATTGTCGGCGAAGGATTCAGCAAGATGTCCTTCGAGGGAGATCAGAAGACATTGCTTCCTTTCATGCTGCCATCGACCTTCGGTCCTCCTGAAAGAGCCTACGGACATCAGAGGTCGTCCGAGTATGGAGCGGGAGTCAGCAAAAAGAGAGGCGCCTACTTGCCATGGGAAGCGGGTACCCTATACTACAGATACGGCTATGAAGACCACAAGCGGGTGCTGACCGACTTGCTCCATTACATGCTCGACGGCCGCTATGCCGTAACTACGGATGCGCCGCAGGCAGTGGAGTTATTTTATAATAAGATCGACGATAGCAAGCATATGCTCCAACTGTTGAATTTGACAGGCTTTAACGGAGTGACCTACAGCGATCCGATTGCTGTCGCAGGCATCCAGATTGTGGTGGGGCATGGGCAAGCTGGAAAGAACTGCAAGGCGTATAGTTTGATGCGTCAGCAATATGTGCCGACTTGCTCTAATCAGGAAGGAATCACCCTCATTGTAGAAACACTGGAGCTGTACGATGCTATTGTACTGGAATTCAGTGAGTAGCCTGGACGATATAATTTTTTTGTGAAGGAGGTTCCTTAATGCAGCAATCGACTGTCGTAAGCAACAAAACGATTAACGGAGCCAAGGCTAGAAGCGGAAGCTCGTCTCTCTTGAAGCGAATGGCTATGTACAAATATATGTATTTGCTTGCATTGCCCGGTATCCTATATTTTATTATTTTCAAATTTATTCCGTTATGGGGATTATTGCTGGCCTTTAAGGAGTACAACCCCTACTCTGGCTTCAGTGGCAGCGAATGGGTAGGCTTTAAATATTTCACTGAGCTGTTCGCTGACGCTAACTTCTATATGATGATGCGCAATACATTTGCAATCAACATTTTTGGGCTTATCTTTTTATTCCCTATTCCGATTCTGCTGGCCTTAATGCTTAACGAGGTACGGCATGAGACGTTCAAACGTTTTAATCAATCGATTGTTTACATGCCCCATTTCTTGTCCTGGGTTGTTGTTGCCAGTATGACCTTCTTCATTCTTTCGGCGGATGTAGGCATCGTGAACAAGGTAATAAGCGGCATGGGGCATGAGACCATTTCATTTTTATCCAATCCGAATTACTTCTGGGGACTTTTGACAGCACAAAGCATGTGGAAAGAGGCAGGCTGGGGAACGATCATATTCCTGGCGGCAATGGCCGGCGTTGATCCGCAGCGTTATGAAGCAGCTGTAGTCGATGGCGCGAGCCGTTGGCGTCAAATCTGGCATATCACTTTACCGGCTATCCGACCGACCATTATCATTCTTTTAATATTGAGGCTTGGTCATATGGCGGATGTTGGCTTCGAGCAAATATTGCTTATGATGAATCCGCTCGTATTGTCTGTCGCTGAAGTGTTCGATACGTATGCCTATACCCATGGTATTTTGAAAGGCCAGATCAGTATGGGGATTACAGTGGGGATGTTTAAAGGTGTTGTCGGGCTTGTGCTGGTATTGGCGAGCAATTATATTGTGAAAAAACTCGGGCATGAAGGAATTTATTAAAGAAAGGAGACAGATGGTATGAGCTTTGTAGCTAAGAAGCAGATGACGTTGTTTGACTGGGTGAACTATACGCTCCTGGCTTTGATTTCGATAACCTGCATATTTCCTTTTTTATATGTATTCAGTGTGTCCTTTACCGATCCTAAGGCTTACATTCCTTTAAAATTTTATGTGTTTCCGGATTCTTGGTCATTGGCCTCCTATAAGTACATCTTATCGACGAACAGCTTCTTGAATGCATTAAAAAGCACGGCGTTTATTACAGTGGTCGGTACGGTGTTCAATATTATCGTTTCCTTCACACTGGCCTATGCTTTGACTAAAAAGGCGATGCCGGGCCGAGGCGTTATGATGAGCGGAGTTATCTTCACATTGGTGTTCAGCGCAGGAATTGTCCCGAGCTACTTGCTGGTTAAAGAGCTGGGGCTGCTGAACTCATATTGGTCGTTAATATGGCCTTCGCTTACGAACGCTTGGAGCTTGATCGTTATCAAGAGCTTTCTCGAGTCGCTGCCCGCTGAGCTGGAGGATTCGGGTAAAATTGACGGCTGCTCGGATATCGGAGTGTTCTTGCGGATTATTATTCCGCTTTCCATGCCGGCTATCGCCGCATTCACTTTGTTTTTCGCTGTGAGCCATTGGAATACATATTTCAATGCCCTCATTTATATATCGGATTCCAAGAAGTGGACTTTGCAAGTGTTGGTTAAAACATTGGTTGTTGATTCCGATTCGACTGGAGTTGGGCAGGCTGGTGCGGGCGGCGATGACCGGGTGATTCCTCAGGAAACGATCCGGATGGCTTCGATTGTTATGTCGATGGCGCCGATCCTGCTGATCTATCCATTCCTGCAAAAGCATTTTGCCAAAGGGGTTATGCTCGGCTCCGTTAAAGGGTAGAAAGCTGCCTTGGAACAAGCCGATTGAATCACATATAAAGGTTGGGTTGAACAAACGCTAAGTAAATCAATTTGGGGAGGAAACAAAGATGAAATCGAATCAAATGAAAAAGAAGCTGCCGGCTGTTCTATTGTCCGTAGTCATGGGAGGATCTTTGCTCGCAGGCTGCTCTTCAGGCAGCGGAACGGCCACCAAGGATGGTGGTGCCAAAACAGATCCTGCTCAGGACAATAAGCCATTATCAATCAAAATGTTTGCCGGTCTGTATAACGAGGTGCCCGACATGAATAATGCCTTCTGGACCGAATGGCAAAAAAGAACGAATAGTAAGCTGGATATCGAATGGGTGCCGGACGGTGATATAAAAACAAAGGCGGATCTGCTGTTCGCATCCGGCGATCTCCCTGAGGTTGTATCCTCCCCGGACGCTACTTGGCCGACGCTTCGCAGTGCTGTTAAGAACGGAGCCTTCTGGGATCTGACGCCTCTTTTGGGCGATTTCAGCCAGTACCCGAATTTGAAGAAAAATATGGCTCCTAACTGGGAGAAGTATTTGTCCGTAGACGGCAAAATTTATGCAGTACCACGTTCGCGTTCCAGGATTGACCAAGGGATGAAGATTCGTAAGGACTGGCTGGATAAGCTGAATATTCCGGTACCGACAACATTGGATGAATACGGCGCCGCGTTGAAAAAGATCGTAGAAAGCGATCCGGACGGCAACGGCAAAAAGGATACGCTTGGCTTGATCGGCCACGGTGTTATTGTCAATGATGGCGACTTGGCGTTTGCGGCAGGTTTTGGCGCTCTGGATCCGACCTATAACCAGGAGGGCGGTATGATTGATACCCGACTTACTCCTCAATATGCCGAAATGGTTAACTGGTTCAAAGGCTTGTATGCGGACGGCGTTTTGTCCAAGGAATTTTCGGTAACGAAGAAAACACAGGCTGAGGAATTGTTCAAAACAGGGAGAGCGGCATCTTATGTGCGCAGTGTATGGTGGGATAAGGAGTGGGAAGATTCCATCGCCAAAACACAGCCTAACCCCAAAATTCTTGAGCTGACCTTGAAGGGACCTAAAGGAGACGCGGTTGTATTATCTACAGGCGTATCCGGGGGCTATTATATCTCCAAAAAAGTACCGGAAGCTAAAGTGAAGCAATTATTGAAATACTTTGATCAAACAGCATCGGATGAAATTACAGATTTCGCTTACTACGGCCTAGAAGGTATACACCATAAAGTAGTTGGCGGACAAAAGGTATTAACCGATCAAGGGGTCAAAGAAGTAAATACAACGAGCAAAGGTGCTGGCGTTCTTGCTTATGCCAAGTGGGGGAAGGTTGAAAGCGCTTCGGGAGACAAGGCGTATAACGATATTAAGAAAAAGGAAGTTGAAGCATACGATACTATAGGTAAAGTAGATCCTTACCGCTATTCGGCAACATTCAACAGCACATGGCCCAAATATGAAAACGAATGGAAATCAATGGTTACCAAAGCTATCGTAGGCCAGATTTCAATGGATGAGTACAAAGCATTTGTCGACAAAATTAATAATTTGCCTGAAATGAAAAAAGCTTATCAGGAAAATAAAGCTTCTAATGATGAATTTAACGGCAAAAAGTAAGCATTCCAATTTAAATGCAGAGTTGTAGGGATACGGCTGGAACAGATTGAGGAACACCAAATCAACCACGAACGGCTGCCGAAGCTGCCTTTCGGCAGCCGTTTTCAGGAGGCGCTTTATGGGAAACATGGCTAAAGCTTGGTGGCAAAAGCCGCTTCGCGTCATTCAACCGAATTTGCAAATTAAAGACACCGCACTAATCAATCCGGATAAACTGGCCTCGCAGATGAAAGAAATGGGAGCTAATACGATCGTGTTTAATGTTGCCGGGATCTACGCCTGGTATCCTACGAAGGTTCCTTTTCATACCGTTAACGAGTATTTGCCTCAGTCATCCGATTTGCTGAAGGAGGTTATAGAAGCTTGCCATAAACAGGGGCTTCGCTTTATCGGACGATTCGATTTTAGCCGTGCAGAGGATTCGATCTACCTGCAGAAGCCGCAGTGGTTTGCCAAGCAAGCGAATGGCGAGCCCGACATTGTCGGATTAACAAGACCCGGACCTTGGTCTATGCTGATGAATACATGCATTAATGGGGCTTATCGCAACGAGGCGGTTGCGCTCCCTGTTCTGGATGAAGTCATAAGCAACTATGATCTCGATGGTATCTTCTTCAATGCTCCAGGCTACAGCGATTGTTGGTGTGAAGCTTGCCAGCGGAAATACCTCGCCAAGTACGGACAGCCGATCCCAGCAAGTAAGAAGGACTTCGCTGAGGATTGGGCATCATCGTGCATGCGCGATAATATGGACCAATTTTATTCCTTGATCAAAACTAAAAATCCCGATATTCCTATGATTCTGTACTATAACCTGTACCACGACAACCTGTTCGACCGTGCAGAAACGACGGATATGCTGTGCACGGAGCCGCAGGATATTTTATCCCTCGGTCATCATCATATTCCTGAGTTCTGGAAGCCGGCGCTCAGTATGAAGCTGGGGCGATCGCTTCCGGACAGACCGATTCCATTCGGCATCGTTCACTCCTCGCCGGGCATGGACTGGAGGCATACAGGGCTCCCGCCGGCTGAATACCGCTTCTGGCTGGCGCAAATTCCGGCGCATGGGGGAAGCATCTGGCATTCCTTGACGGGTATTCCCGATACAATCGGAGATAAGCGGATTCTTGATGTTGTTAGCGCATTCAATCATGATGTGCAGCAGATCGAGCTGGATATGGAGAATGCGGAACCGCTGTCTCAAGTTGCTCTTATGTGGACAGCCGACGCTTCCGCTGAAGGCATGGCGGATGGCTTGATTAATCAACAGGTTCCCTTCGATGTGCTGTTGACGGAGCAAGCAGTTCCAGAGCGGCTGTCCCGTTATAAAGCGCTGATAGTTCCCGAGGGGATGAAATATACGGATGGGTTCATTGAAATCCTGTCCGCTTATGTGGAGCAGGGCGGTTGCGTCATCATCGAAGGGAATGTTCCGCGGAATGAGAAGCTTCTTGCTTTGCTGGGCGTTAGCGACGATATTTATGTCAGTCAGTCTTTGACAGCTTCCTACCTGCGGTTTGAAGGAAACGACAATCCGCTGCAGAAGGGCCTTGAGCATACGGAGCTGATCGCTCACCGGGGTAAAGTGGCGTATTGCACACCGATAGGTGAGAATACGAAGGTGTTGGCGACATTGGTGCCGCCATTCTCGCCTATGGATGGGGTAGGGCGTCCTCCGGAGCGGGCTTCGCTGCCTGTCAGCCATACGGAATTGCCGCTCGCTCTAACCAACCGGACAGGAAATGGAAGCGCTCTGTATCTTCCCTTCTCCTTGAGCCATTTGATTAATGAATACAAATTGGTTGAACATTACCAGCTTCTATCCAATGCGATCGATTATGCATTGGGAGAGGATAAGCTGATCGAAGTAACGCATATACCAGGGCTTCAAATCACGTTGTTCGAGAAGGAAGGCAATCTGCTGATCCATATGGTCAATGGCGCAGGACGACGGCCATTGACGGCCAATATCCCGCTTACACAAATCGAGGTCAAGCTTCGTTTGCCGGGCAATGGCCAGGTGAAGTCGGTTCACCAGCTTATTTCAGGACAATCCGTGTCTTACTCGAAGGAAGAGTCAGGCAGCCTCGTATTTACGGTTCCTAATCTGCTTGTATGGGACTGCATTCGGGTAGAGATGCAATAAATCCCGATTCCTTCTTGAACTGGATGATTAAGGGTGAGGAGGCTATGCCGCGGTGCTAAAATGCTGCCCGGCCGGCCTTCTTCTTCCCATTTAACCGCTTTGTATATGCTATAATGTACTCAGAATTTAATGGGGTAAAGGAATGATTTTGCCGTCTATCCTTGGGGCTCGGAGGTAACAACATGTTGAGTAAGTGGATGGATCAGATTCGAAAAGTCATAGCTCCGCTGCTGCCGCGAGCCAATTATTTGAACCGGCTAATTTGGTTCGGTTGTTTGTCCGTATCCATTCCAATCGTTCTTGCAGGCAGCGCCTATTATCACTTTTCCATAGTGAAGCTAACGAACCAGTTCAAAGTAGATAACTTGGCTTCCTTAACGCTTCTAAAAGACAGGATGGAGAATGTGCTGACCAGCATCGAGCATGAATCTCTCAAAATATCATCCAATTCCCTTATTAAGGGCACACTGGGTACGCCTGATTTTGATGATTATGCGCTTTATGCTTCGATTATAGATACGTTTCAGGTTAGTAAAAACTCCAGCAGCTTAATTAGCGAAATCATGGTTTACGACAAGCAATCGGGTGCGGTTATAACGAACAACTACGGCTTTTTGCCCTATAAAGAGTATAAGGATCATGAGGATATCGACCAGATTCTGAAAATGGAGGGCACCGGCAAGTGGGCTTATTTGCCCTCTGCAAGCAGGGAGGGGTATTTGTCCTTTGTCAGAAAGCTTCCTCTTATGACGGTTGACCAGCAGGCGCAAGGCGTTCTCGCCATTCACGTAAAGGAAGACATACTGGAAAAAAACCTGGTGAACTACACATTTGCCAAAGAACAATCCCTTCTGCTGCTGGACTCAAACAACCAGATTGTTTTGCATTCCACCGACAAAAATAATTTGGGTCAGTCCGCTGAAAGACTTACAGGTTTGCAGGATATTTTAAAAGATGAAGACAGCACCGGAGAAACCGTTGTTCTTGGTGAAGACCAAGAGCGGTATCTGGCGGTTTATTATAAAACAACGTATGGGCGAACCTATATTTCGCTGCTGCCGGAGCGTGAGCTGACTAAGGAGCTGACATGGGTCCGCTGGGTTATTTTCCTGTCTGTGACGATCTTTCTGGCCTTTGGTGTGCTGCTGACATTTTTCGCCTCCAAGAGGGCCTATAACCCGATAGAGCAGCTAATTCGCTATGGAGAGAATATTGGAAGCGGTCAGCCGTTGTTACCGAAGGGCAATGATATTGAGTATATCAAATCTTGCTTAAGCTATCTGAACGAGCAATCGGAATCATTGAATAATTACTTGAAGAAGGTTAGCCCGAATATACGGGATCAATTCCTGCAGAGGCTGTTATCAGGGAGCAGCATAAGCCGAGCTTCTTTGCTCAGTGAATGCGATCATCATCAAATTCCAGTGCAGGGCACCTATGTGGTATTGGTCGGAATAATAGAAAATTTGTTTAAAGAAAAGCGATTTTTGCCAAATGAAGGCTCTATTGTAATATTCGCCGTTACGAACGTGATGAACGAGCTGCTTGCCAAATCATCGCTTAACGGCTTTATCGTGGAAAAAAATGAACGTGAAGGCATCGCAATTCTGCATTTCGACAGCGAGGAATCACATGAGCGCGTGCTGGAGCAGACGAGAATGTTTGCCAAGGAAATTCGTGAGGCGCTGAGAACCTATTTGTCCTTCTCCATGTCGGTTGGTGTAGGGAGATCGTATCAAGAGATCACATCTGTGGCGGAATCGTATCGTGAGGCTAAGCTGGCGCTGCAGCACCGGATATTCAATGACAGCCATCCCGTGCTGTTCTTCGAGGAGATGGAGCAGACTGGCAGACAAAGCATGTTCTTCTATCCGAACGAGCAGGAGAAAGTGATTGTTGAAGCGTTATCCCGAGGCGAGATTCAACTTGCAGAGCAAGCATTGGAGCAATTCGCCCAAATTGTGCGGGGCTCGGAGTCTTATAATACGATTTACCAGTGCTATCATGTGCTCTTGTCCTCGATCATTCAATCGTTGGAGGAGAAGGGGCCGGGTATGATCGACTCACTGGAAGACAATTGGTTTGATCAGCTCAAGGCTAGGCAAACCTCGCGTGAAATATATGAGTGGTTTATTGAGCTAATCTTTCCTTTGTACCGTCAAATTACGGAAGAAAGCCGTAAAAAGGGGGCCAAGCTTGCGATTCAGATCGTTTGTAAACAGATCAAGGAGAATGTCGGCGTCAATCACTCCCTCATCGAATTCGCAGATCTGGTCGGGCTCAGCCCATCATATTTAAGCAAGCTGTTTAAAAAGGAGCTGGGTGTTTCTTTCGTTGAATATGTTATGGAAAGCAAAGTGAGCAAAGCCAAAAAGCTGCTGGAGGACACCGAATACAGCGTAATGGAAATAGCGGAATTGGTTGGGTATTCCGAGCGCAATTTGAACCGGGCCTTTCAACGCTATGTGAATATGTCGCCGAAGCAATACAGGATGTCGCATCGATAAAAGGAGCATTTTGAAGCCCATCTAGAGAGCTTGCTGTTTACAGTTCAGCTTACTCAGATGGGCTTTTTTATCGTGAGGGGCTGCTCCTGACTCGGACCGGGGATAGGTTGTTGTATAAATGCACCCCTTGCGTAAAAGATTCGACCGACGGCCGTGCAACGTCGCAACGCGCGCCTGGGATTCGTGCATTAGGAATTAGCTGGAAAACCTCATGCAAATTTGGCTCAAACTTCCGCAGTGGGGGAGATAGCTGGAAAACCTCCATCTAAAAGGGTGTGTATGTAAGAAAAAGTTCCGATTCGATACAATTAACGGGATCATTTCAGGCTGTCGAGAAAGTCTCGGCAGTCTTTTTTTTCTTTAATATAATTCACCAATTCACCGCGTTAATTTGATATAATATAGTAAATAATTTGGAAAGTGGT
>NZ_JBHTGY010000053.1:0-54876 GCF_042676305.1 Paenibacillus sp. GCM10027630 | reverse complement strand
TTAGGTGGGGTTGTGTTTTAACTATGTCATGGAAAAACTTTGTGAATTTTCACACGATGATTTACAAAGTTGATGATGTGTAAGGTCTGATGCAACGCTAGTGGAAAATGCGGAGGTAATTTTACTATAAATCGCATTTTCATCCCTATAACTGGAAATTATCCCGCTAATTCCGCCCATTTCGGTCAATTATCCTAATACACACTAAAATAGATGGAGATTTTCCAGTTAAAATTACTTAACGGTGATAACCTGGTCTAATTAGCGGGAGGATTTCCATCTAACCATCTGTCACGGGTAACCTCAAGAAGACAGGTCCCATAAAATGCAAAAAAAACCTTCAAACCCACAATAAAAGTGGATTTGAAGGTTCTCTTGCCAAACAAATATAGAGTGGGGATGAGATTACTAAAAACGACTAATGGGACAGCCTATTTGGACAATTCCTATGCGCCAATCTACAAAGAAGTAACCACTTGATCGATAATGCCATACTCCTGTGCTTCTTGTGAGGACATGAAATAGTCACGATCCATGTCTTTCTCAACCTTTTCAATCGGCTGGCCCGTCCGTTCGGCGGTGATTTGGTTCAGCTTTGCCCGGATACCTAGAATCCGGTTGGCTGTTATGGCTATATCACTGGCCTGCCCCTTGGCACCACCATGCGGCTGATGGATCATGATCTCGCTGTTCGGCAGCGCGAAACGCTTCCCTTTGGCACCCGCGAGCAGCAGGATCGCCGCAAACGAAGCAGCAAATCCTGTACAAATAGTATGAACAGGCGGCTTCACAAACTGCATCGTATCATATATAGCAAACCCTGCCGAGGTAGAACCGCCCGGACTGTTGATATACATGGAGATTTCCTTTTCCGGGTCCTCCGCCGCCAAAAACAACAATTGAGCAATAATGCTGTTGGCCAGATGATCATCAATCTCAGCCCCAAGAAACACAATTCGATCTTTCAGCAGCCGGGAGTAAATATCGTAAGATCTTTCACCGCGGCCGGTTTGTTCAACCACATAAGGAATAAAAGTACTCATCTTTCAAAACCTCCGTTTGATCCGTTATTGTATTTCATCATTCATCACTTTCACCCTGTAAACGAATCGAAGCTGCCGAAGGATACGGCATAACGGTTTTTGATGATATAATAAAAAAAACGGAGTGGCCGAAATTTTTTTTTGAAATCTGCGTATCCTTTAAAAGGCTTTATTCGTTTCCATTTAATAAGGATAAAGATCATAGTCAGCATAAAGAACATGGCAAAGGAGAATGTAGGATGATCTTAACGGAAGCTGAAGCAAAAACCCGGATTAAGGAAAACCTTAAGGATATTAAAAACGTGGAGCAGCTTCAAAACCACCTTAACCGTTATTGCCTATCCCTTACTGGATCGATCTGGGATGCCGAGGACTTGGCTCAGGATACATGGCTTAAAGCGTTAGGCAATTTGAAAAGCCAAGAACATCATTCCAACCCTGAAGCCTTGTTACTGCGGATTGCAAAAAACACGTGGATTGATCAAACGCGGAGAAATAAGGTGTTGGACCGGATTTTAAAGCGAGAGCAGCCCAAGGTGAGTACGAAGGATAACGATTCTTTCGAGATCGAGGCGGCCTTCCAGGCTTTGATGAAACATCTGTCCCCCCTCCAGAGAACTGTTTTTTTACTGAGGGATGTATTAGGGTTTTCAATCGGGGATGCGGCAAAATTGCTTAACACAACCGAGGGGGCTGTAAAAGCGGCGCTTCACCGGGCACGCCATGCACTTGAAGCCGTCAAATTTGATTTGAATCAAGGCACGCTTTCGCTGCCCGAGGAAGAAGAGCTGCGAGCTTTCCTAAGAGCGATTGCCTCTGCTTATCAGATAGGAGATATTACTGCACTAATGGAACTATCCCTGCGGGGCGAAGCTGCACCTACTGCTGCCATCGGGATCGTCCAATACAAGCTGCTCCAAAGCTCCCGTTCCTCCTTGCGACGGAGTTCCAATTCCCAACCTAACGCACGGATGGCTGCATAGCTTAGTAACTAAGAGCTTGTACCGCAATAGAGATAACAGAAAGAGGCTGTCCCAAAAGGGCGTCAGTAAATGAGTCAATCCCAAGCTATGTACAAAGACGCCTCCAAAACCACTACGTAAGTGGGGATGGAAGCGTCTTTGTGTAGGGAAACTCCCATTCGAGTGGGGATTCGAAAATCCACAAATGACTTTCGAGACAGCCGTTTTTCATGCTTCAATTCTTTAATTCAAGTCTATTTTATAAATGCAAGGAATGCCTTCCATATCCGATGTGAAAATAATAAACGAACCATCCGGTGCAAAAGTGGGATGCGGATGAGCGTCCTGAGTATTCCCATAAGGCTTCCAGCTTGTTCCATGGGAGCACAGCTTTTCCTCACGCCGCTGTTGTACATCAATCAGATAAATAAAATGCTGCTCACTTAGCTGACCATCCCCAACGATGTTGGAATTATTATTATTGGAAATAAAATGACAATACTTGGAGCTATCCATCCAAATCTCTTCTTCCAAAGTGAATGGGTCCATAAACCGGATGCTTTCGTGCAGCTCATAATCCTTATGTCTATATACAAAAGCAAACCTGGAGCCATCAGCAAGCCAATATTCATGTGTGATCAATTCGTCATGCGTTTGCGTTTTGGCACAGCGCAGGTTCGTCCCGTCTGCTTGAATAAGCCACAGCCTGGCGTCAATCAGATGACCGGGACCTTCATGGCAGAATAGAACCGTTGACGGATCATGTGGCCGAAGCTGCGGATGACCTAACCAACAATTCAATTCCTCATGAACGATATGGCTGGTCTGCCGCTCAATATCGACATAGACGATTCGACAGTGCGGCTTAATCGCCCATTGCGGCTCGAAGGTCGACCAATCCCCATTACTCGGGATGACATCGTTCTCGTTCATTTCTACCAACACCAAATACTTGTCATCCGAGCTTAATCCCGGATTCGGATTCGGATTCCAGCCGTCCGGTGATTCATAGAAGGCTTCCTCAGCCAGTGTGTCCATATCCAAACGAATGATCTGTTTGTCTCGACAATAAATCAGGTAACGATCATCACTGGTGAGACTACAGCCGAAATCATGGACTCCCGCTCCTTCGGTTAATTGCAATGCCGAGCCATCGCTCAGATCCATTCGATATAAATGGCGCTGCTCATTCCTCTCACTTGCATAAATCAGGTAGCGGTTATCATTGGTGATCATCTTATAATAGAAATATGGATGATGATTCACTTGCTCTGGAGCTGTAAGCCGGGTCAGCATTTTTCCGGTATACGGGTCCTTGAATGTATGAAATTCATTGTAAATAACAGAGCCCTTGGCCATTGTGGCACTCCCTCCTAACCTTAATTCCTGCTTATCGCAACCGCATCATTTCCTGTTTTTCTGCAGGCTTCAGTGGCAATTTCAGCTTCAGATTAGCACCGCCGGTCGTCTTGAACTCTGCATTTACCTCACTGGCACGAGTGAAGCCGCTATGAGAAGCCTCCGTCTCAATACCGGCATAATCGGCAGAAGCATCCAATGCTCCTCCATCCCCTTCGCTCAAACGGAAGGCAAATACCAGCAGCGCCTGCTGCATGGAGCGGAAATCAAACCGTTTCCTCTCCCCGGCATATACAACATAATCGAGGCACAGCTTCTGCTCATCACGAGTAAGCTCCCAACTCGTCGACTCGGCATCAAACGCAGCAAAAAGCGTCTTTACATTCATCGTTGTACCTGCGATTTGCACGGATATTGCTTTCGCAGCTGGCTCAAAGTCTTGAGCCTCTACTTGCTCCAAGCTGCCGCCGATTTCAAATCGCAGCCTTAGATCTGAAGCTTCTATCGTTCCGTCTATGGGATCGAGACCGATATGGGTATCCCCGCCATTGGTGCAAAATCCGATACCGAACAGTACGTCCGCCTGCTGCTGAACGCTTGAATACACCGCGGAGGAATAATCATAGCCGTCATGCAGAAACCGCAGGTGAATATAGCTGAAGCTGTCTCCATTCTGGGCATAGCCAAGCAAATTACGGCGTTGATTCCACATGACGTCCTTGCTGAATGTGCCTACGCTGATGGGGCCGCTCATATAAGTGGTAGCCTCATTCACTGTGCGACCCCATTCATCTTTATGAATAGCTTGCAGAATCGTGGATGTTTCTGTATGTTGAAACGCGGGCAAATACGCTTCCGGGCAATGAATTTCATTACCATACCAATCCAAATTGTATATAATATCTTCATTTGCCCGTAAAGAAAGGACCCCTCCGCTTGCCATTTGCAAGAACGATAACACCTCCGGTGTCATCACCGTGCTGTAGCTGCGGCTGTGCGGTCCTGACCATTGCCTGCTCGGCGCATGGAAATGCTCCGCCACCATGCGCCAGGCGACATCCAGCATGCCAGCGCTAAGCTCCTTCGCCTCTGCTTGGCTTGTGGCCGTATGAATGCTAGCCAGTTCTTGGATCGCCACGATCGTATAAGTCGGGCTATTATACTCCTGGAATGTACCCAGCTCCTTCGTGTAATCGCTGAATTTGCGCAGCCGCTCGAGCCCATAATCCGCATACGGCTTGTGCCCGTATACTTCTCCTGTAAGTAAAGTGACGAACGCTCCCATGATGGCGATATTCGTATAGCCGGGACCGACGTTGCGCTTAATGATCGCATCGCAGGCACAGAATAGAGCATGCCGAATCTGCTCTCTTAAGGCAGGACTGAGCAGCCCGGAATGCCTCTGCTCGGCAAGCACCAGCCGCTTCCCGCAGAAATCGGCCCAGTTCCAGTCGGGCGGCGCCATCATCGTTAACGGCTCCTCCATGAACCAGGACCATATACCGAACGTAGCATTCTCACGATTCTGGTCCTGCAGCCCGATCACCTTCTCTATGATATCGGAAGCCCGCTCCACATTTTCCGGCAGTCCGCTATCAAGCAGTCCTAGCGCGTAAATAAAAGCAGCAAGCGTCGGATGCGTATAATCCACATTTTTCAACGTGCTGTGATAGCCAGGGGTACGAAACGGCTTACGAACCATCTTCACCTCCGGGGTATATTCCTTGTGCCAGCTGTCCAATTGCTGCAAAAGCATTTGCTTATGATCGAACGACATAATAGAGTACACTCCTTATTAGGTTTAAGCCCCCAGCCCCTTCCGGAGCGGGAGACTCCGCAGCGCTTCTAAATGCTTACTTGCCTTTCACATTTTTCTCGTACCATTGCTGTGCCAGCTTATCTACATTATCACCGCCCAGACGCTTCCATTCCTTGCGCAGCTGCTCGATGCCCCATTGCGCATTGTATTGGCTGCCGCCTGTGATGACTTTCGTTTCGATCTCCTCGGCTAACGGAGTGAAGGAGGTTGCCGTTTCGCTAAGCTCCGGGAACGTCGGATTGAACGGAATATCGCGTCTGAATTTGTTCTTCATTGCTACCTTAAGCGACTCACCCTGAACCTTCGCATAATCCTGTGAAATGGCGTCCTGCGCGGCCATAATCGGGAAGTCCTCCGGTTTCGGACTCCATTGGTCCAGTATTGCATACTCAGGAGCATAGATCGTTTCCTTTTTGTTTTTCTCCGCATCAATCGCTTGCGGCACTCCATTCAGCAGCTTGTAATGAACTCCTTCTTGACCGAATCTGACATCAAACCAGTTCTTCTCGACCATCCAATCCAACAGCTTTACAGCCGCTTCCGGATCCTTCATATTTTTATTAAATACAATCAGCTTATTAGCAGGTGGCTCCTGAAACAGCCCAAACTTACCATACTTCGTGGATACAGGCTCCAAAGGAACGAGCTGGAATCCGGCACATTCTGCTTGAGCTCCCGGTATTCAGGCGAAATATTCCAGCTCGCCATATAGACGCCTGCTTTTCCCGTAACAAACAGCTGTCTTTCCTTTTGATAATTTTTGTCAGTGATATACTCTTTGTCAACCAGCCCTTCGTCAAATGCTGTTTTCATTAAGGACAACACATCCGCATAACGGTCGGTAAAGTTTCCTTTTACCATCTTATCGTTCTCCAGATACCATAATCCGCTGTGGGCCGCGTACATCGCCTGTATAATCCCCGCGTAGTTAAAGTTGAAGGCAGCGCCAAGCGTATCATTCTTCCCGTTGCCATCCGGGTCCTTTTCCTTAAAAGCTCTCATGACAGTCAACAGCTCATCCATCGTCGTAGGAGTTTTCAACCCAAGCTTATCAAGCCAATCCTGGCGAATCCACATTCCATGGTTGGCAATCGCATCAATACCGCGTGCACTCGTCGCAATGTAGGTTTTGCCGTCAAACTGTGTATAAGGCTTAAGCTCTGGATGCGCTTTCAAGTAGTTTTTATAAGAGGTGCTGTATTTCTCAATATAATCGTCTATTGGTTGTATAGCTCCCTGATCCTTCAAAGTCGACATATAGTCGCGGCCAAATTCCCACATCAGATCAGGCGCCTCGCCGGCTGCAATCAATGTGTTCAGCTTCTTCGTTGACTCCGTCCGTACGACAGGCACCCATTTCACGTTAATGCCCGATTTCTCATTAATATACTTGGTTGTCCGGTTGCTCTCGTAAGTTCCTTCATCACTTGCTACTTGACCTCGATCCAGAATCGAAACGCTGACTTCCAGCTTCTTCTTTTTGTCGGTTCCGCCATCCTTCTTCCCTGCATCTCCGCTGCTATCCGTACCGCCATCCGAGGAGCATGCCGCAATCGTCAATAAGGCCGCCGCCATCACGAGCGCCATATGCTTTCTTTTTACCATCATCGTCCGCCTCCATATTTGATTTTTAAAATCGCAACAGACAGGCCTTCTTGGAATCCGCCCTAACCTTTGATAGAACCGATCAAAACACCTTTAACAAAGTACTTTTGAAGAAATGGATAGATACATAAAATCGGCATAACGGAAATGATGATAGCTGCAGCTCTGATGCCTTCCGGTGTAACCAAATTTTGCATCATGGCACCTTCACCGCCGCTTGTAGCATTCGAATTGAGGAGATTCAGACTGGTTGTATCAATCATCTGCAGCAGCTTGACCATAAGAGACAGCTTCCCTGAGCTCGTAATGTACATCAGCACATTCATATACGAATTCCACCAGCTTACCGCATAAAATAATGTCAGAGCCGCTATAATTGGCATCGATAAAGGCAGAATGATTTTCCAAATAATCACCAAATCATTAGCACCATCTATTGCAGCCGATTCTTCCAATTCCGCGGGCAGGTTCTCAAAAAACGTTTTCATAACGAAAAAATTGTACGTGCTGAGCAGACCGGGCAGCCAAAGTGCCCAATAGGTATTCATAATTCCCAATGTTTTGATCAGAATGTAATTAGGGATCAATCCGCCGCCAAACAGCATTGTGAAGGTAATGATCATCAGAATGAGATTTCTTCCCTTCAACCGTTTCCTGCTTAAAGGATATGCCGCTATAATCGTAGCTACAATATTTAATACCGTCCCCACTACCGTGATCAATAAGGTGTTTTTCATCGCATTAAACAGCTGGCCATCATCAATCAAATTTGAAAAGGATATAAAAGTAATTTCCTTCGGCCACAGAAACACTTCCCCGGACATGATAGCCCGCGAGCTGCTCATGGATGTTGCCAGCACATGAATGAACGGAAATAACGTCATCATGGCAAGCACAGCCAATAATACATAGATAAGGCCGAAGAGCAGCTTTATTGTAAAAGACTGACTGCCGGACATCGCATCCCCCTCCTAACAGTTTTCGTAAGAAAACTTACTTCGTAAGCATAGACTTACCATAGCCCGTTCTCACCCATGGCTTTAATAATTTTATTAACACTTACGACCAAAATAAGTCCAATAATCGATTGAAACAAACCAAGCGCGGTAGTGTAGCTGTACTGCGAGCCTTCCAAACCAACATGATACACATAAGTGCTGATAACGTTGGAAACTTCATATACGGCTTTATTTTGCATGACAAAAATATGCTCGAAGCCCACATCCATCATCTGTCCAACACGTAAAATAAGCAAAATAGCAATCGTACTGCGGATACCTGGGAGTGTTACATGCCATATGCGGCGCAGCTTGCTGGCCCCGTCGATTTTGGCCGCCTCATACAGCTGAGGATCAATCCCGGCAATTGCCGCGAGGTATAGAATCGTGCCCCAACCGGCATTTTGCCAAATTCCTGATAAAATGAACATAATCGGCCACCAAAAGTTATTGGCCATGAAATAAATCGGCTCAATTCCGAGCATCTTGACGAGCACAATATTAACGACGCCCGTAGAAGGGGACAAAAGAGCAATGACGATACCTCCAAGCACAACCCATGATATAAAATGAGGGATGTAGAGCAGGTTTTGGATCGTCCGTTTGTACCACTCGATTCGGACTTCGTTCAAGAGAATGGCCAGTACAATGGGCACTGGGAAGGCGAATACAATGCCGTAGATGTTTAGCAGCAGCGTATTTTTTAATACTTTGAAAAAATCGGGACTTGTGAACAGTCTCTCAAAATGCTTAAGTCCTACCCATTGGCTCCCCCAGATTCCATCGGCAAACCGATAATTTTTAAAGGCAATGATCTCGCCGAACATCGGGGCATACTTGAAGGTGAAATAGTACGCTAATATAGGAAGAAGCAGCAGGTACAAATATTTATCCCGCTTTAAGTATTTCCATGCCAGCTTCAGCCTGTTCGTTCGCACCGATTGCCTAACCCCTGCTTGTGCGGCTGCCCCGCCCATTTGTGATTTCATAGCTACACCTCCCTTCTGCTCTGCTGGTTACAACCTTATGGTAGCCGCAGCAGGACTGCTTTGAAAATATTCCCTTTTTATGCTCTGCGCTTTTTTTAATGATATGGGTATGTTCATTTTTTATCCTCTTCACTTCTTTTAAGGTAATAGGGCTTCCACTAAAGGATTAGGGATACTCTTCTGCATAGGAAGTCATCACCCTCGGGGGGCTTTGTTATGGTTTTCCCTGAATTCCCCTGGCGTTTGTCCTGTATATTTCTTGAAAATACGAATAAAGCTTTGCGTGCATAGCCGACACTCTCCGCTATCGCATTAACCTTCCGCTTGGGATCGAGCAGCAGCTCCTTGGATTTCTCCATACGGAACTGAATCAAGCAATCCATGAAATTCGTTTCAGTCGTTTCCTTGAACAGCTTGCTTAAATACGGAACGCTTAACTGGAACTGCGAGGCTAACAGATTAAGAGACAGGTCGCTGTCCATGTAATGCTGCTCCATGTACTCCATCACCTGCTTGATCGTATCGTTATTCCCCCTGCTCAACCGCTTTTCTTCCGTTCGAACAATTAATTGATGCAGGAAGGTGGAAATATAGCTCTTAATATCGTCCACATTGGCGCAGGACTCGATTCGGTTATATATATTTTCCTTGGGATCAAGAAACTCCTTAATTTCCAGCCCTTTATCCGATATAACCTTAATCGATTTCATTATTAATTGAATGCACATCTGTTTGATCATTTCAGGCGGGACGTTGCTTGCAATTATTTCTCCAAAAATTTTGTCCAGCTGAGCTTCCAGCTTCACCTTATCCGTGTCACGGATGTAGTTAACCACCGAATCGCTCATCCCCGAAATGCGATAAAATTTATCGTTATGGTTGTTTCCTGCAATATCATCAATAGATACAACTGAGTTATCGCCCATGATCAGCTTGTATTTCAGAGCATTCAGCGCTTCTTGATAGGAGCTGTGAATCCCCTCCAAATGCAATTGAGGACGGCCTACTCCAATCGTAACCGTTTGCTTGAAATGGCCCTCCACGTAATCCTTAACGAGATCGGCCACCTGTAAAGCTTGAATCTGATTACCTTGGCTGTCATCCTCTTCAAAGCTCATTATTACAGCGACTCTTCCATCCGTTAACTCAACCGACACTCCTTTGCAAACGCCGGCAACCAGTTCCTCCGCAACATTGCTAATGGCATAGGTGAACAAATAGACATCCCGCGGGGTCGCTATATCCCGAATGCGATCCAATTCTATGACCAGAACAACAAAACGAACATCGTACAGGTTAATGCCAAGCATGTCAAAATACGGCTTCATCCTACTATAATTCGTCTTATCGCCCATCATTAAGCTCATAATGGACCGCCATTTCAAGGCAGGTAAACTTTCATTCATCTGCTTTTGCAACGTTTCGTTATCAGAAATAATTTGTTTGAAAAACTTTTCCATATACGTAAGATCGCCGGGACGGCCAATTTTCTTCTCAGTAATCGAGCGGAAGAACAGCTCCAACGGGCGAAACGTGTAGTTGCTTACTGCAAACACTAGTACGATTGCGAGCAGAAACATTCCTACGGCAATGGTCAACAGCAGATTACGAATAATTTGCAGTGGCCGGTTCATCTCCGGGTTCGGGATGATGCTCACATATTTCCAACCGTTATAAGCGGATGTCAAATAAAACGTAGTATAACTGCCGTTATCCGTATTTTGGGTTAAATAACCGCTATCTGTCAGCTGCTCCAATCTTGGAGCCCCTTCAATACTGCTTACAGGCTGAAACAGCTGCTTCTTGTTTTGAGACGATATAATCATTCCCTGCTCAATTGATCACCAAGGTTTGCCCTGCCCTCTGTTTATCAACATTCTGAATCAGATTGGAGACTGTATTTTCAGCGACATTTACGATAATAGCCCCTTTGCGAAACTGTGGGATGCTAATGAGCGGGTAAGAGCGAACTAGAGTAATCACATTTTTATCAAGATGCAGGCCAGAGCTAATCTCTGTAATTTTCCTCGTGTCTAGCCACTTCTGATAGCTTGTCATAGAGGTAAATGCATCACGCCAGTTCATATCGTAAAAGTCAGCTTCATCGGAAAAAGTAGTATCGGTCAGCAAACTTTTGTTCTCCAGAGAATACAAATAGAAGGATGAAATATTGCTGTTTGCGAACATCAATGCCTTAAACCGGTCATTCAACACTCGAAAATGATTAAACCGCAAATCGTCATTAGCGTATCGCCCATGCAGAAAAAAGGACACATCCGGCTCTTGAATAAAGTTAATCGTGTTGGTATCGATTTCCCGGAGCATCATTTCGATTTTTTGCTGAATCAGATTTAGCAGCGCGACATTCGTGCTCCGCACTTGATCCTCAAGGCTGCCCTTAGAGCTTAAGTAGGAAAGCCAGACGGTTGAAGAAATAATTAACAAGAAAAATATCCCATAGATGACTTTAAACCTTGCAGAAATGTTCCCCTGTAAAAAGTTCATGAGGATGGCTCTCCTTTCAAATATCGCAAGCTGTAACCGCATTCATCATCAGCATAGCATAACTAGCCACGTTTAAGGGACATCAAAATAGTTTAGGAAGCTGAAACTCGATAGGACACCAGCTGCCTCGTAAAATAGCAGCGCTATATCCACAAAATGAGGATAATAACGGAAGTACTACTTCCTTTATCACCTGGAAAGCTCAAAAAACAGAGCGATAACGGAATAGCTAGTTCCGTTATCGCTCTGTTTTGGTGCATAGTACACCTATTTCGCCCCAATAACGGAATTTCGACTTCCGCTATCGTCTAAAATTTCGGACGGTAGTTGGAATAACGGAAATTTCCGCTCCGTTCAAACCCTTCCATAAATAACGACAGCCCCGATTAAAAAGGCAAAAAAACCTGCCACCACATATGTGGCAGCAGGCTGCTGATTAAGTCTATTCATAAGTTCCAGCTTTAAATGCCAAGTGGCTTCAACGTCTGCATCATCGCATCATGAATATGGCCGTTCGTACCGACAATATGCTTCACGGTCAGGCTGTACGGATTGCCGAGTGTATCGGTCACCGTTCCCCCGGCTTCCTCGATGATCAGCACCCCTGCGGCGATATCCCATGCATTGAGGCCATATTCCCAGAATGCCGCGAGCTTCCCTGAAGCAACGAAAGCCAGATGCTGTGCAGCCGAGCCCAGCGCACGAATAGTACGGCATTGCGGACCGATCTCCTGCAAGCTTTTCATAACAGCGTCGCGCGTTTTCTTCTTCGAAGGGAAGCCGGTTGCTACTACGCTTTGTCCGAGTGTCTCTACTTGCGAAACCCGGATCGGCTTTCCATTGAGTGTAGCCCCTTTACCTTTCTCCGCCGAATACATGTCATCCCGGGACGGATCATAGATGACACCAACCATAATCTCTCCGTTGCACGCAAGAGCTATAGATACCGTAAAACCCGGAATGCCTTGCACGTAATTGCTAGTCCCATCAATGGGATCAACGATCCATATGAATGGCTCGGACTTTGCTCTTTCGAGCCTGTTTTCAAGCAGCTCCTCGTTAGCAAACGATTCTTCCTCCCCGAGAAATGCATGGTCAGGGAATACCTCCGCTAACCGTTCACGGATTAACTGCTCAGAGGCTCTATCGATTTCTGTAACGACATCGAATGCCGAGCTCTTTTCTTCCGTCACAAAGTCTGTGCCCAGCTTGGACTTGATCATTATACCAGCTTCTCTTGCAATACGTTCAGCCGCCTCCAAATAACTCATGCCAGCTCTCTCCTCTTTTCCTTAAATTCCCCTATAATAGCCGCTATAGCATGGCTTTCATGATGGACAGTCACAGCATCCGCTGCATCCGCTAACAATGGGTGGGCATTGCCTACAGCATAACCCAGATCGGCCTCTATGATCATGGTTAGATCGTTTAAGTTATCGCCAACGGCTACGGTGTACAGGCTATCTACTTTCAGTAGCCTTACCAGCTCCCTAAGCGCAATCCCCTTGGTAGCATGCTGCGGTAAAATCTCCAAGTAATTCGACTCGGAGTAAACCATTTCGCAAGGTACACAGCTGTCTCTCACAGCCTGTTCAATATCCTTCGCTTCCTCCAGCCGGGAGCTAATAATCAACAGCTTCGTAACAGGCTCCTGCATAATGCTTTCCTCAAAAGGCAAACATCTCACCGCATCTTTGAGCTCATGCTTTTCTAATAAGGCATTGCGAATCGGTGCATAAACTTGACCATCTTGATAAACCAGCAGTACCAGTTCATCCGATAAGCGTCCCCTAATATTATCCCACAAAGCTTGCGGAAGAGATATCTTCCTCTCATAAAGCACCTTGTCTGTAACGGGGCAATAAATTTTGGCTCCATTATACAAAATCACCGGCAAATCCAGACCAAGCTTATGGATAAAAGGTATGACCGCCTCCTCCATACGCCCCGTCGCTAAGGTAAACATGCCTCCTTTTTCAATAAAACGTTTAATGGCCAATTCATTCTCCAAGCTGATTTGCTGTGAAGCATTCAGTAAGGTTCCGTCAAGATCAGAAATCAGTAGTATATTGTTCACATGCTCCAACCACCCAGCTACTAAGTTATGTGGATAACGTATTTTCTTTTTGTACGAAGCTTTTCATTGCAGACAGGTGATTCGACTCCATCGAAAGAACAACATCCATCGCGGCGATCTGCTCCAGAGCTGCAACCAGCTTTTCCTGCTTTTGTATTTTCAGACTGAACTGCATATGCATTGAAGGAGCTGAGGCATGAGCTGCAGAATCGACTTCATCCGAGTTCATTTTCAAGCTGACAATCTGCAGATCATAGTTTCCGAATATCGATGCGATCCTCCCGAGCGAGCCCGGGTTATCGACAATTTGTATATCAACCTCATGGTATCTCCGATTTCGCAGCAGATGCTTTTCCCATTTATTTAATAAGAACAAGCTGATCAGAACAAGAAATGTAGACAGCAGCGCCCCCATATAGAAGCCCGCGCCAACGCTTAGTCCGATGCCGGCAACAACCCAGACGGATGCTGCTGTCGTCAGCCCTTTAATCATATTCCCATTGCGCAGAATCGCTCCTGCACCCAGGAAACCGACACCGCTTATTACTTGGGCTGCCAAACGCGCCGGGTCCATACGGACATTACCTTCATTGACGAATTGTGAGAAACCGTATACGGACAGCAGCATAATGGTTGCAGAGCCCAAGCATACGAGAATATGAGTACGGAAGCCCGCAGCATGGTTGCTCCATTCCCTTTCAATGCCGATCAAGCCTCCCAATACTACGGCCAGAATCATCCGCAGCACCAGTTCCCAATGCGTTATTTCCCATACACTTAAGCTAGCTGTTGCCATACATTTCTACCCTCCAGCCCCGACACGTTAAAATGATGATGCACCCAGCTTTGTTCCATGATCTGTTGCTGGTGCCGATGCGGAAGAACCTGCTCCGTTGCCCCGCTCTACAAGCACGCCTGTTTCCTTATCATACACATTTACTTTCTCAAGCGGGAACGTTACCCATACCATCTTGCCAATAGGCAAATCCAGCTCACCGATAACTTTGGCCAGGATCAGGTTCTCACCGCTCGTGGTCAGCTGAAATAAAGTTTCCGATCCGGCCGGCATCACTGAGTATACGGATAGAGGTATGCCCCCCTCGACCTTTTCCGATGAAATCTGGATGTCCTCAGGATAAATAGCCAAGACGACCTTTCCGGAAGGTGGCTGTGTGCATGGAACCGTAAGTGTACCCAATTCTGAAGTTGTAGTTAACGATCCATTCGAATACTTGCAATCGGCATCGACGAAATTAATTTTCGGGTTACCGATAAAGTCCGCAACGCGGATATCTACCGGATGACGGTAAATATTGCGCGGTGTATCGACCTGAACCATGTTGCCCTCGAAGAAAATCGCGATCTTGGTAGATAAGGTCAAGGCTTCGACCTGATCATGCGTAACATAAACGATGGTTGTCTTCAGCTCGCGATGCAGCCTTTTCAGCTCCGCCCTCATCTCCAGACGCAGCTTGGCGTCAAGATTGGACAGCGGCTCATCAAGCAGCAATATTCTCGGCTCCGTTACAATTGCCCGAGCAATGGCGACACGCTGCTGCTGACCGCCTGACAGCTCAGAAGGGTATCGGTCCTTGTATTTCGCGATCCGCATCTTCTCCAGAGCGCTTTCTACCTTCGTGCGGATCTCCGCCTTGGGCATTTTGTTAATGGACAGCCCAAAGGCTACATTATCGAATACCGTCATATGCGGCCACAGCGCATAGCTTTGGAACACCAGATTCAATCCGCGCTTGGATGGGGGAGCATAGTAGCCCTTGGCTCCGTTGATCATTTCCTTGCCATTAATGGTCAGAATCCCTTCCTCGGGATTTTCCAATCCGGTGATAACCCGCAGAGTGGTCGTTTTACCGCAGCCGGACGGACCGAGCAGCGTCATGAAGTCGCCATCCTCAATATACAAATCGAGGTTTTTTAGAATATGATTTTTATCAAAATATTTGTTGATTTTCTCCAGCTTAATTCCACTCATATGGTTAGCCTCCTATGCCCTTCGAAAGATCTGCTTTGCCGTACTTCGTTGCTATATAATGCGTGATCATAATTAGCGCAATAATAACAATGACGATAGCGTTAGCGTACTGCTGATAGCCCTTTTCCGCATAGCGGAACGTAAGCGTGGTTAATGTACTTGTCTTGGGAGTCACCAGCAGGATGATCAAATCCAGCTCCTTCATCGCGCTTATGAACAAGAGCAGGAATGCGCTAATCAAGCCCTTGCGGCTTAAAGGCATCATAATGCTGAAAAATCTTCGTGGCCAGGATGCTCCATGCAGCTTGGCCGCTTCCTCCAGCTCTCCGCTAATCTGGAGCATGGTGCTCGTGCCGGAGCGTGTTGCGAAAGGCAGCTCTTTAACTATCGTTATAAGAATGACGAGCGCCAAGGTTCCATAGAGAGCCGGCAGTAAAAATTTAGGCTGCGCAAACATGGACAAGTAAATCGCTGCAAACGAAATGCCGGGAATCAAATAAGGCATGAAGGACAGCTGCTCGACAAGCTTGCCGGAAAGAGTTTTTCTTCCCTTCGAAATTACGTAGCCGAATACAAGTCCCATTACAGCAGCAACTGCCGCAGCTATAAATGCGATAGTCAATGAATTTTTCAAGCCCAGAAGGATCGAGTCGCTCTTCAGAATTCCCACTTCACCGGAAGCGATACTGAAATCCGAATCCCCGAACCAGTAATGCGTTGTCAGATTGCTTAAGCTGTAATTGCCGTCCTGGAGCATAAAGGTTTGCCATAGAAGCAGCAGAAGCGGGAATATGCCAGCCAGAAACATGAACAGAAACACCATAACAATTGCTGGAATTTTCCATACACCAAGCGGATTGAGATTTTTCCTCGAATCCTTGCCGCCTATCGTAGCGTAGCTCTTTCTTTTGCCAATCGCCCGCTGGTTGAAATAAATCGTCAAGGCGGAAATAACAATCAGAATCAAGCTTAGTACATAGGCATCGGAAATCATCCGGTTTTTCATACTGCCGTACAGCATAGTTGCGATTGTGTAATACTTGACCGGCAGACCAAGAAAGGCTGCGGCACCGAACGTTCCCATACTTTTCGAGAAGGTCAGAATCAGTGCGGACAAAATAGCCGGCATAACTAGTGGAAACGTAATTTTTCTTAAAATAGTATAGCGGCTTGCTCCCAAAATATCGGCGGTTTCTTCCAGGCTGCTGTTAATCGAGCTCAGAGAAACGGCGATAAGCAGGTAAAAGAAGGTGTAATAATGGCCCACAAGCACGATGGAGATCGGTAAAAATCCATAAGAAATCCAATCGGGCGGATTAATGCCGAACAAGTATTGCAGCATACCCTGCGTTCCGCCGACCCGGTCGTTCTTGAACACGATCAGCCAGGCAAACGACTTAATCCATGAAGGCAGCATATAAGGAATGATAGCCAGAAAAGCAAATGTCTTCTTGAAAGGCAGATCGGTGCGAGTAACCAGCCATGCTAATCCGCCTCCCACAACCATGGAGAAAAAGGATACAAACACCGCAATGTTGAAAGAATTCAGCAGCGGTTTATAGAAGATCGACGAGCTGATGTCGCTGTATAATACATGCAGCCAGTGGTTCAGGGTCAGATTCCCCGGTACCGCTTGGGGGTTAGCCCGAATATCCTCAGGATGCCAAGTCAGCGTATGCGAAATAATTTCCCACATCGGGATGACAATCGTATAGCCCAAGAAAATAATGGCGAAAAGACTGATTAGGTGCAAAGGATTCGTGAGGCTGCTCTTGAGGAAATTCAGTACACGAACCATGGTGAATTTCGATGCGGATCGGCTAGTATATTCGATGTTGTTCACCGGTTATTCCCCCCTCTTCGATCCGGTGCGGCTGGAATGCTGTTTCATGGTGTTGCCTCCTTCAATCGTTGAACCGATGCCAGCACATGCTCGCTGAGAGATCTGTCCGCATCGAATTTGTTCATAGTCAGCTCCAAATTATATACACCTTGATATCCGGCACGCTGCAGGCTGCCGATATAATGCTCCAGGGGCAAGCTTCTTGCTTGCGTCAACGGGTTGTGCGTTCCGGTTAGACCGAGCCCGTGAATATGCGTATGATAGACTCTCTCCAAAAAAGCGGCAGGCGGGAGATCCTCCATGTGTACCTCGGGTGGAGATTTCAGGCCGCGTTCATCCATCAGGTTCGAGTAATAATGGCCCATATCCCATGTAATGCCCACATAAGGACTGTCAACCTCGTTCACGATCCGCTGCACACCGTCTATCGAATCTCCCGGATCTACCTTGCTTGATTTTTTACGGTTATTTTCAATCCCAATTCTTAGCGGAAGCTGCTCCGAATCAATCACTGCAACCCATTCATGCAAAAGCTTAACCGTATGATGATGCAGCTCTTCCTCCGAACCTGACTTCGCGTCAAAAGCGTGCAGCGCCATCGTAAGGCCGGCTTGATACTTATGATAATTTTTCAAAATATAGCTCATGGATGGATAAATCTCCGCAAATCGCGTACCTGGATGCTCCCCAGCCACATGTCCATGAACGGTAAGCTTCAGACCCGCATCCCAGATTTGCTGTATAAGCCCCCGGTAAGCTTCTTCATTCGCACCGCGGGGAAGAATCCTGACCTCGATAGACCCGATTCCAGCTGTCTTTAAAGCATCTAGCAATAGCTCCACCTTTTCATAATGTGCAATTAAATCATTGGGGCTGTCTAAACTCGGTTTGCCTAAAAAAACAGGACTTTGCAAGGAAAAACCTAGCATGGTTTCAACACTCCATTCCGAATGGTTACTGATTCTTTATCCAAAAGTTCACTACATCCTGATAAACCTTATAAAACTTTTCGCTGTCGTACTGCCAAATATTAAGCTCATTGATGTTTTTCGCATTTTTATGCTGCACATCCGTTCGGGTCATCCATGAACCGATTTCATTAAACGGCATCGTTCCTTCGCCTTTGCCGTCCGCTTCACCGGCCATCCAACGAACCAGCAGCTTTGCAGCGTTCGGATGAGGAGCTTTATTGCCTACGAACAACAGCCCTTCGTCAGCAACGGATAGTTTAGGCTTCATATCCCAAATGATGTCTGCTTTCAAGCCTTTTTCCGACATTTTACGGATATCCCCAGAAACTCCGATGAACACAGGAGCCGGTTTGTTCGGAGCAGCTTTACCCACCGCATCCTGACCATCTACACTGCTTTTGACGAGAATCGCGTTTTTATAAAACTGCTGCAGAAATTCATAGCCCGCATTTTTCGTACCGTTAAGGACGATATCCTTGCCGAATTTCTCCTTATAAGCCTTAGCCATATCATCCGAATTAACGACGAACGCTACGAACATATCCATCTGGGCCGGTGATTGCAGCGGATCGACCATAAGTACTCTGTTCTTCCATTCAGGTGTGGTCAAATCCCACCAGTTGTTAACCGGCGGCGTTTTATTCTGCTCCGTGTTGTAGAACAAAGTACGGAATTCCATGTAAGGCACGAAGGCAATACCCTCGCTTTTGTAAGGCTCATGAATCTTGGCGGCTATGTCGCTTGGCAAATACTTGAACAGCATGCCTTTTTTGACAAGCTCTTCTTCAATGCCGCCTCCCACTTCTTTGGTCAGGATAAGATCGGCATTGAATATGCCTGCGGCTTGCTCCCGAATGACCTTATCCATGATGACATTGGACTTGAGATCGAATGCCTCAATATCGATGCCGGGATACTTCTTCTCGAACGTTTTCTCTACATCATTGATTCGGCCTGATGTGGAGTATACAGTGACTTTCCCTTCTTTTTTCGCTTTTTCATACAGCTCTTCGACGGTTTCTGTTTTGTAGAGTCCCGCGCTTTCGGCCCATTCGGATTTCACGGCTCCTCCGGCACTGGCTGCTCCGCCTGTTGTCTTTTTATCTGATGCTGCTGTCGGTGTTGGAGTTGAACTACTGCAGGCTGCGAGTACAATGGTGAAGGTCAGTAGCAATGCGGAAATATTCCTCACTTTTTTCATCTGACTACCCCTATTCTCCTTAATTTGGTACTGCACACATCATTCATTCCAGCAACACCTTTACTGCATCTTCAACCAGAACTCTCTGAACTTGACGAAGTTTTTATAAAAATAATCCGAGTCATAGTCCCATACATTCAGCTTGTCGATAGGCAATTGATCGGTGCGTCCGTTATCGGTTCTCGTTGACCAGGAGCCCATGACGTTGAAAGGCTTGAAGCCATCGGATTTCCCGTCAGCTTCTCCCGCCATGTAACGGATCATTAGCTTGGCTGCATTAACATTCGGCGCTTTGTCGGCAACGTACAAGTAAGATGGACCCACTACAGAAATTCTTGGTTTCACATCATACGTAGCCGCAATGCTCAGCTTTTTCTCAATGACATCCCTTAATTTACTGGATGCGCCTATGCCGATAGGAGGCTTGCCTTGCGCTGTTACTCCAACCGCCTCGACAACTTCATCACTCGACTTCATCAGAACCGGATCGTTTTTCAAAAATTGTTTAAAAAATTCGTAAGCTGCATTTTCCGTACCGTTAAGGACGATTTCCTTGCCGAATTTATCCTTGTAGGCCTGCTTCATTTCATCGGAATGCTGCACCATAGCCAAAAATAAATCCATCATGTCCGCGGAATCGATCGGGTCGTTCAGCAGCACTTTGCCTTTCCATTCCGGTTGCGTCAGATCCCACCAATTCGTGACTGGAGGCGTTTTGTATACATCGGTATTGTAAAAGATCGCCCGCAAGCTGAAGTAGGGTACCAATCCGCTGCTCTTGCTCTTATACGGCTCAACCATCTTCTCGGAAAGATCCTTCGGGATGTACTTGTGTACCAGCTTCTTGGTAGTCAGCTCCGTTGTCACCGCTCCGCTCGCATCCTTGACGAAAATAACGTCGGCATTGTAGATGCCTGCCCCTTGCTCCCGAATAACCTTCTCCACGATGTCGTTGGTGGACATATTGAAGGCTTCAACCTTCACGCCGGGATATTTCGCTTCAAAGGTAGCCTTCACGTCCTTGATCCGACTCGACTGGGAGTAGACGACAACTTTGCCTTCCCCCTTGGCCTTCGCATACAGCTCATCGGTCGTTTCCGTTTTATTCAACCCGTTCTTCTCGGCCCATTCGGAGGCCGCTGTTACATCTCCTTTGGCTGCAGGCTTATTGCCAGCGTCTTGAGCGCTGCCATTCTCTGTTTTGGTGCTGCAAGCCGCAAGCATAACCATTAAAGCCAGCCCGGTTAGAAACGACCCGGCAACCTTCCCTTTTTTCCTCATTAGCCTATAACCTCCGACTCGATTTTGATTACAAATCCAATCCATCATTTTGAAGGCGTTTACAACATTATTTCTATAAACTGAGCTTTAGCTATGGCTTTCTGTTAATCGCTACTGCTGCTTCAACCAGAAATCACGTATTTTAGGTGAATTCTCATAAAAGAATACCGGATCATACTTCCATACATTCAGCTTGGACAGCGGTAATTCTTCTACCTGCGTAACATCCGAACGCGTAGCCCATGCTCCTGCAATATTGAACGGCTTGAGACCTGCAGCCTTGCCATCCGCTTCGCCTGCCATCCAACGGATTAACAATTTAGCCGCATTGGGATGCTTCGACTGATCGCCTACATACAGCAGAGCCTGCTCGACCTGGGAAACCTTCGGCTTCACATCATACGAAACGCCTAGCTTCAATCCTTGACCCTGTGCTTCTCTTAGCTTCGTGGACACTGCAAGCCCGATTGGCGGCTTCGCCTGACCCGGTTTACCAACAGCTTTGACAATATCGCCGCCTGAATTAGTTAAAATAAGGTCGTTTTTGGAAAGTCGTTTGATGAATTCATAACCTGCATTAGGTGATCCATTCAATTCAATGTCTTTGCCGAATTTATCCTTGTAGGCCTGCTTCATATCATCCGAATTTTGAACCATACCTAGAAACAAGTCCATTGTGTCGGCCGATTTCATCGGGTCGCTCAGCATTACACGGCCTTTCCAATCCGGTGTCGTAAGATCCCACCAGTTGGTGATCGGAGGTGTTTTGTACACATCGGCATTGTAGAAAATGCCTCTGGCTTCAACGTAAGGCACCAAGCCCTCTACTTGGCTCTTGTACGGCTCCGGCATTTTGCCTACGATATCGCTTGGCATGTATTTATGTACAATGCCTTTTTTCAACAGCTCCATCGTAAATGTGCCGCCCGTATCTTTCGTGAAAATAACATCGGCATTGTAGATGCCAGCCCCATGCTCTCTGATCAGCTTTTCAAGCATATCGACTGAGCTGATGTTGTAAGCTTCGAGCTTAATCCCCGGGTACTTGGCCTCGAAGGAGTCCTTGACGTCGCTGACCCGGCTCGACATAGAGTAAAGAACAACGGAGCCCTCACCCTTCGCTTTGGCATACAGCTCATCGGCCGTTTCCGTCTTGTTAAGGCCCGCGCTTACCGCCCAAGACGATGAAGCTGCGCTTGGAGCTGCTGCATTCTTCTCTCCGCCCCCGCTGCCTGTTGAGGTGGAGCCACAGGCGCTCATAGCCAATACACTGGAGCATAACCCCATAATTAAAGCCGTTCTAGCTGCTGCCCGCTTCATCTGTTGCATCGTTATTCCCCCATTCTTTATCGATCCACTGTGACCATGATTCTGCATATCCTTCGTGAATATGGCTTACACAATAATCATAAAACTGTCTGACATAATTTAATCGCTCCACTGCTGCTTCATATTTGTAGGTATCAAGCGGATCCATTCTTTGAAAATCTCTGCCTCCGATACGCATTTGACGCTGTGTCAAATCCTCGAAGCCAACCTTATCCGCATTTCTCATCATATCGTACATACAGAAGAAGGTACTGGCCCGCCCAACACCACCGCGACAATGGAAATGAAGCCAAACATCATTAGGAAGCGCTTTCACCCATTCGATAAAACGATCTACTTCCGCGTCTAATGGACGATGGTGGTCTGTTACAAAGAAACGTTTGTACCCAAGACCTTCCGTTAGCGCAAGCTCCTCCTCACTCAGAACCTGCTTGGGATCCTGAACAGGTCCCCCTATATCCACCGACTTGCCTGCCACTTCGTCAAAGGTAATGGAACTCTGACTTATTAAACCGTTCAACAGCTGCTTCTCTTTGACAAGCACCTCAACGTTGGTTAACCCTTTGTTAGCTCCGTTATGCAAACCAAACCAGTTGACCGCCATCCCATTGACAAAGGCGTGGTTCTCCTGCCGCAAATCTACGAGGATGATAGGGAAATCACCGATAGTCTCTTTCATCGTTTGCAGCTCGCGCTGTGAATACTGCCCGCTAGCCGATGCCCTTAGCTCTGTGAATCCTGTAAGATCCGGGAGACTGCCGCCAGCCTGATCAGCAGTTACGGCATCTCTTGACATTCGAAATCTTTTGGGCAGCGCGTTCTTGTCGTTATTTCTTTCTACCACCAGATTAATTCGTGAAGCTTCGACTTGTTTATTCGCATTGTCTGGCAAAAAAATCTCTCCTCCCCCCGCGCTTATTATTCAACTATATTCTTGCCTCCGAACAGGTTTGTCGGACGATTAGCTGTGTATTCAACAAGATGGAATCCGCTGTCAACCGGTTCTCCAGCAGCATCTGCATAAGCAGCTCAGCTGCTTTGCGGCCCATCTCCTGGCGAGGCTGCGCAACTGTCGTTAATTTAATCCAATGAAGATTGCTTACCTCCAGGTTATCGAAGCCAAGAACGCTCATTTGTCCAGGTACGGAAATCTTGTGCTCAGCCAGCCACTCCAGAGCTCCGATGGCCAGAAGATCGTTAGCAGCGAACACCGCCGTCATAGCCGGATAGTCTTCCATCAGCTTACCCATGGAACGCGATCCGCACTGCATCGTCCTTCCGTCCCATATAATACCCTTCTCAGCGGGCTCAATTCCCTGCTTCTTGAGGCTATCTATATAACCGCGATACCGTTCTTTACCGGTGAAGGAATAGGGAGGCATTCCAATAAATCCGATTTCTTTATGTCCTAAAGAGAATAAGTAATCCATTGCGTTGCAAGTGCCCTCGTAGTGATCGACATCGACGAAAGGCATTTCCAATTGTTGCGGCGGACGTCTGCGGAGGAAAACAACAGGAATTTTCAGCCTCTGCAGCAGTTCAATTCCATCCTCATCAAGAAAATCCGGTGTGACGATGATACCGTCCATCTTCCGCTCCAGCACGCTGGTCAAAAATCTCTTTTCTTTATCAGGGCGACGGGAAGTATTCACGTAGATGACTAGATACCCGTTATCCGATAGCACCTCTTCAACATCATGAGCCATAGCGGAGAAGAAAGGATCCGTAATATCCGGAATCATCAATCCGATCGTATTCGACTTGCGCTGAATCAGGCTTCTTGCCAAAGCGTTCGGCGTGTAGTTAATACGCTTCATTGCCTCCAAAACTTCCCGCTTCGTTTCTTGCCGTATATCTGGATGATTATTCAATGCTCTCGAGACAGTTGATACGGATACTCCTAATTCCTTAGCTAAATCTTTTATGGTTGGCATAGTGCTGAATCTCCTTTGGTAACGTTTCCGGTAACGTTACCAAAATCTTATGACAAATCACCTTGTTTGTCAATTGAAACTTGCTCGAAGCTTGTAAAAAGGCTTGCCTAGCAACCAGAGCGACGTTCAAGCAGCAACGTTCAAACAATAAATGTTGCCATGCTTTGCTTTAGCTGCTTCGACTGCTCATCCAAATATTGTGCCGAGCCCATGTTCTCCTTCGCTGAAGCCACTTGGCGTAATGATGCCTCGGAGACTTGCTCGGCACTGGCAGCTGTCGATTGGGCAATAGACAGCATTTCCTGTAAATCATGGGCCACCTCGTCAGTTCCCGCAGAAAACTGCTCGCAGGTCGCAGAGATGCTCTGAATGAGTCCGGAAAGATGCCCAATAGATTGCAGAACGCTCTGGAATTGATTGCCCGTCTGATGAACCAGAAGGATGCCCTTCTCGACTTCAACAGCGCCCTCCTTCATCTGCATCGCTGATGATGCCGCAGCTTGTCGTATAACTTGCACGACTTTTGTAATGGTCAGGGCTGCTGCTGCGGATTGCTCTGACAGCTTGCGCACCTGTGCGGCCACGACAGCAAAGCCACGGCCATGCTCCCCCGCCCGAGCTGCTTCTATAGCTGCATTAAGAGCGAGCAGATTGGTTTGCGCAGCAATATCCCGGATATCATCGACCGATTTGCCGATATCCGCCGAGCCCTCTTCCAGCCCCTTAATCATAAACCCCAGCTGGCTTATAGATTGTTTAATCTGATTCATTTGCTGGACAGCATCACTAATTGACTGATACCCCGTCTCTGCTTCATTCGTCGTTTTAACCGCTTCGTCCGAAGCAACAGCCGTACTATCCGCCATATGCTGGATACCCGTTGCCATATCCGCCATCTGAACAGCCGATTGCTTGGCAAAATCCAACTGCATTCGTGCCCCTTCGGCGATAAGGTTAAAAGCTGCCGACACATCCTTACTGCTTTCTGACGAATCGGATGAACCTGCTGCAAGCTGATGCGCCAATACTGACATTTCTTCCGCTGCCTTGAGATTGGATTCAATAATGGTTGTAAGCGATTTTGCGGTTCCATTGAATGCGGCACAGATCGTTCTAAGCTCATCCTTTGTCTCCAATGGTACCCGAACGGTGAAATCGCCGGAAGCCAGCTTCATTGAACCAATGGCCATGAATCGAACCGTTCTGCGAATAGACAAATACAGTGACACAAATAAATAAACATTAATGGCAATAAAGCCAATAGCAACGGCCAGCAGTGAATTTTTTTGCCATTGATAGGTTACAAGCTTGGCCTGGACGCTTCGCTCCAATTGAATCAGCACAGCTTTATACAGCTCCGTATCGGTCTGATAGGCGCGCTCTCCCAATGCCGCTAAGTCTTTTCCCATATCAAATACATGTTCTTTGTCTTTGGACAGCAGCTGAAGCTGGATGTTATCGACAAGCGTGTTATTGCTTTGCTGAAAGTCTCCATGCAGAGCCTCCAAGGCTTTTACCGTATCTTTATTTTCCATTTTGCGCAGATTGGTTTTAATCGCTTGAAGTCTTTTAAAGCTTGCTTCTTTGGTCAGAAGCTCCCGGTTGGCCTCGGACATTTGCCTGGAAACCACTACACTTTGCCCGATTGTGGAAAGCAGATTCGTACGCTCCGTTTGATTGAAGAGCTGTGTAGCGGTATCCAACAATAAATGAACCTCCGGGTGGGCATCCAGATTCAATTGCGATGTTTCCGATATCGTGTTCCAGTAATCCTCTATGTCCCTTATCAGCTTCTTATGCGTGTCTATCCCTTGCTCATATCCAGCCGTATAAATTTGCAGCTTGGTGTAGTACCAGTCCTCCTGAAGCGTCTTCCATTTATCCTTTGTGTCATAGGTAGCGCCATAGGCATCGTTCCAAGCCTTCAACGCGCTCATTTTCTCCTCAACTGCCGCTTTCTGCTCATCCATCTTGGCCTTCATTGAGGTTGCACCGTTCAAATAACGGATGGACTGACTCCGATGCTCCTCAAGCTCCATCTGGAGTTCCATTAGCAGCTTGATTGGAAGGATACCTTCCGCTTCCTTAACGGTGAAATGGATATCATCCGACACATCCGAAATAAATAAGTAAGCCGATACGACAATAGGAATGATAAAGATCAAGCCCACAACCATAAACTTCTGTAAAAAGCTCAATCCATTTAAAAATTGTACTGCGGGAATAAAGACCTTTGAGATCCGGACATCCTCTGTATCTGTGTTCGCGGATGCTTCTGTTCCCATATGGCACCCCTCCGTCTTGTTTTCCAGGTCAGCTCCTGCCTCCTACATTCCGCGATAGCTTTTGGACGGTCGGATATGGGCCTGCTTCACTCTTCTTATTGATCCGAATATTAAGTCGCAGGGTTCAAACATTCCTGAGCATTTGTCCATCGTGAGCTCCAAATTGTAAATTCCCTCATAGCCTGATGTCCGTAGAACATCCGTGTACGTTTCGAGCGGCAGACTTGCTTTTTCAATCAGCGGATTATGAATGCCATTTGAAGCAACACCATGTAGATGGGTATGAGAAACCCGTTTTATAAAGGAGGGAGAAGGTAATTCTCCGCCATATCGCTCAATTGGATGAGCGTGCCCGGATATTCGCAGCTGCTCGGCATAATAAGCTCCAAGGTCCCAACAAATACCGACAGACGGGCTTTCGATATCCTCTACGATACGAAGCATTCTCTCTAATGGGCAACCGGGAATAGAACCGTCCGAGCTAAGCTTGCTGTTTTCTAAGGCAAAAGTAATAGGCAGCTCCTCAGCGGTAACAATCTCCGTCCAATGACGAAGCAGCCTGACCGTTTGCTCATGCCACTCAGCATTGGAAACTTTGGCAGCCCAGGCATCCACAAGCGGAAGCGTCATCAGAAGAGTAGATTGGTATTTGTGAAAATGGTTGAGGATGAATGACATCGACGGATAGATCTCCGCAAAGCAAGATCCCCGGGCAGTGCCTGCGACTTCCCCTTGTACCGTCAGCACAAGCCCCATGCCCCAGATGAGCTCGATAATTTCACGGTATACACGGGGATTCCCTGAGCGTGGTAAATACCTTAGCTCAATAGATGTGATTCCGCTTGCTTTGAGCACGTCCAGGAATAGCTCGATACTTTCATAATGTGCAATCCATTCGCTGCTGCTATTCTTACCGGCACCTCCGAAAAACGCAAGGCTTTGTAATGAAAAACCCAGCTTCATAACTGATCACTTCATCTCTTTCATTCATCTCTTTCAAGTTAAGATGCGGACTTCTTACCTTCAAGCCACCTCGACCAGTTCCCCTCAAACCCTCCATGAACATGAATACAGTATTCGTAAAAAGTATGAATAAAAGCAAGGCGCTCCATAGCCGGTTCATATTTAAACGTATCGTTCGGATCGACGCTTTTCATATCTTTACCACCGATTTGAATTTGACGCCGTATAATGTCCTCCTTGCTCACCTCTCCCGAATTCCGCAGCATATCATACATCAGCATAAATGAGGTTGTACGCCCGACGCCTCCCCGGCAGTGAAAATGAAGCCACGTATTCGCCGGCAGCGCTTTCACAAAATCAATGAATTGATCGACGACCACATCCAATGGGCGATGATGGTCCGTAACGAAAAAACGTTGATAGCCCAAGCCTTCTCCGATTACCAACTCCTTCTCCGTTAGAACCGTCTTCGGATTGATTACAGGTTCAGCCAGATTAACCGACTTCCCCTCCAATTGATCAAAAATGATGGAAGGCGATGCAATCAGACCATCCAAAACAAGTCTTTCCGCATCTCTAGCCTCGTTATCATTCAGTCCCTTGTTCGTACCATTATTCGGACCATACCAACTAACAGCCATTCCGTTAACAAAGCCATGGCTCTCTTGTCGCAAATCCACTATCGTAATTGGTGTATGTCCGATCGTCTGAGCTATGCATTGCAATCCTTTTTGGGAAAACATCCCGCTCCCTGACGCTTTTAATTCGGCAAGTCCTGTCAGGTTCAGCTGGTTCCCGTCAATGGATTGGATGGGTGTAGTGGTCATTCGAAACCGTTTTGGCAGCACATGGATGTTGTCCACGTCGATTAATTGATTCACCTTCAGGTTATCTTTCTTTCCTGTACCGGCTTGGCCGGAATCCTGATCATGTCCATTCGTCATTTGCAATATGCCCCTTCCCATTCCTCATTAAAATGGATTCGTGCGTACCGGCAGCGTATTTTCCGTTTGAATCAACCGCTGCAGCAGCTCCCATATCAACTTATCGCGAATCTTTTGATAGCCTGGATCACTCCACACATTATTCAATTGAAGCGGATCCAGCCTTAGATCGTACATGACACCCTTCTCCTGGTTGCTCCAGATGGTCAGGCGGTATTCCTGGCTGCGAAGTGTTTTTTCGAATACCTCCGCCGTGTCGGTTCTTGATACCTCCGTATTCAGTTCAATCAGAGCAAAGGGAACCCTGCCCGCATCCTCCTCCCCTTTTAGCAAAGGCAGCAAGCTTCTCGCTTGCATGGAATGCGGCTTCATACTGCCAGTCAAGTCGCAAATCGTTGGTGCCAGATCAAACAACTGGACGACGTCGTCTACAACTCTGCCTCTGTCCATAATGTCCGGCGTTCTGACAATCAAGGGAATGCGGATGCTCTCATCCTCCGATCTGCCCTTCCCCCAACGCCCCCAATCTCCAAGAAATTCCCCGTGATCGCTGGAGAGTAATACCGCCGTCCGTTCGGAGAGCCCCGATTCATCCAAATAAGCCATAAGCCTGCCTATACAATCATCAACATGAGAAACCAAGGTGTAATAGGCTGCCTTCTTTTGCCGAATCACTGCTTCGTTCTCTGCGGTAATTTCACAGTTTCTTGGGAGTGAGAGTTCGTTCGGATCATAACGGCCCAACAAATCTGAAGGAACAATAAAAGGAGAATGCGGATCAAAAAAACTGGTCCAAAGCATAAACGGAGCCGAACCAAACTCTCGCAAAAATTCGATCGAGGCTTCGCTTACCCAGCGGCTATGTGAAGCTTCAGAAGGAAAGCTACCGTTAACCGAAAGGTGGTCCGTCTGATTGCGTACTCGGGTCGCCCCCGGCTCAATCCGCACTGCTTCAGCATATTGGGGATGGTTTCGTTCGACCCATTGTGTGTAAGGATCACGATAGGTTCCCCGCTCATCGGTCACCTGCAGCGTCCGGTATCCATAGCTCGGATGCGGAGCGGTATGATCACGGTACGTATGATTCTGCACATGCAGCTTGCCGATATGGGCCGTATGATAACCCCTTTGGCTCAATATTTGCGGAAACGTCACCTCCTGCTCCGATAATCGAACACCGCCGCCACGAACCCCATGAGCATGGGGGAAGCGGCCGGTCAGAAGAGAGGAGCGCGCTGGCATACAAGCGGGTGCATTCGTAAATGCATGTGTAAATCTCACACCTTCCATGCTCAGCCTATCGATATTCGGTGTTTCTATCTCCTTATTGCCAGCGCAGGAAAGTGCATCCCAACGCAGCTGGTCTATAGTTATGACGAGGATGTTCATCATAAGATGCCATCACCTCTTTCTTTGGCAAATCAAAGCGGTTGGTAGGGGTAAGCGCTTTCTCATTGGCTAAAAATAATTTTCCTCTAGAGCTCAGGAAATGTGTTGAGAAATTCAGTATAAAAACGTAAGTTGTAAGAGTAAGAGTGTGAGATAACGTTTGTTGGTGTATGCTTCCATGCATTTATGAAGACTGCAATTTCATACTGCCTAGCATTTATAAAAGCAATTGCGATCCCAACTTGCTGCTGCATTCACAAGTTCAGAAGCAGATTTGGTTAAAGTATCACATCCTCCATCTTATTTTGGTAACGTTACCGGAAACGTTACCAAAATTGTAAAATAATATCCCCCTTTTGTCAATTCACATTTTTCATTAGCTTGTCTCTAGATGAAGCAGGCTATCTCTTCCCAAATGGATCAACCACCTGCGGTATATGCTCGACTGGATCACTAATCACACTGCCGTCTTCAAGCCGCTGCCATGTATCGAAGCTCCGCTCCCCTTCAACTAAACGAATCATGCGGGCCCCGCGCAGAAAATCATCCGGTCCTTTTGCATTAAAGCCGCTTAACCGTGAAAAACAAAGCCGGATGCCATGCAGGTCACCATAATAATCGTTCAGGTGGTCATGACCGACAAAGGTCCCCATCACATCCCCCATTTCTACCATAGCTGCAAACATGCCTGTGTTAATCTTGGGACAGCTGATTCCCTTGTTGTTACTACCATAGCAGATGTTGTAATCCCATATTTCTCTATATTCAGGCAGTGGGATATGGAAGAAAGCAAGCGCTGGCAGCGGCTCGCCACCGCATTCCTCTGTCATTGCGGCCGATTGCCGAATATACCAATCAACCTGATTATGGTGAAACCATGTCGAGCCGCCAAAGGAGTGCTCCGTTTTGGCTCCCGAATCCATCATATAGAGAGCAGCACTAACAGCCGAAGATCGGCTTGACTGTATGCGCAGCACATAATTAGAAATTCCTTGAATAGTCTTGGGCCCTTGCTCAAACAAGCTGTTCGGCAGCTGCGTCAGCAGCTCGGCAAGCTGATCCGGATCAACCCCGGCTTCATACTCATGATTCCCATAAACGAAAGCCCATGGAATTCCGCTTTCGACCACGGTTGAAACTGCATCGGCAAATGCGGATAACGGCTCCGGCGTCTCTTTCTTGTGAATAATATCCCCGGTAATGATAATTAAGTCAGGACGCTCTGTATCAATGACATAGCTCATAAATTGCTGTGTACGTAAGTCCTTGCTATCCCCGTTATACCAGTGCAAATCGGTGAATTGCACGATCGTAAAGCTTCCATTATCGCCAAATTGCAATGGAAAAGACATTAAAATGACCTCCTGCAGTTCTGAATTCAGTTTCCCGGTAACGTTACCAGAACAGCTTGTTTATATCCTAACCCATGTATAATTGGATTTCAATACACATTAAAAAAACGCCAGAGAAAATTATCCTGAAGGACTTTTAAGTACGAACCGGACGCTCTTGCATGGAGAGAGAATGGACTGGTGGGTTGGTGGGTTGGTGGGTGGGTTGGTGGGTTGGTGGGTTGGTTNCGTGGATTCGTGGATTCGTGGATTCGTGGATTCGTGGATTCGTGGATTCGTGGATTCGTGGATTCGTGGATTCGTGGATTCGTGGATTCGTGGATTCGTGGATTCGTGGATTCGTGGATTCGTGGATTCGTGGATTCGTGGATTCGTGGATTCGTGGATTCGTGGATTCGCGGATTCGTGGATTCATGGATTCGTGATTCGTGGATTGGGGGATTACGGCAAATGTTGAAATCGTGTTTCTTTGATAATGAGGCTTGCCACAAAAGGGAACACATCTTGCACCAGTGCCAAACCTTAATGAAAGTAAATTGCCAGACAGCCATGCAAAGCCGCAACGCTCTCTCGGGAAGTACGCTCTCATAATTAGCGGGAAATTCTCCTGCAAATTTAAGGGTTTTTACCTGATTTTCTCATATAACTGGAAAACATCCCGTTAATTCCACTGCTTTATTACATTACACCGAAAATCCCCTATATTAGAAGGAGATTTTCCAGCTAAGCTCCTCATCTAGCATGTAATGGGTAAATTAGCTCCAGAAATTCCAGTTAACCATTCGCTACCGCTCAATGAAGACGCATTCGTGCTTCAGCAGCATTTTTCTTGCGAGCGAAAGTTCACCATACGTTTTAGTAAAAATAATCTTTCTCTTTTTTTAAAAGTGGAGCGGTGGGTACACGATCTTCAATGGTAGGCTGTATACGTGAGCCGTCATCGGAGGTGACTACTAGGGCGGCCGCTATCACTCCGGCTTCCTACACGCATACCCTTCTTTTGTTTTACACCATGCTGCCTATTCCATCTGCTTGTTCCTTTATCTCTCGTTTTTTGCGTATAGGAATCCGATTTTAGTTAAATAAAGGAATAATAACTTCCACTATTGACTGATATCGGAGGCCATAGAAGGGATAAAGGAACTTTCGTTCCTTTCAATTCCTTCATTAATTATTACTTATTACTTATTACTTACCCCTTCATCCCTTCATGGCCTTATGTAAGGATAAATGGCCTCATTTTGTTTGTCGGTTGGTCCGTTTGTTGATTGTTTGTCGGTTGGCCGGTTCGTTAATTGTTTGTCGGTTGGTCCGTTCGTTGATTGTTTATCGGTTGGTCCGTTCGTTGATTATTTGTCGGTTGGTCGGTTCGTTGATTGTTTCTCGGTTGGCTGGTTCGTTGATTGTTTCTCGGTTGGTCCGTTCGTTCGTTGATTGTTTCTCGGTTGGTCGGTTCGTTGATTGTTTGTCAGTTGGGCGGTTAGTCGGTCGGTCAGTCAGTTGGTTGGACGATCGCTTGGGCGGTTCGTTGATTGTTTGTCGGTTGGTCCGTTCGTTGATTGGACAGTCGCTTGGTTGGTCGGTTGATCGGTCGGTTGGTCTGCTGGTTGACCAGTTGGTTTGTCAGTTGGTTTGTCAGTTGGTTTGTCAGTTGGTTTGTCAGTTGGTTTGTCAGTTGCTTAGTCTGTCGATTGAACGATCGCTCGGCTAGTCGATTAGTCGGTCAAACAGTCGATCGGGCCGTTGGTGGGAAAGCGTTCGGAAAGACCTCCCACACGAATGTATCCTCCCTACTTATCAACAAAAGGGAACAGCAGCTTTTGATTTTCATGCGTATACATGTCTTTCTTGGTAATCACTTCAGATCCCGTGTCTATCCTCGTGCTGACCCTCTCTCCATTAATAACCTGAACCGCTGTTTTAATGGCGAGATAGCCCATATTAAACGGTTTTTGAATTACAGTGGCATGTAAGATCCCTTCCTCCAGAAAGGAAATTTCGTCCATCGAGTTGTCGAAGCCGATTAACGGAATCTGCATGCCTGCTTCCTTTATTGCTTTGGCAGCACCAACAGTGGATGGCTCATTAAGTCCGACAATCCCTCCAATTCTCGGATGGGTTAGCAGCAGCTTTTTTGTAACGGCATACGCCTTTTCCTCGGAAGCATCACTGTAATATGTATCCAGAACCTGGAGATCATCCGAATCCTTCAGGCTATCTCTTACCCCTCTTTCTCTCTCCATTGCAGGAGCCGAGCCTTTTACAAAATTAATAACAGCGATAGTAGCACCCGGTTCAATCCGCCTCTTGAGTGCTTGCCCCACCTTCTGGCCTGCTGCATAGTTATCAGTGGCAATGAAGCTGGCTGACAAATCGCCCATCAGATCGGAATCAACGGTAATTAGCTTTATTCCGGCATTGACAATCTTTTGTGCGACAGGAACAATTCTATTATAATCAGTTGCTGCCAGTATAATAGCCTTAGGCTTATCCACTATCGCTTGCTCCAATAAACGAATTTGACCGTCAATATCGTCTTCAGTCGAGGTGCCTACAACCTTTACTTCAGCACCGTATTCTTTGGCGGCGGCAAACACGCCCTGGTTCATAACCTGCCAAAACTCTGTTTTTTGACCAACAGCTTTTGGAACGAACAAGATAGGCTTGTTTTTCTCGGAGTACCCCCCGGATGATGTCTGATAGGTCAGGATTGAAGCAGCGATGATGACAACAGCAAATGCAAGACCCGCAAGCCTTCTCATTGCCCATCCTCTCCTTCCCAAATTGCCGGAATTCGCAGAATCGCTGTTGTGCCCTCTTCCTGCTCGCTTTCAAACTCCAAGCCATAAGGATCACCGAAATACAGCTGAACCCGTTGATTTACATTATGCAGACCCACTCCTTTGCCGCCCTCCGTTAAGTTAACATTTGACAACAACGTCTTGACCTTCTCGGACTCCATCCCAATTCCATCGTCAATGACTTTAAGAATAACGACACCGTTTGATTGTTGCCCGGTAATACGTATATGACCCGTATCGACTTTATGCTTGATTCCGTGATAAATCGCATTTTCGACCAAGGGCTGGAGAACGATTTTCAATATTTTGCAGTTAAGAATAGAAGGATCTACTTCAATCGTATACGAAAACTTATTGCGGTAACGAATATTTTGGATGGTCAAATAATTACGGATATGCTCCAGCTCAACGGAGATTGGCACCAGCTCCTCCCCTTTACTGATACTGGAACGCAGCAGCTTGGACAAGGCCGAGGTCATCTTGACCACATCCTCCATCTTGGACATCTCCGCCATCCAAATAATCGAATCCAGCGTGTTATATAGAAAATGCGGTTGGATTTGCGCCTGCAGCGCCTTGAGCTCACTGATTCGTTTTGTTTCCTGCTCATATACAATCTGATTCATTAAATCTTTGATTTTGCCAATCATCAGGTTAAAGGTACGCGCCAGCTTCCCGATTTCATTAGTGCTTTCGATTGCCGCCCGGATATTAAAATCCCCTTTTTCCACCTGCTTCATATGAGCATCCAGCTTCTTGATCGGTTTGGTTAAAGTGAAAGATAGTAGGATGGATATAGCAAGGGCAATGATGAGACATACAAAGCCCCACAACGCTGAGGAAAATTGGATTTCACGCTTGTTGCTTACTAATTCATCGAGATAAGTGACGCCTACGATTTTCCAGCCGAAGCTCGTTGTGCGAATGGTATACATTTTCCGCTCGCTGCCTTCGCCTATAATGATCGAGCTATCCTGTGAGCTGAGAATCATTGGTATGTTCTCGCTTTTCAACTGCGTGTAAATGATCTGCTGCTGTGGATGATAGATCAAATCGCCGGCCGGATCCAGGATAAAGATGTAGCCTCTTTGCCCGAGTCGAATTTGTTTGCATAAGTCATTGATCAGGTTATAATTCAGATCGACCAGAAGCACTCCCGTTCGCCCATCTCCTGCGTTCCCCATCAGCTGCCGACTGATCGATACGACCCAGGTATATTCATTGCGGAACACATGCTGCACATGAGAGGAGGAGATAGCGACCCGCCCCTGCGCAAGCTGAGCCTCCTTGAACCATTCCTGCTCCGTCAGCTCCCCATAGGACTTGAGCTTTCCAGAGGCTCGATCCGATACCGCCCTGCCATTGGAGCCTACAAATAGGATGGAAGCGATATCATTTCTGGAAGCGACTATAGATCGAAAATAATTTCCTAGCTGCCTCTCCAGCGCAATTCCCTCATTCGTGTTTGGATCATATAGCGATAAATACCGCAGAAGATCGCCATTGCTAAGCGCAAGCGCAGAGATGCTCTCCATATTTCCAATATAGGTTTGAATGTTCGTATTGACCTGTTCGATGAGTTCTGTTGTATACTCCAAGGAATTTTTAGTTACTGCATCCGCCGACAGCCGATAAGAATTATAGCTTAAGATAGCTGTCGTACAAAGAATCAGACAGGAAAATGCGATGGCAATATTCGTATGAATGCTTTTGAATGAGAAGCTCCAAAACTTCATAGAGAGAGATTTCCCTTCTGCGCCAATCGATATTCTTTGGGAGTCAGCCCGGTATGCCTTTTAAAAATGACACTGAAATACTGCGGATCCCCATAGCCTACTCTCGATGCAATATCATAGGTTTTCAGGTGGGTAACCGCCATTAGCTCCTTGGCCTTCTCCAGCCGGACCCGGGTCAAATATTCAACGAAGGTTAATCCTGTATGCTGCTTGAACAATGCACTAAAATAACTGATACTCATGAAAATATGGCTGCACACCTGATTTAACGAAAAGTCTTCATCACTATAATTCTCACGTATGTAAGCCTCAGCCTGCTTCATCTGAGATTCGGTTACATCCGTTCTTCTTTCGGATAAATAACTGATGATATGATGGCAAATGCCTTCGAGCCACAGCTTCGCATCATCCAATGTTCTCATGCCAGCTATGTGCTGGAACGGATTGCTTCCAAATACCTCCGCATTGTCGAAGCCGGTTTCCACCACCAGATTCATTAACGAAGCGATTAGCTTATGGATCGATCCATAGCAGTTCTCAACCGAGGAATAAGAATGCTTCATCTCCTCTATACCATCACTCAGCACAATCGATACCTGCTGACTGTTGCCCGTCTTCATGGTGGCTAACAGCTTTCTCTCCCAAGCATCGTAGCCTGCTTTATCGACTCCTTTTCCATACTCCAAATCATTGATGGATATAATCCTGTTTTTTCCCAGCAGAAACCGGTAATCCAGCGCTGACAGAGCACCCTGGAACGACTTGGAGATAGATGAAAGCTCCGTACATACCCGCCCGATGCCGATGGATACGGTCAGCCTCAAATATTTTTGTACGCTGTGCCTGGCATGCTCCGCCAAGGTTTGCGCCTGCATCTCAATTTCCTCAAACTTCCCAGGAAAGATCACAGCGATCTTATCATCACGCGTTCGGAAAACAATCCCTCCGCTTTCCTTCTCGAAAATTTCCTGCATAATATTAAAAGCAGCGAACCGCAGCAGCTCTGCTTCCGCATCTCCACTCATGAGCGTATCGCGAATATATCCATCGATATCCCCTACTAGCGCAACATAAGCAGGACCGCTCAATGACAGCTGAAAATAGTTGAATTTGCGTTCAACCTCTTCCTTTTTTATTACCGTGGCAGCCAGTCGCTCCAGAAATCTTTCCTTTAACAGGGGAAGGCTTTGATTAAGCTGCAGCTGCAAATGGCTTAGGTCCTCCCTCTTCTGGCGCTGCGCATCCAGCTCCTGCTTCAGTGTTAACAGAAAGCTTGTGAATTCCTGAGAATTAATGGGCTTCAACAAATAATCCTTCACCTTCAGCTTGATAGCCTGCTTCGCATATTCAAAATCCTCGAACCCGGTAACAATGACAACTACAATATCCCTGTATTGCTCCGCGACTTGCCGAGCCAGCTCCAAACCATCCATAAACGGCATGCATATATCGGTTATGATCACATCCGGCTGCAGCGATTGGATAGAATCCAGTGCGTCACGCCCATTTTCAAAAGCGCCAGCCAGTTCAAAGCCGCATGCACTCCAATCGGTCTTCAGCTCAATGCCCTCTCTTACTTCATCTTCATCGTCAACTATGATGATCTTATACATGTGCGCTGCCCCTCGGGATAAGTTTATAGATACAAAGTTATGGTGACTGAAAAATCAAGCAGAGCTATTCATCGCTGCGACTTCTACATTCATCATACACAGACCGCCGTTCATTGAGCAATACAAACTTAGTAATAAATGGAAATGCAAAAAGAGCATGGGATTTTCATCTCACAGCTCTTTTGGCTGACCCTTAATTGTACAGAAGCGGCTTAATCTGATCGGAATCAATGTTAGACTTATCATACCAATGGAAGCCTGTATCGATGTTTTTCTTTACCGCTTCACCTTTAATAGCTTGCACCGCTGCCTTAACGGACCAGTAACCAATGCCAATCGGATCTTGCGTGATGGCCCCCGCCATCTTGCCGCTGCGAACTGCATCGATTTGTTGCTTACCTGAGTCGTACCCAATAACGACTATTTTATCCTTCTTCGATTCGGTCACTGCATTCAGAACCCCGATAGCCGAGCCCTCGTTAGCACCGAAAAACCCTTTAACATTCGGATGCGCCTGGATAATCGCCTTGGCCAGGTCGGTCGATTTCAGCTGATCGCCGCCGCCGTACTGAATATCAACAATTTTGATATTAGGATATTTCTCTTTAACCCGGTTAACGAACCCATCGCGACGGTCGATTCCAGTGCGGCTCGTTTGGTCATGCACAACCAACGCTACCTCACCCTCGTTGCCTATGAGCACTGCCATTTTATCGGCAGCCAAGCCAGCAGCAGCAGCATTATCGGTAGCCGCAGTTGTGATCGGAATATCGCTATCCACACCGGAGTCGAAACCTACCACTGGGATATTCGCCGCTTTGGCCTTCTGCAGCAGAGGGACTGCCGCTTTACTATCGAGGGCAGCAAATGCGATAGCTTTCGGATTTTTACCCAATGCCGCTTGCAGCATCTCGATTTGTTTGTCTACTTGGGATTCGGTCTCAGGCCCCTCAAATGTAATCTCCACCTGAAACTCCTTGGCTGCCTTTTCAGCCCCCTGCTTAACAGCTTGCCAAAATTGATGCTGAAAGCCTTTGGAAATGACCGGAATGTAAATTTTATCCGTCTTTTTCGCATCGGGAGCCGGCGCTGGTGCAGCTGTCGTTGGAGCAGCCGCTCCGCCTGTCTGCGACTTTGGTGCCGCCGGTGCCGGGTTGCTCGCTCCGCAAGCACTGAATACCGTCGTTGCAAGCAGCATTAATGCAGCGGTAAACATGAACCTTTTACTTGTTTTCAAATGGATCGCCCCTAACTATGAATTTGATATAATAGTTAACTCCTTGAATAAGGAGGAAAAACCTACTGATGCGGATTCCAAAAGTCGATTTTCAGCAACAAGAATGCCGATGCTGTAAGAAGGTGAAGCATGAGGCTTTTTGAACATGCACTACTGTTTGCGACGGCGCAAAATATCCGCATAAACGGCCACAATAACGACAAGTCCTACAATCACTGTTTGCCATTCCTGCTTCACTGACAAGATGCGCAGCCCATTCGTCAGCACACTCATAATGAGAGCACCGATAACCGTCCCGAGAATCGAGCCCTTTCCTCCGCTTAACGATGTGCCGCCGATAACTACAGCAGCGATGGCTTCCAGCTCATATCCCTGCCCCAATGCCGGCTGAGCTGAATTCAGCCGTGAGGCCATCATGACACCGGCAATACCGCTGAAAACACCGGTTAAGGTGTAAATAACAACTTTCCAGTAGTTGGTGTTAACACCGGAGAGACGGGTTGCTTCTTCGTTGCTGCCAAGCGCAAAATTATAGCGTCCGATAATTGTTTTGGACAAAATAATGCTGGCAATTATCGCAACCACGAAGAAGATTAGGACGGCATTAGGAATTTCCAGGCCCGGTATAATATAGCTAATAACCGAACCCATGGAAATCTTATCAAAGCCGGGAGTATCGTTGAAATAAATAGGCTTCGTTCCGGATATTACAAGCGATAATCCCTTCGTTATCATCATCATCGCCAAGGTCGCGATAAATGGAGGAATCTTCATCTTGGCAACCGCCAGACCACTAATGATTCCGCAAACCGCACCCGTTGCAATGCCGCCCACAATGCCCAGAGGCATAGGCAGATGCCACACCGTGATAATGACACCCGTCATTACGGAGGAGAAGGTCATTACGGTACCGACCGCCAAGTCGATGCCGGAGGTAATGATGACGAAGGTGGAGCCTAAGGCCAGCACACCGATCACAGCCGTAGAGAGCATAATGCCGATAATGTTATCGAATTGAAAAAAGTTGCTCGATGACACTGAGAAAATGACAACGAGTATAATCAAGCTGGCAAAAGCCAATATTTTTTGCGTAGCCCCTGTTTTAATCGTTGCTTGTGATTTAAGCACGGATAATTTCATGACTCGGCCATCCCCCTATTTATGTATGGTTGCATATTTCATAATGGCTTCCTGTGTTGCTTCCTGGCTGCTCAGCTCTCCTGTTATTCTGCCTTCGCACATAACCAGAATCCGGTGGCTCATGCGCAATATTTCCGGCAGCTCAGAAGAGATCATAATAATGGACTTACCTTGAGATGCCAACTCATCGAGCAGCTTGTAAATCTCGCTTTTTGCCCCTACATCAATGCCTCTTGTTGGTTCATCAAAAATCAGAATGTCGCAATTTCGCACCAGCCACTTGCTGATAACCACCTTCTGCTGATTGCCCCCTGAAAGGTATTTTACATATTGATCCACGCTTGGCGTTTTCACCTTCAAGGCCTCAACAAAATGCTCGGCAGTCTGCTGGATGCTGCTGTCCTTCATCCAACCCGATCTCCGTCTGAATTTACGGTAAAAGGAAATGGCCATGTTCGTTTTCACATCCATCTCCACCATGAGCCCGAATCGTTTGCGATCCTCGGACAGGTAGCCTATCCCATGCTTTACGGCATCATGAGGATGTTTAATCCGTACCTTCCGGCCGAACACCTGGATCTCTCCCGAATCAAACGGGTCAGCTCCAAATACAGCACGCGCCACCTCTGTACGTCCCGCTCCCATCAAACCTGCAAAGCCGAGTATTTCCCCTTTTTTCAAGTGAAAGCTAATATCCTTCAATGTAGAGCCTTGATTGAGATGGCTTACCTCAAGCACCTTTTCACTGTCAGCCTTATCCACCGCAGGCTTGGCGGCATTATAAATGTCCCTCCCCACCATCATGGAAATAATCTGATCAATGGATACTTCAGCGGTTTGGACCGTATCAATGTAACAGCCGTCTCTCATGACGGTAATGCGATCGGTAATCCGCTTCAATTCCTCCATTCGGTGAGAGATATAAACGATCCCTACACCGTTGTCTCGCAGCTGCTGTATAATCCGAAACAGCTCATCAATCTCAGCGTCCGTTAGCGCAGCCGTAGGTTCATCCATGATCAGCACCTCGGAGTTATAAGATAGCGCTTTCGCAATTTCAACCATTTGCTGCTTAGCTACCGTTAGCTCTGACACCAGCATGCGTGGATCCAACTGCAGATTCATCCGGTCAAAGAGCAGCTGCACTTGTTTATTAAGCGACTTTTCATCCAAAAATAGCTTGAAAGGTTGACGCGGCTCCCTACCGATAAAAATATTTTGCGCTATCGTTAGATCAGGCATCAGATTAAGCTCTTGATGAATAATGCTGATACCTAATTTTTGTGCTGCCCTCGTATGGGGGATTTCCACTTCCTCCCCTTTGTAGAGAATGCGGCCTCCATCTTTCTGGTAGACTCCTGTCAGCACCTTCATAAGCGTTGATTTACCTGCGCCATTCTCACCTACCAGCGCATGAACCTCCCCGCCTGCCAATTCGAACCGACATTGATCAAGTGCGTGAACACCTAGGAAATGCTTATCGATACCTTCCATGTAAACCAGCGTTTCGCCCATCCTGTCACACCTCGGATCGTTATTTAATGCTAATTGTATATCCGAATCCCAAGGGAAAGAATGGAAAAACTTCTTTAAAAAAGTAGAAAAATCTCCGAATACGGGGAAATCTTATTATGCATATTCTACGTCCCGTTACTCATAGCTAGTGGAAGCATTTGTTCCTTTATCATAGAAAAAACGCAAAAAACAGAGCTTTAAAGGAACCGCCAGTTCCCTTATCTCTCTGTTTGTGTTCATTATGCTCCCATTCTCCCCCAATAACGGAATTCTGCCTTCCGCTATCTCCTTAAAATGGAGGCGGAAGATGGAATAACGGAAGTTTTGTTCCGTGTGTGCGTGGTGGAAGGGAATTCGATGTGCGGATATGTCAAAAAAAGACGCCATTCACGATAATCACGTGTTCAGCGCCTTTCCTTTACCTATACAAGTCTAATTCGAAATACTTCGAAGAAGCTATACTTGCTGTTCCGTCCCTTGCTTCTTCGTCCCTTGCTTCTTCACCCCTTGCTGCTCCATCCCTTGCTTCTTCGTCCCCTACTTTTCCACTCCGTCCATCTGACGAGCAAATGCTTCCGCACCTTTTTGCGAAAAGAAAGGGATGAGGAACGCACAACCAAGGGCGAATCCAAGCAATGCGATGAATATCCCGCCCTTCAAATCCTGAACAAACAGTATTAGAATCAACATCATAATCCGCGTAATATTTAGACACCATTCTCTCCAAAGCAAGATTCTCGCCTGCTCAATCGAGGTGTGTCGGCTAATAATGCGGAATTGATCGCTGTTCCAGACGGTTCCAAAATAGAATAGCCCCACTGTCGTTAATATGTTGGACAATACCAGAAAAACAGAATGCTGCAGCAGAGCCACCAGAAAGCCTACGGCTATAGCGATCATTCCGACCTTCAGCCATATGCCCCCTTTAATATTCAGCCTCCGATGCAGCACCATAGCTATAATTGCCGAAACAGCATAGAGCACGTTCAACAAGGCGATAACCAATTTGTCACTGGAAACGGAAAACGTAAAAATGATAGCAAACAAACCTTGAAACTGCAAAAATACCCCCGCCGCTAAACACGAAGGGACCATCCACCGAATTGCAGGATAGGAAAACACAGTTGAAAACCGCATATTTTGAAATAACGGCTGCTTTTCCCCAGCTAACGTTATAGGCGGAATCATAAACGATACCGTCATAAGTATGGCTACAAACACAAACATGAGTAGAAAAGAACCCGAATATCCAATCCATTTTATAATAAGAGCAAACACAACCGGATTTACGATGGATATCGTTTGACCGATAATAGTCGCGATTGAAAAGTACACCTCAAAATCCTTGCCTTTGCCAAAAGCCGACAACGTAATATTTTGCGAAGCTGCATAAAATCCCCACATAATGCCAACCGGAACAGCAATAATAGCTATCCATAATAATCGATTATCCAATGTGAGCGAAGTAAGCAGCAAAAACGTCAAAGCCCCGCATAGAGCCGTCATTCGAATAAGTACACGAGTCGTGTAAATCGTCAGCAGCTTCGACCCAATCGCAAAAGCCAAGCTCCAAGTCATGAACAAGATCAGGTTAAACCACGTAACATCAAATATGCTGTGCCCTTGCTCCCAAATATATAAATTCACAAAAATACCGATATAGTTAAATATAATATTGGAGGAGGCGTTCATTAGAAGCACTTTTCGAATGGGGGCTGTGATCTGCATGATGATCTATTCAATCTCCCTCGACTGCATATTCGAAATCATCCATATCATACACTTGCACGGGAACCTCTGCCTCAATCAGTCTATCCACAAACTCCGGCTGGTCCGTAAGCATAGGTACCTTCTCATGAAGGGAGGTCAATATAAGATCCGTTTCTATCGGGTCGAACTGTTCTCCATATTCCGCATTCTCCACTGCATAAATAATAGTAAGAGTTACTTTACTGTTCAATGGCAGAGGCGAGCTTTTGGCCCAAGGAACGGACAGTGCGCGCTCAATCTTTTTGCGGTTAAACGGCTCTTCCGTCATGTTGATAAGCTCGTTAATCTTCGTCCGCACATGGATTTCATCATCCGACTCCGGCATAATAGGCTCCTTGCTCTCTCTTAGCTCGTACAGCTCCTGTATAGTTGAATAGGGAACAAGATACTCCACATCCCTATCCGGAACTAGCATCTCTCCATAAATAGCAAGCATAACTGCCTCTATGACCAAACGTCTGCGCACTACCACACACCCCTTACGAAATCAATATATGCAATAATTCCCGCCGATTTCCTTCTGTTCATTGGGACTCATATTCATCATAGATGCTGAAAGTTTTTTAATCAACTAAAACCATACATCCAAACCCAAAAAGAAAAATTTATATTTCACTATTGCATTTCTGATAATTCCTAGTATAATACTCGGTATAAGAACACTACTAAATTTCGAACGGAGATGCTGATAATGATTTCTTCTACTTCAAAACAAATATCCTTATTGTGGGTAGACGATTATCTGGATCTCTATAACTATGCTCGCAAGCTTGGCGACACCGAATGGCAGCAGCAGATTTTGCAGACGTTAAGTAATAAAGACACCCATATTCAGCATGAATTGCAAGAAACGCTTCAATATAACCTATGGAGAATGTTCGATATGATTAATGGTAAGATGTTGGAGATTTACGAACAGCTTCGGAAGAGTAAAGATAGCAGTCAGATCGAAACTTTGAGGGAACAGGTTTGGGAGCTGAGGAATCAGAGGGTTGTTATTTCGAGAAGGATTAAAGAAATACGTATATAAAATAGAATGGCATGCAGTGATCCGCTCTGCCAGTGGCATGGTTCTATAAAGCAGTTGGGCTGCTTTATTGGCGATAAAACATAATGCATGCAAACAAATGCTCTGCATAGAACCGGCATATTCATTTTGGTCAATGAACATGCTGTATGTAGCTTGAATTACATCGAAGTTTGTTTCATTTCACGCATCATAGTCATCATCATAGTCATCATTTCATCGCATTCTTGCATTTTGGACATCATCATGTTCATATCCATGTTTTCCATCATGTTCATTTCCATCATTTTGTCCATCATCATCTTCATGCTTTTCATCTTGCACATCATGTCTTCCATACACATACCCATCATCATTTCCATGCACATTTTCTCCACGGTCGATTCCACCTCTTTGATTATCAATAGTATAGTACGTACAATTACTACTCTTGTACATTACTATATCCACTTGGAAAATTCAAGCATTTTATTGCTTTCCTTATTTTCATATGCTATAATCTTATACCCTTATAAAACGATAGGAATTATTTTTAATTCCTACCCATATCCTCAACTAATCTTTCACGCAAGTATAACTCGGATTCCTTTCTCACGAAGCTGGTCAATGACACCGGACGGAGCATCCCTATCCGTAATTACAGTATCAATCTTATCTATGTTAACAATACGATAAAAAGCGACTTTATTGAATTTACTGGAGTCCAGCAGCGCAACCACATGCTCGGCATGATCGATAATTCCCCGGACCACTCTGGCCTCTTCCATGCTTGGAGTCGTTAAGCCCTGATCTATGCTGAATCCATTAGCTCCAATAAACGCATATTCCACATATACGCCATCCAAAGCTTTCTCTGCTGTTTCTCCGACAAGCGCAAACGTATGGGGACGAATATGGCCGCCAGTCAAAAAAACTTGAATACTGTCAAGTCCCATCATGGCTGTAGCTATGTTAATGGCATTGGTAACGACTGTCAATGATGTTCGATCCTTAATCCGTGATGTCATACGACTAATCGTCGTGCCTGTCGACAACGCTATCGTCATTCCATCCTTAATAAATTTGGCGGCTTCTTCGGCAATCGCCGATTTTTCCGCTGTAAATTTATCCTCCTTCTCTACAAAAGAGGGCTCCAGGAACAAATGCTCATTAACTACGGCGCCACCGTGGCTTCGAAGGAGCAGCTTGTCGCGCTCCAGCTTCTCCAAATCTTTGCGAATCGTGACTTCCGAAACCTTCAGCTCTGAGCTCAGAAACGAAACATCCGCGCTCTTATGATGCTTCAAATAGTTGATAATGAATTGATGCCTTTCCAAACCTCTCATCTTGCGGCCCACGTGCTCTGTTTCCATTAAGGCTCCCTCACAAATCTATATTTTCGTTTCGTTATATTCCGATTGATTTCGTTATCACAGTAGTATAAAGAATTTGCACTGAAAAGACAATTGGCTGATTGGTGAGGAAGACTTTGGATTATTGGTAATTCAACTTAAATGTTCAACGGTTGAGCAGCATGATTTTACCTTTCACTGCACCGGGTTTTCGATATAAGTCGAAAGCTTCGCTGATCTGATCCAGCTCCAATCTGCTAAATACGATATCTTTGAAATTCAGTTGGCCTTTACGCAAAAAATGAAGCGTGGTTTCCCATTCCTTTCCTGGAAAAGGTGCGCTATAAGACATCCATGAGCCTGTCAGCGTAAATTCTTTGCGATTCATCTGCTCAAACTGTTTATGCGAAAATGTTAAATCACGCACAGGGGTCCCAACGAAGCAAACCTTCGCTTTATTTGAAGCTAACTCAAAGCTCTGTCTCATGGTTATGTCGGAGCCTGCGGTTTCCATGACCACACCAAAGCCTTTACCGCCTGTGATGCTCTTCCATTTATCCTCGGACCCAGAATTCAGCGAGTTAATGACATGATCAGCTCCCAATAATTGGGCTGTTTTCAATCTCTGTTCATCAATATCGAATACCGTAACCTCTCTTGCTCCCAAAATTTTGGCCCATTGCAGAACGAGCAAACCAATATTGCCGCCACCCAGAATGGCCACATGCTCTCCGCCTTGAAACTGGATTAACTGCAAGGCATGCAGAGCTACTGCCGATGGTTCCACCAATGCAGCCTCTTCAAAGCTTACATCCTCACCGAACAGGATCGCATTGTCTTCAGGAATCGCAACATATTCCGCCCAGCTTCCATTGACTCTGGAGCCAATAAAGGAATAATGCTTGCATTGAGCGTAATTGCCGCTGCGGCAATCATCACATTGCCTGCAAGGCTTGAGCGGTACTCCTACGACTCTGTCGCCTACTTTCACTCGGGTAACTCCGCTGCCTATCTGGTCTACGACCCCGGCAAATTCATGTCCCAGCACGATAGGATAATGATGAGCTGCTTCTCCCAGAACCCTCGGCAAATCAGAGCCGCATATTCCCGTTGCTTTCACCTTCACTAAGATTTCATGGGATTCCAAGTCAGGAATATCAATATCTTCTACACGTATATCATTAGGCGCATACAATACGGCTGCTTTCATAAGGTTCACCCTCCCATCCTCGGAAATAAATCTTGCAGTCTGCTATACGTTTCCAGATAAATATCATAAACCGTCCGGTATATTTGCTGATTATCCGAATTAGGCATTTGCTCGCGGCTCATACGTACAGTCCTCGCCACCGCATCTTCATAATTCCGGTAAATTCCGGTTCCCACACCCGCCAAGATGGCTGCACCCAACGTAGTTGCAGAGTCGGACGAAGAGACCTTGAATGTTTTCTCCGTCACATCCGCCTTAATTTGAGTCCAAAGCGCACTGTTAGCTGCGCCCCCGGTGCTGTGCAAGATGTTAATCCGGGCTCCACTCTCCTCAGCAGTCCTAAGATTGTGCTGCAAAGCGAAAGCACAGCCTTCCATAATGGCCCGAGCCATATGCCCTCTTGTTTTTTCATAGGATAAGCCGATGAATACACCCTTGGCCTCGGGGTCCCAGATTGGCGAACGCTCCCCTGCCATATAGGGAAGGAACACGAGCCCTTCACTGCCTGCCCGAATACGCATGGCTTCTTCATTAACTTGCTGGAAGAACTGCCCCGAATCCTTGCTTTCACCAGCAAATTCTCGCCTCAGCCAGTTCAAGCTGCCGCCTCCTACCGTTCCCCCCTGCAGAATCCACATATCTTTTACGACATGACAGCTAAGTATCAGCTTCTTGTTCTTGATAGGCTGGTCCATCACAATGCTCATACCACCAGCCTGGCCTCCTTGCTCCTGAACCTCTCCAACATGGATGGCGCCGGCACCCAGCGTAGCGCAAGCTGCGTCCAGTCCACCTGCCACAACGGGCGTTCCAACGGCCAAGCCGGTTACCGAAGCTGCAAGAGCGGTCACTCCGCCCACTATATCACTGCATTCATAAATAGATGGAAGCAGCTCTGGGGCTATCCCCATTTGCTCAGCAAGATTATAATCCCATGACTTTGTTCCAATATTAAAAGCATGAAGACCATTGCCTTGCGACACATCCTGGGAATATTCCCCTGTCAGCTTATATACAATATAACTATTACACTGTAAAAATTTGGATGATTGTTTATAAGCTTCAGTCTCGTTCTGTTGAATCCAACGTATTTTACCCGTGACATAGGAAGGTGCCATCGGATTTCCGGAAACCTCAAACAGCCTATCCGGGCCGATCGTTTGTATTAATTGATCACATTGTGGGGCAGCCCTGCGGTCCAACCAAATGATGGCATTCCTCAATGGCTGTCCTTGTCGATCAACCGGAATTGCAGCCCCGCTCTGTCCATCGACCCCTATTCCCTTAATCTGATCGGGTAGTACGCCTGTTTGCTTAAACATAGCTTGAAGATTAACACATACTGCGCGCCACCAATCATCCGGATTTTGCTCCGCATGCCCGGGCTGCGGATAATGAGTTGGGTATGGCTCTGTTCCTTGAAATAGAACGGTACCTTCCGTATCGAACAGGGCGACCTTACAACCGGAAGTACCAATATCAATACCGACTAGATATGTGTTCGGAATGTTATTCGCCACCTTCTCAGCCCGCAGCAGCTAACCTTTATTAGTGCAGCCGCAAAGCTCCATCTTTTGTAACGCCAATTGTTTAACAACCGTTTTGGCAATAGACATGTAAGAGCGCGGGTCCAGATCATTCGGATGCTCGACAAAGAAACGCTGCAAAGAGTTCGTAAATGCGTTCTTTAACTCAGTCGCTACATTCATTTTGGCCATTCCTAACGCTACACATCGTTTCACCTGCGCTTCCGGGATTCCAGAGCCTCCGTGCAGCACGAGCGGCACTTCAACCCTACCTGCAATTGCCTCAATTCTTTGAAAATCAATATTCGGTTCGCCCTTGTATATACCATGTGCAGTACCTATGGCTGGCGCCAGTGTCGATACTCCCGTCAACTCAACAAAACGCTGGCACTCATCGGGATCTGCAAGAGATGCCATATCTTCATCAACATGTATATCGTCCTCAACACCGCCAACCTTGCCTAATTCAGCCTCCACATTCACATTCAATGCACGGGCTACCTCGACCACTTTTCTGGTCATCTCTACATTTCTCTCCAATGGGTGCATCGACTGATCAATCATAACTGAAGTGTAGCCAGCCCGAATGCATTGCATAATGAGCTCGAAGCTTTGACAATGGTCCAAATGAAGCGCAATCGGTATTCGCGCCTTTTCCGCCGCTGTTCGTGCCGCATTTGCAATATATTCAATGCCCAGATGCTTCACAGTGCCTACAGTCGTTTGCAAAATAAGCGGCGAATGGCTCTCTTCCGCGGCGTCAACTACGGCTTGCAGCATTTCTAACGTATGAACGTTAAAGGCTACAACCGCGTATCCTTGCTTTCTTGCCTGCTGCAGCATAGATGTGGATGATACTAATGCCATGAATCCTCCTGCCCTTCTGTAAAATGAAATTATTTAGATTCGTTTAGTTATTTTATTAGTTTCGTTTTCTTTCATTTATACAATATTTCTAATCAACCATTTTGTCAATGCCCGCTATTTTCACTGTTACGTGGCATGATTACTGAAAAAAAACATTTTGTTGTACAATAGAGTTAATCTATGCTGTAACAACACTTTTTTGAGGTGGTCATATTGGAGCAGAATCAGCAGGATTTAGCAAGCCAACCCGGTATGGAATCGGATAACCTAAGATATAAACAATGCACCAGCTGCAAAATGCCAAAGCTGCTTGCTGACTTTCTTCGCAGAACGGGCAAACGTTCAGGCAAAGAGTCTCGCCGCGGAACTTGCAAAGCTTGCCGCAAGCGGCTGAAGGACGCCAAAAGGTCACACGACCAGCGGCAAGAGCCGCAATCCTCGCCACCCAGGCGAATAGCTCACCGGCCGCTTCCTGCACCTCCGCCAAAACTGGGAGGACCCGACGCCTCCATACTTGTCCCAAACCGACAAGGCATCTTAAGGATGCGTGGGAGAACGGATAAAGGCCGTCGCTGGCAGCAGGAAACGGACCTGGAAACCGCCGTTACCCTTGTACGAGAGCATGCGGCCATCGTCATAAACCGCAATACCGTACTCCGCGTGTACAGCAATAAGACCTTTCGTCAGTATATATTGCAGCGCGACCAATACACCTGCTATTTCTGCGGAGAATACGGCGATACCATCGATCACCTGCTGCCCCGGGCGAAGGGTGGTCATACGACACCCGTTAATTGCGTATGCGCCTGTATGCTCTGTAATCAGAGTAAAGCAGACCTTAGCCTCGATGATTTTATGCTCTCCAAGGATGACACTACTCCGAAGCTTGACCCTAATATTGGCTTGCAAAAAGAACCTTCAAAACCGCTATAAAAGTGGTTGTGAAGGTTCTTTCTTTTACACATCTATGGGGGGATAGTCGGTATCGTTTATGGGAAAATGACGTATTAGCCGTTCTTCATGCTTGCTTTGATTACCTCTTTAACCATTGAAGCTGCCTTTACCTTGGTCGTCAAGCACGGGGAAATTTCCAGTTCATATTTACCTTTAAGAATGGTTTGCTTGAGCTGCGGGATAGTACTGCATTCCTCTTCAAGAACATTAATAACACTTCCAAACTGTAAAGGATGGTGGGTATCGCTTCCACCGACTACAGGCACGCCCAGCTTTTGGGCAAAATCGTTAACTTGCTCTTGCATAGCCGATATCCCGTATTTGTATAAATCCTTGGCGTTCAGATCAAAAAAATCGAACTGCCTAAGAATGTCTTCCGGCAAATGATGCAGCGGATTGGATTCCCGAAAAGGGTGAGCACCAATTTTGATCATATCGCTGACCCCATCCATTCGAAATAAATCAGCTACAGGGATAAAGCTTCCTTCCTCTTCATAACCGTACAACTGCTCACGGATCTTCCGCACGTCCTTCCGGTTTCCAATGAACAGAATATGCCCGCCTTCCTTCACATCAATCTCCATACCTGCAAACAGCTTAAAGCCGTCAATATCGTAATAGTCTTCATGATAAGCATACTTACTGTCAAGAAAGTCATAAATGTCAAAAAATCGCGTTGTATTAAAATGCTCCGTCAAGGTGATTGCCGTAAGCCCATTTTCCTTGGCTTCAAGTATGCTTTCTTGCAAATATTCCGGCGAGAACGTCACCTTCTTGGATAGCTTCACGTGGGTGTGGAAATCAATTTTCATTCTCTTCTCTCCTAGTTGTATGATATTATTATTTCAAGAAAGGGGGACATCCTCATGGACAAGCGTTTCAAATGGAATCTGGAAAATATGTCAGCCAATCAAAAAAAGATAGCTGATTTTATCGAAAAAAACGGAACCAGAATCGTTACTCTTACCGAGCAGGATATGGCTTCCGAGCTACAAATCAGCATTGCCTCCGTATCCCGATTTTGGAAAGCTGCCGGCTTCAAAAACCTCAAGGATTATAAGCTGTCCATCATTCATGAGAACGGGGATATTTCGCCTGCCAATAAGATTCAGAACCTGCTGAACAAAGTAGGCGCCGATGACTTGCCGGGTGATATGATCGATCTTAGTATTCAATATTTAAAAGAAACCTCCGCCCATCTTTCACGTGAGGACTTCAACCTGGCTGTCCAAGCGCTTAACCGCTCGCGCCATATACATATCTTCGCTCCCGGACCTTCCGAAGCGTTAGGCGATCTGCTGCAATTCAGACTTACCCGCTTCGGTTATGCAGCAACGACAACTCCAAAGAGCGGCCGCGAATTGTTCGAAGCTCTTGCCCACCTTCACAAGGAGGACACGGTTGTTATTTTCGGCTTTGTGAGAATGCTTGCCGAAACCGAAATACTTCTGCGCCATGCCAAAGAAACCGGTTATACAACTATATTAATAACGGACCAGCTTGTCTCCGATATGAATGCTTTAGCTGATATCGTTCTTTATTCATTCCGCGGCCAGATGTGGGAATTCCACTCTATGGTAGCGCCAATGGCGTTAGTCGAAAGCCTGGTTGTCGCTGCAGGGATGCATAACAAGGAAGCTACATTAAAGCAGCTGGAGCATTTCATTGCGCTGCGAAAGCAGTACAGCTCCTATATCCCCAATTAAGTTAAATGCGGTTTTTTGAAATTAATTTCTTGGACAGCTTGTCATACATATTGATTTTGTCGGCTGGGAAAGAAATCCATACTGTGCTGTCCATCTCGTAATCAACCTCCCCAATCGTCTTCGCCAACAAGCCCCTGTCGCCTTGCTGCAATTGGATCAAGGTTTCTGACCCCGCGGGCAGAACGGAATAAACCTGGCATGGAATCGCGCCCTCCGATGGCAGCCTGGAAATGTGAATATCTTCCGGCTTCAAGGCCAGCACAACTTCACCGCTCTGAGTGCCTTCATAGAAAAAGTCCAATTGGCCCAAGCTGGATGTCGTCCGCAGCATTCCTTCTGTCTCCACAGATCTCGCTTCAATCAAGTTGATGCTAGGATTCCCGATGAAATCAGCCGCTTGAAGCGTACCGGGATTCCTATATAAGCCTCGCGGCGTATCCACCTGCACAATCTTCCCGTCAAAAAACAGCGCAATCTTCGTTGACATTGTGAGCGCCTCTACCTGATCATGCGTCACATAAATGATCGTTGTCTTCATATCCCGATGCAATCTTTTCAACTCGGTTCTCATTTCGATCCTCAGCTTGGCATCCAAATTGGATAACGGCTCGTCCAGCAAAAGAATTTTCGGCTCTGTCACAATAGCTCTGGCAATGGCAACCCGCTGCTGCTGCCCTCCCGATAATTCGGAAGGATAGCGGTTTATAAGATCGCGGATACGCATTTTTTCAAGAGCAAGCTCTACCTTCTTCCGAATTTCTGCCTTAGGTATCTTCTTGACTTCAAGTCCGAAAGAAACATTATCGAAAATAGTCATATGCGGCCAAAGCGCATAGCTTTGAAATACCAAGCTCAATCCTCTTGCCGATGGAGCTGCATGGACATGCATTTCTCCATGGTCTACGATTTTTCCTTGAATGGTAACGATCCCCGATTCAGGTTTTTCCAAGCCCGCAATAATTCGCAGCGTTGTCGTTTTTCCGCAGCCCGATGGTCCCAGAAAGGTCATGAAATCGCCTTCCTCAACCTCCAGATTGATCTGCTTCAGCACATGGTTTTTATCAAAATATTGATTGACGTTGCTTAATTGAATGATGCTCATATCAGTTTCCAAGCCCTTTCGTCAGGTCTGCTTTTCCAAGTTTCGTAGCCAAAAAGTACATCATCATAATGATGACAATAATGATCGTAATAATGGCGTCGGTAAATTGAAAATATCCTTTTTCCGCATACCAAAATGTAAGGGTCGTCAGCGTTCCCGTCGTCGGAGTAACCAGTAAAATAATTAAGTCCATCTCCTTCATTACGCCTATGAATACGAGCAAAAAGCTGCTGATCAGACTTTTTCTACTGAGTGGAAGCAGGATTTTGGAAAACCTGCGGAACCAGGAAGCTCCCTGAATAACGGCGGCCTCCTCCAGCTCTCCTCCGACCTGAAGCATAGCGCTATTGCCGGCACGGGTTGTAAAAGGCAGCTCCTTAACTATGGAGATCAAAATTATCAGCGTAAGCGTACCGTATAAGGCCGGCAAAAATAATATAGGTTTGGCAAACATCGAAATATAAATAGCTGCCAGGCTAATGCCCGGTATTAGATAAGGTAAAAATGAAATCTGTTCAATCCAGCGTGCAATCAAAAGCTTCCTTCCTCTGGATATAACATAGCCAAGCAGCAAACCAAATAGTGCCGCTATAATCGAGGAAATGAGAGCAATTTTCAGCGAGTTAATTAACGCCAGATACATCGCATTATTACGCAGCACACCTGGCTCCCCAGAGGCAATCTTGAAATTAGATTCCCCGGTCCAATAATGCAAGGTCAGATTGCTGAAGCTGTAGTTTCCGTCCTTTAACATAAAGGTTTGCCACAGCAGCAAGATTAATGGAAACACACCGATGACCAGCATGAACAGCAGCGTGCCGCCCGCTACCGGCACTCGCCATTTGCCAAGAGGAGTCAGCGTCTTCCTGCCGTCCTTGCCGCCGATAGTGACGAAGCTTTTTCTTTTCCCTATCATCCTCTGGTTGAAATAGATCGTGACCATCGAAATAAACATGAGAATCAGACTTAATACATAAGCTTCGGTCGTCATTCTGTTTCTCATCGCGCTGTAAAGCATGGTCGCAATGGTGTAATATTCAACAGGCAGCCCCAATAAAGCAGGTACGCCAAAAGATCCCATCGCCTTGGTAAACGTAAGAATCAATGCGGAAAGAATAGCCGGCAGCACCAGCGGGAACGTAATTTCCCTTAAAATTGTCAGACGGCTTGCTCCCATTATACTGGCACCGCAACTCCTACAGCCTGGCTTTTTGTCCCGGCTTTACCGATTGCATCCAGCACATCGCCGCTGCCTTTAAGGACAACAGGTTTATTTTCTCTAAGACGTTTAATAAATTCGTAGCCTGCATTTTCTGTTCCGTGCAGTTCAATTTCTTTACCGAATTTATCTTTATATGCCTTTTTCATGTCATCGCTATTAACTACCATCCCTGTGAACAAATCCATAAAAGCAGGCGAGCTGAGCGGGTCAACCAAGTATACTTTGCCTGTCCATTCCGGTGTCGTCAAATCCCACCAGCTTGAGACAGGAGCAGCTTTGTAAGCTTCCGTATTGTAGTACAAGGTTCTCATTTCCAAATAGTTGGCGTACCCGTCCTTCGTGCGAAAAGGTTCATCTACATTCGGTGCGATATCCTCAGGCAAATATTTGTACACTCGACCCGGCTTGACCATCTCCTCACCAACAGCGCCGCTGACTTCCTTGGTAATAATCACATCGGCGTTAAATAAGCCCGCATCCTGCTCTTTAATGAGCTTATCCATCAAATCATTAGACTTCAGCTTGAACACTTCGACCGTAATGCCCGGATACTTGGCTTCAAATGTTTTCTTGGCATCGTTGGCGCGTGCGGAAGGAGAATAGACAACCACTTTCCCTTCCTTCTTAGCTTTTTCATAAAGCTCATCCGGTGTCTCTGTCTTGCTTAACCCGAACAGCTTCAATTCTTTCCCAGCTTGTGCAGGGACAGCTCCCCCTTGTGACCCAGTGGACCCGCAAGCGGTAAGCGACATGGATATAGCAGCAACCAGCAGCATGGACATTTGGGTAAATCGCAATGATTTTTTCATTAGAATGATTACCTCCTATAGCTTCATGAAGGCAATTATACCGATCAACTATTTGAGGAGTGTAAACTTGGTATTGAAGTTTTGTAAATTTTATTACATATATTTTTTTTTGTAATTTAATTTACGTATTTTTATTAGTGTCCGCAGCCTATTCGCGATGCTGATCTGGCGCATGGCGCAATATTGAAAATAAACGCAAAGGTGATTGGATGAAATGGAATTGGAACAGAGTCCTCCCAGGATTAACGGGAAATCCTCACGCTAATATCGGGCCACGCAGACAAATTACCCAAATAACAGGAAATCATCCTGTTAATCCCATCATATACGCCGTTTTTTCACCATAAGAGCTTCATTAGATGGAGCTTTTCCACTAGCGTTGCATCAGACCTTACACATCATCAACTTAGTAAATCATTGTGTGAAAATTCACAAAGTTTTTCCATGACATAGTTAAAACACAACCCCACC